>JAFTCP010000075.1 GCA_017454625.1 Synergistaceae bacterium
CTGGTACACGTACTTCTTTTTTCACTGGCACTAATTCTGTTTCCTCACGATATCTAATCTCACCTTATAATTAAACACGGGGAACAGCTTATTAGTTACAAGATTTTTGAAAGTAATTATCAATACCCCGGCAACAAGTATTATAAAAGCAGTCCATGGATTTGATAATTGAGACTCGAGAGCTGGCCATAACAAATTAAGCCTTTTATCCTCGAGTTTATCCGCAATATCTAAAAACGATATGTTTTCTTGCGAGATGGGAGAATATTCCGCCTGAAAATTTTTCATGAACGCTTCATATTCCGGCCTGAATGATGAATATATATCGTTCTGGATTTTGTCAAAGACACCGCCCCAATTTGTTGAAAGCCGGAAACCTCGTGTTATGCGTGCTATACCCTCGACAAAATAATCTTGAGCTTTCACGAGTTTCTCGTTGTCCTGAAAAAATCGTTCGTCCCATTGATATTTAGTATTTTCATGAAAATTTTGTTCGATTTTTTCATCAAGTTTGCTTTCAAGTTTTGAGTTTTTCCATTCTTGCGAGTAATGTTTAATAAATTCAGTCAGCTTACTAACAAAAGTTATAATGTCATCATTTCCCGCCGTCATCTGACGAAGAATTGAAGGGCTGTACATTGTATCAATCGGCAAACCGTCATCATGCTTAAAATTTACATTAACGCTCACTTGAGCAATACCCTTTTCATATTCTCCAAGTACATAATACGCAAGCCCTATGAATAAATTATTGGCCCAGTCTTCAAATGGAGTATTTTCCTTCGCAGCATCGAGATAACTCAAAGCCTCATCACGAATATTCTCAAGACTTCGTCCGCTGTTCATTAAATCTTGAAAACGGTATTTGCAAACTTCAAGTTTATAGGGATCTTCTATTAAGACGGGCTGCCAAACTTCATCGAATGACGCTAGACAGCTCTGGTATTCTTCATTTTTATTAGCGATACGAGCGGATTGGGCACGATAAAACCAGTACGGAGGATATGACTTGAGTTTTTTCTCAAGAATTCGGAAATCAGTCAAACGTTTTGTATTGTCTGGTTCATTAACCGCCTGATAAAAATAGTCAATATCTAGGTCTACAAGTCTTGAGCCGCTGGCATCTCTATATTTATACAATAAGCTCCATACTGATTCCAATTGCTGCTTCCGTATGTTATTCACGGCTTGAATATCCTCTGACTTCAAACGCCATAAATCCCGGTTCATTTCCTCGCGCAAATCATCATGATGAAATTGATAATCGAAATAGGTTGATATGCATTCTCTCGCAAGAACTTCCAAGAATTCCTGAGGGTTAATCAATGATGTTACAGACAGAGAAGTTATTGCCTCAACAATGCCGTTCTGCACCCGTTTATCATAGTTTGCACGTATAAACCTGGTCTCTTCTTTGATGAGTATTTTACTAGTTATGAGGTTAAGTATCTCAGTATAAATTTTTGTGATTTCCGGGTCGGGCTTAATTTTGCTAAGATCGAGATTGTTGATGATATTCCCGTATTCTTGAGCGAGAACTATTTTGTCTTCAGCCTTGATTATTCGATTGATTGACACAGTCGCCATATTCAACGCAAGTATTGTGTTTAATGAAGTGTAATCTTCCTCAGCAGAAAATACTAATGGGGGGGGGGGACAAGAAAATTGACGCAAAAATTATGAGAATGAATAATGCTTTACGTCTCATGAAAAAATTACCTCCTTGAAAAATTTAATGTGATAATATTAAAACTATTTGAGGGCAAAAAACAATATGGATTTTTACGGAGCATGACATGAAAATTTTTACATCATGAGCAAAAAATGAGCTTGGCGACACTAAAATTATTCACGAGAGAAAAACGATACGGAACATATCATGAAATTTCTTCACTATGAAAACTTTTTTATAGCTTACATTTTATACGGTCTGAAAATTTTTGCACTAATTACGCTATAATACACTCATTCAAATTTTTACAATTCATTCTATTGAGGGGAGTGTTATAACACGATGAACCTGCCTACGTTTTTAGGTGGAGTACATCCGCCTGAAGGTAAAGCTCTCACGGAGAATAAAGCCGTCGAAATTTTGCGGCCTGAAGATACTCGCGAGTTCGTTTACCCTCTGGCTCTTCACATCGGTGCTCCGTGTTCACCAATCGTTAAGAAGGGTGATGTTGTTCTTGCAGGTCAGAAAATCGCCGACACTGATGCTTTCGTCTCAGCTCCGAAATATTCAGCTGTCTCCGGCACAGTCAAAGCTATTGAACCTCGAATGGCCTTCACAGGAGCAATGGAACCCAGTATCGTAATCGAAAGCGACGGAAAATATACTCCAGCTCCGACGCTTCATGACTTGCTAGGACATAAGCCCGCGCCTTCTGAGTACGTGAAGTTAATCCGGGAATCCGGACTTGTCGGACTTGGGGGAGCATGTTTCCCGACTCACGTCAAACTTTCACCGCCCAAAGATAAAGTTATCCGCTGGGTTATCGTCAATGCCGCTGAGTGTGAACCTTATCTTACGTGTGATAATCGGTTAATGATTGACAGCCCTGACGAGATTATCAAGGGACTTGAATTTGTGCTTGAGATTTTCCCGCAGGCTCAAGGAGTTATCGGCATCGAGAACAACAAGCCCGAAGCAATCCGGATTATGACCGAACACAACAAGAACCCGAAAATTTCGGTTATGCCGCTGAAGGTGAAATATCCTCAAGGCGCGGAAAAAATGTTAATCAAGTCCGTAACTGGTCAAGAAGTCCCGTTAGTCCCTGCTCTTCCTGCTGATGTCGGCTGTATCGTTCTCAACACGCGCACAACTTGGCAGATTTACCAGGCTATAGCTAACGGAAAACCTGTAACTGAACGTATCGTAACCGTAACAGGCGACGCAATAGTTGAGCCGAAAAATTTGCAGGTTCCTCTCGGCTTGAACGTCCGGGAATTAATCAATGCTTGCGGAGGTTTCAGCGATGAGCCTGTAAAAGTTATCAGCGGCGGCCCCATGATGGGAATTGCTATGCGTTCAATCGATGTCCCTGTCGTTAAAGGAACGTCGGGAATTTTAGCTCTCACGTCAAAGCTCGCTTACATTGCTGAAGAAGGCTCGTGCATAAGATGCGGAAAATGTGTTGAAGCATGCCCGATGCATTTAGAGCCTACACTTCTTGACCACGCTGTAAGGAGAAGGGATTACGCGACATTCGAGGCTCACGGAGGAATGAACTGCATTGAATGCGGCTCATGTGCTTATAACTGTCCGGCATCACGACACTTAACCCAGAGTTACAAGAACGGTAAAGCTGCGGTTAATGCTGAACGTCGTAAAGCGGCGGCAGAAGCGAAAAAGAAAGCTGAGGCGAAGTAATCATGATAGAAAAATTTGCAACTTCATCTTCGTGTTCGGCTTCGAGATATTTTACGTTGACTTGTAAGGCACAACAGAAAGCAGAGGCGAAATAATCATGGCAGAAAAACTTGTTGTATCAACTTCTCCGCATGTTCATTCGGAGTTCAGTACTCGCAGAATTATGGGCATGGTTATTCTTGCTCTCCTGCCCGCCGGAATTACAGGAGTATATTTTCTCGGCCTGAGTTCCTTATGCGTGATAGCCGCGTGTATTCTTGCATGCGTAATTAGTGAATGGTTCTGGAACAAATTCGTAATGCACCGGAAAAATACAATCGGAGATTTATCGGCTGTCGTTACGGGATTATTATTAGCGTATAACCTTCCTCCGACAATTCCAATCTGGATGGCAGTTTGCGGCTGTGTATTCGCGATTATCGTTGTGAAAGAATTTTACGGCGGAATTGGCTGTAACATCGTCAACCCTGCATTAGCGGCTCGCGCGATGATGTTAATCTCCTGGCCGACGGCAATGACGACTTGGACAATTGCGGGAATGTCCGGAGCAACTCCATTAGCGGCAATGAAAGCAGGTTCGGAAGTCAGCGTTTCACTCTGGAACATGTCAGCCGGAAATATGGCGGGCTGTATCGGCGAAACGTCATCAATTCTTCTCATTCTCGGCGGATTATATTTAATCTGGGAAGAAGTTATCTCATGGCGAATTCCCGTAATTTACATCGCTACGACGGCAATATTAGCTCAGCTTTTCGGACACGGCGCGGCCTGCACGGAAGTTCTGACTGGCGGCTTATTACTCGGAGCTATCTTCATGGCTACGGATTACACGACTTCACCGATGACGGCGAAGGGACAATACATTTACGCGTTCGGATGCGGACTTCTGACGGCGTTAATAAGAACTTGGGGCGGTTATCCTGAGGGCGTTTCATTCTCAATCTTAATCATGAATATAGCTGTACCGTTAATCGACATGTACACTGAGCCTAGAACATTCGGTGCGCCGAAAAGTAATTTCTTCAAGAGAACGGAGGCGAAATCATAAATGTCTGAAGACAAAGTGAGTTTCAACGATGCATTAAAGAAGGCATTGCATTTAGGCGGAACACTTTTTGCGGTTACGGCTGTAACTGGAATAATTCTCGGACTTGTTGAGAACGTAACGAGCAAGGCAATTTTACAGGCTGAACTCGCGGCCAAAAACGAAGCATACAGAATAGTCATGCCTGCCGGTCAGAATTTCGAGGCTGTCGAGGTTGTCGCTGATGATTTCGTCGCTGAAGTCCAGAAGGGAACGAGTGATAAAGGCGTTGAAGGCTGGTGCTTAACGGTGAACTCGAAAGGTTACGGCGGAATTGTGAGCTTTATTGTCGGTGTAACGAAGGACGGAACAGTTAAGGCAATAAACATTCTGAGCCATTCTGAAACTCCCGGACTTGGAGCAAAATCAACAGAGCCGGAATTTTACGAACAATTCAACGATAAATCATCACTGCCGCTGAAAGTTGTAAAAGGTGGAGCGTCAAATCCTGATGAGATTTCCGCGATTTCGGGAGCAACAATCACATCAAATGCCGTAACAAGCGGAGTAAATGCCGCCGTCGAATATTGGCAGAAGAACTTGAAGGGGGCTGAATAGAATTGAGCCAGAGTAATGTAAAAATTATCGCGAACGGAATATTATCCGAAAATCCGACGTTCGTTCAGTGCATCGGTCTTTGTCCGACATTGGCCGTAACAACGAGCGTCGCTAACGGTTTAGGAATGGGAATTGCCGCAACGTTCGTATTAATCGCGTCAAATGCAGTAATCTCACTCCTGCGTAAAATGGTTCCTGATGAGGTCAGAATTCCGATTTTCATCGTAGTAATCGCGGGTTTCGTTACGGTTATTGAGTTTTTAATGAAGGGATTTGCTCCAGAACTCAATAAATCGCTGGGAATATTTATACCGTTAATCGTCGTCAACTGTATCATTCTTGCTCGTGCGGAGGCTTTTGCGTCGAAGAACGGCGTATTTGCTTCAGCTTTGGACGGTGTAGGAATGGGCTTAGGCTTCACGCTTGCATTAATGTTCTTGGGCTCAGTCCGAGAGATTTTCGGTGCCGGCACATGGTTCGGAAATCCTGTAGTCAGCTTTGAACCGGCAATGTTGATTGTTCTTGCACCTGGCGGATTTATAATTCTCGGTTGCTGCATGGGAGCATTCAGAGCTATTCAAGCACGTGCGGCAAAAATGAGAGGTCTCGGAGCTACACCGGCAGAGGCCAGGCCTATGGGATGCGGAGCTTGCGCGATGGCTAAATTCTGCAAGAAACTTGAAGCTGATGAAGAATGCGAGGCGAAATAAACAATGACAGGAACGGAATTATTATTGTTATTCATAAGCTCAATCTTCGTCCATAATATTTTGCTGTCTCGTTTCTTGGGATGCTGTCCGTTTATGGGTGTCAGCTCAAAGTTGAAGACGGCTCAAGGAATGGGCGCGGCTGTCGTGTTCGTTATCGTGTTAGCTTCGTTAATGACATGGCTGACGTATAATTATCTGCTCGTTCCGTTACATCTTGAATATTTATACACTCTTTCGTTCATTCTCGTAATCGCGGCATTGGTTCAGTTTGTCGAGCTTGCATTGAAGAAGTTAAATCCTGTGCTCTATAAGTCGCTCGGAATTTTCTTACCCTTAATCACAACGAACTGTGCAGTTCTCGGCGTTGCAGTCTTGAACATGAACGAGGGCTACGGATTGGCGGCTTCACTGGTAAACGCGCTCGGTTCATCATTGGGCTTCTTGCTTGCAATTTCATTGATGGCCGGTATTCGTGAGAGAATTTCTGACAATGAGGGAGTTCCTGACAGTTTGCAGGGCTTACCGATGGCTTTAATCACAGCAGGCCTGATGTCAATTGCATTCATGGGCTTCACGGGACTTATTAAGTAGGGAAAGGGGACTTTGAACATGGACGTAATGCACGTAATGGTAACACCTCTTGCGTTAATGGGAATAATGGGCGGAGTCTTCGGAGTTCTTCTTGCAGTGGCTTCAATCGTCTTCCGAGTTCATCAGGACGAGCGCATAGGCTTAATCCGAGCAGCGTTGCCTGGAGCGAACTGCGGAGGATGCGGCTATCCCGGCTGTGATGGTTATGCTTCCGGCGTTGTTAATGAGGGCGCGGCAGTAAATAAATGTTCGGTCGGCGGAGCTCCTGTTGCTGAGAAAATCGCGGCAATAATGGGAGTTGAAGCCGGAGCAACTGTTCCGATGAGAGCATTCTTGAAGTGCAAGGGAACTTGTGAGGCATCACCGAGAAATTTAATCTACGACGGAATAAAGGATTGTGCGAGTGCGGCGACAATTCCCGGAGGTTCGCCTAATTCATGTCCGTTCGGCTGTATAGGCTTGGGAACTTGTGTTAGCGTCTGCAACTTCGGCGCGTTGTCGATGGGCGATGATGGACTTCCTAAAGTTGACGTTTCAAAATGCGTAGGCTGTGGAGCATGTGTAGCGAATTGTCCGAAGGGAGTATTTACGCTTGTTCCTGTTACGGCTGACGTAATCGTAGCGTGTAATTCTCACTGGAAGGGCCCGCAGGTTAAGAGTGTGTGCAGTGCTGGATGCATCGGCTGTACTCTTTGCTCTAAGAAATGTCCGAAACAGACGATTGACATGGTGAACGATTTGGCCGTAATCAATCAGGATAATTGCATTAAGTGCGGAGTGTGCGCGAAAGTCTGTCCGGCGAAATGTATTAATACCGGCGAGAAAGCCGTTACAGCTGAGAAGAAATCGGCATAAAGCGAGAAATAATTTTTACCCTGTCTGATGAATTTTCGGGCAGGGTAATTTTTTCTGAGCAGTAAAATAGAACGTGTTATATTTTTACGCTATATTCTCGCCGTCAATCTCATTAATATCGGGTCAAAATCTTTGAACTTCGAGAAGCCGGAACTTTCACAAAGCGAGATTATTTCATATCCCATTGCGCGCATCTCTTCGGCTAATTCTTCAGGCTCAATAAATCTCCTGTAATGTCCATCGTAAATGAACGCGTTATTCCCGGCATTCTCGCCTTTCCCGTAAAGTTCATCGCGTAAAGTCCTGGCCTCAATGAAAATTTTCCCGCCTGGTCTTAATGCGAGTTTTGCGTTTCGTAAGAGTTCGTTTTGTTGTGAGGAGTTAATTGCGTGAAGTGTGAACCTGCTGTAAATGTAATCGTATTTCCGTGAGTAAATCACTTCGTCCGTAACAAAGTCGCCGCAGAGAAATTCAGCCTTCTCATCATTGGCCGTAATCCGCTTTAATCTCTCAATCGCGACATCAGAAGCATCAATGCCGGTAACATGAAAGCCGTTAGCAAGAAAAAATAAGCTGTCGCGTCCGTTTCCACAGCCCAGCTCAAGAATATTTTTACCCGGCTCAAGCTGAGTTAGAACGCTTTGTGCGAAGTTGCTGGGCTCCGAAATTTTATCAAGCGTCGACGAGTAATAATTGTTCCAGTATTCACGATCACGGGCATAGTTCGTCCTGAGTCCTGAGTCCTGAGTCCTGAATCCATTATATCATTTTTCATGATTTGTCAAGGTATCCTTTCGTGATTTAATGCATTATATAATACTACAAAAAGTTTCAGGAAGTGAGAAAAATTTATGTTCAGATTGTTCTTCATGATGCCGGTTATAATTTGCCTGTATGAGATTGTCAGCTTAATTCTCCCGCTGAAAATTTCGTTATGGATAAAGTTATTGATGTCGTTAATTCTCTTCGCGGGCTTAGGAAAATTCTTTGCTTACAGGATGACACCTTCAGGCTTCGAGATTTACGAAATTCCACACTTTGTAACGTTAATTTTGTCAGGAATATTCAGCTTCATAATATGCGCGTTGTTCATGCTCTTGCTCAAAGACGCAATATTTATTCTCTGGAAGATTTTTATCCGCGCGAAATTTCCCGGACATTATGCCTCGCTCACAATATTAATCATCGCGTCATTATCGACACTCTACGGAGTTTATCAGGGCGTGCGTGTTCCTGACGTAATCACTCATGAGGTGAAAATTCCGGGCTTGGGAAAAGATTTAGACGGCTTGAAAGTTGCTATGATAGTTGATATTCATACGAGCATGTTAAACCGTCGCGAGTTCGTAAGCTCAGTCGTCGAAAAAGTTAATTCGCTCGAACCCGACGTAATATTAATTCCTGGTGATTTCGTCGATGGAAGCGTCAAAGCAAGATATACTGACCTCGAACCAATCTCACAGCTCAAAGCGAAATACGGCGTGTTCGGCGTAACCGGCAATCATGAGTATTATTTTGACCTGCAAGGCTGGCTTAAGACTATTAAGGATTTCGGCGTAAGACTGCTCGAAAATGAACACGTTGAAATTTCATCAGGCGACGCAAAATTAATCATCGCTGGAGTTCCTGACCCGACCGGAGGCAATCATAATACACAGCTTGCTCTTGAAGGAGTTGACGAGAATTTGCCGGTTATCCTGATGGATCATCAACCCCGTTTTGCACGTGAGAACTCGGAACATAACATCGCGCTTCAAGTCTCAGGACACACGCACGGAGGCCAGATGCCAATTGTGAGATATTTAATCCAACGGGCTAATAACGGCTTTGTTCGCGGCTGGTACGACGTTAATAATATGAAACTTTATGTAAGTCCCGGAACGTCGCAGTGGGATGGATTTATTATTAGATTATTCGACAACTCCGAGATTTCATTATTCATTCTCAAGCCTTGAAAATATTATTAATTTAACAACACGTGGTAGGGCAGCTTAATTCTCATATTAGCTGTCTTATTTTTTTTGCTGAAATTTTCATTGTTCGTTTTATAATATTCACTCAAAGGAGGAATGTTAATGAGTAAACTTCAAAAATTCTTTCTCAAAGTTAAACAAGAAGGAATAACAGGAGCTTTCAATTTTGCGTATAAAAAAGTATCCGGTCTCAAAAAATACGAAGATGAAATTGATACGCTTTATTACTTCTTAAATCACTTTGTTGATATTACGAAGATTGAATCGGCAAAAGGAGCTTTGCGAAAACTTCAATTATGCGATGCTGTTTTGCTGGCAATATTCGATGCTATTTGCAAAAAAGAGGGCTGGACTTACTGGCTTTCATGGGGAACGCTTCTTGGCGCAGTGAGACATAAAGGCTTTGTTCCTTGGGATGATGATACTGATATAGACATGCCGAGAAAAGATTACGACGAAGCAAGGCGCAAATTATCAGAAATTTTTGCTTCATTCGGAGAAGACTCAGTAACATGTTACATAGCCGGTGCAGATCGTTTAGGAATTGGCTACAAGCATTTACAAACAGGAGTCTGGTGCGACATATTCCCGGTCGATGACGTTCATTATGACGACAGCATAGAATCACTTTCATCGCGCATTCGTAAATATAAAAAGTTTTACAGAAAATCCGGCAAAAATTTAGACGTTGATGAACTTGGCAAAATTCGCGAAAAAATCATTAATTCTACGTACGGGGGGGGGGGACTAATTTAGCGTGTGCTGATACGGAATTTTTTTACGATGTACATCTTTATGAATGGGATACTTTTCTTCCAACTCAAACAATTCAATTCGAAGGCTACACTCTCAATGCTCCCTGCAAACCTCACGAATATTTAAGGGCAAAATACGGAGATTATATGCTTTTCCCCAGAACAGGAGCTGAACATCACGACGAAGGACGCGGAGCTTTAAGCGGATGGGCAGAGCGAAATAATATTAACATGGACGAGGTCCTTGAAAAGCTGATAAATATAGAAAAGTTTTTCAGGTCTCAGGTTTGACGCGCAAAAAATTCCTTCCCTGAAAGTTACGAGCTGACAAGGAAGGAATTAACTTTATTTCTTCGGTGTAATTCGCAAAGTTCCGGGATTTGTATACGTTACCAGCGCGACAGTTCCCGGCACAGAACGAACGTATTTTCTCTCGGTGTAATCAATCGGGACTGAGCCGGCCTCTTTTCCCGAAGAATGTCCGGCAGCAAGTGAAGCAGCGTACTCCAAAACTTTACGTCTTGAGCCTTCAAGTTCTTGACGTTTCACGCCTCTAATTATCACATGAGCTCCGGGCATCTCGTGAGCATGAAGCCAAATATCCTCAGGACGCGCGGCCTTAAGCGTTACATATCGATTGCCTCGTGCTGAAAGTCCAACAAGAATATTCACGCCCTCAAAGTTTATGCTTAAATGCGGCGGAACTTCAGGAGAATTCTTTTTGCGCTTGGGATTAGCTTTTTTCGGCTCAGGCGAGATCCATTCGGATAAATCCTTCACTGCCTCGTTGAAGTCTTCGGGATTGTCAATTGCTTCAAGTAACGCGTGCTGTTCGTTCAACTCCTGAATTGCTGACTTTATCGCTTCCAAGTTCGATTTAATCTCGTCGGGATTGCCTTTAGCCTTCCGGTAACGCTTGAAGTATTTCTCGGCATTCCTGGACGGTGAAAGTTCCGGGTCAAGCGAAATTTTTAACTCGTTCCCTTCCCAGTCAGTAAGCACGACATTTTCAGCTCGCTTCGGAATTTCGTAAATGTGTGAAAGTATTGCTTCTCCCTTCAGCCTGAAAACTTCAGCTTCCTCACACTCTTTCAGCTGCTTAATTAGGCCGTCCCTGTGTCGTTCACGAGATTTTACAGCTCGCTTAATCTTCGCGTCAATCTCATGTAAAACTTTTTCCCGTCCTCGTCTCAACAATGGCACAATTACTCCGAGCTTGGCGATTTCGAGAGCGTCAGAAACTCTTGATGAATGATGATTAATTGTGAGAGATTGAGAATTATTACGAGCGTCGATAGAATTTTTCGTAACGCTGGAAACTTGAGAAATATCAAGACTGCCTGAAAGCTCATGTGATTTTTTCCCATCAAAAGCAGAAACTTCATGCTTACGTGTAGTATCAGCAGAATTTTTCTCATTATTGGAAACTTGAGAGCCTGAAAACTCCGGAAAATCGAAGTCTAAGCGTGTCAAGTAATTATTCTTCGTGATGATCTTACATGAAACTTCTGCGTCCTCATCAAGCGCTTTCATCAATGCCGAGTTCCAAGCAATAGCGTCTTTTTCCGGCCAATGTGCCTGAACTAACCTTGCTAACGGCCGGCCTATTCCCTTTATGTTCTGGACATCCTCAAATTTCAACGCTTGCGATGGATTTAACGTGATGCCCTCAAAAGCTGGCGGAGGAGTGTAACTATGTCCCGGCAAAATCGTTCTGAAGTGATTAACGTCCGGCGTTGAGTGTCGTGCAGCTTCGTCAATTTTTCCCTTGTCATCAAGAAGAAGAAAATTCGCTACAGGTTCAGTAATTTCAATCACAAGCGAATAATTCACGCTCAATCCTGCCGAAACCCTTCGTCTCGCCTTAAACTCTAAAACTCTGTCGTGATTGATTTGCTTTACCTCGTAAATCTCGCCGCCGTGTGTCAATCTGCTCTTCAACGCTTCCGAGATTGAGGCTCTTGATGGGGAAATTTCACGCAACGCATTAATCTCACCTTGAGACGCTAAAGAAATTCCGGCAGCTCCAGAAGTCCACGAGAATAACAGCCAGTTTTCCCCCGAAATTTTCAGCGCGGCCCATGCTTCCCCGCCCTCGATACGATTAACCCGCAGAGGCAGAATTTTACGGATTGCCCCTGCGAGTCCTGAAATAAATTCCGGCCCGAATGCCATAGCTTACCTCAACAGGCTTAATATACTGCTCTGCTGCATCTGGTTCGACTGTGCAAGCATCGTAGTATTCGCCTGCATAAGAATGCTAATTCTCGCATATTCCATCATTTCGCTCATGTATTCTGTGTCGCGAATGTGGCTGTTAGCTTCTTCGAGGGCTTGGGTCTCGTCCATCAAGTTACCCATGTGGTGTTCAAGCCTGTTTTGAGCGGCTCCGAGTTTCGCCATCTGCATTGAAACCCGATCGATCGCCGAGTCAATAATCGTAATCGAACGTCCGGCGGCTTCCTGGCTCATGATATTCACTCGGTCAAGCCCCAAAGCGTGAGCCCTCATATCCCCGATGCTAATCATAACGTCCTCGCCCTCACCAGCTCCAACCTGGAAAATCGTAGTATTGTCGGCTAAATGCAGAACTACGTCGTCGCCGTTATTCCCGGAAGTTTCGACGAGGTCAAAGCCCTTTGTTGAGTTGTTCCACGCGGCTTTAATTCCTAACATGGGGTCAAACTCAACGTCAACATTCTGGTGAATTACTCCCTTTAAGACATTTCCGGTGATTTTCACGTCCTGAGCTAATATCTGGCCGCTGTGAGCATCACTCACTGTAACGTTGTATTTCGACTCATCCGCCTTCTGAACCGTATTCAACGAGAACGCATGCAAAACTTCCTCGCTGGCCGATAAAGTTATCTCGCCTCTCGTGCCGGGCAAAACCGAACGAATTACAAGTGTTCCTTCAACTCCTTCAAGTCCGGTCGTCGCGCCCTCAACGAAAGTTGCGAATTTGCCGGTGTTGTCAACGTAATCTTTCTGACCAAGTCCATTAGCAATGGCATCATTCAGCTTTCTTGCTACGTCGTTCATTGTGTCGTCGGAGTTCAGCATAATTTTAGCCTGTCTGCCGTCGCCCTGCGTTAAAGTCAGTTCGCGAGGTTCTTCGAGTAAAAATTTTCCGTTAGCGTCCCAGAATTTATCAATGTCGCGTAACTTCGTGTTTCCCGTCGCCGTCTTGCCAACAAACGAAGTATCAAAACTCGCTAAGAAATCCCCCGTGCTTGCGTCTACGTTCTTGAACCTGTCTTCGGTTTCGAGCGTGATAGTTCCGTGTGAGACTTGGCCGCTGTCGCTGACGAAGAAATTTCGGAAGTTTATTGATGAGCTTCCTGCGCTGCTTCCGTCGAGAACGTAATTCACAGTCTGATTATTGAAGGTTGCTCCGTCCCAATAATTAGGGTCTTTCGTCTCGGCAATCCCCGTTAAGTTTATTCCGATCGCGTCATCAGCTAAGGTTTGCGCGCTCACGTTGACAGAGAATTTTGCGCCTGATTTGACAAATTCAACGCCATTAAGCCCGACACTGAACGAGTCTTCATCGAACAACTGAGAGAGATTTACAGCTTCTCCGCCGTCCTCAAGCAAAATGTTATCAATGCTCTTCTGTGATGAAACCCCGTCTTGCGTAAGAATTTCAGCCGTCGCCTTAAGCGTTACAACTCCTTTGTCAGCATCAACATTCTTCACCTCAAACAAAATATTCGCGTTCACATCAAGCCCCTCTGAGGCCGTGAGGTTGAAGACGTTACTGACATCCGTAAAATTCCCGTCCGCGTCCTGGCCAATCCCGTAAGAACCCGTTATAATCGGCGAGCTTGCTTCAGCGTCGGCGAGTTGGAGATTATATTTCCCCGATGGAATTTCCCCGTCAACAGAGACAGAATGAACTCCGGCTTGAGTGTTGATAATCGCGTTCTCTACGGTGTTCTCATGCTTGACCTTGAAAATATCCGACTTCTGAACTTGAGCTTTTCCGGCTTCAGCGCTGACAGAAATTTTGTAATTCCCATCAACCGCGTATTTCTGCCCGTAATTGTCGATTGAGCGTAAGCCTCCGTTGATTATCGCTTTAACTTTCGTGCTCGTGCTGTTCCATAAGACCGCGTTATCACCGCTGAGAATATTTTTCCGGTTGAACTGGGTCATTGAGCCGATGCGCGTAATCTCGTCGCGAAGCTCGTTAATCTCAACTTGAATATAGCTCCGGTCCTGTTGTGTCAAAACATCATTAGCCGCCTGAACACTAAGCTCACGCATTCTCATCAACATACTCTGCGTCTGCTCAAGTCCGCCGTTAGCCGTCTGAATCATGCTGATGCCGTCTTCCGTGTTGTATAATGCCTTGTCCATGCCGTAAATTCTGGATCTCATAGTCTCGCTTATCGCTAAACCCGCCGTGTTGTCAACGTCAGCAATCTTTGTGCGAAGTCCTGAAGATAATTTTTCAAGCGAACGTTTCATTGCGAGCGAATTTTTCTGCATTATCCGCGTTCCCATGAGAGCAGTAATATCATGGTTCATTATCATTGACATGTTTCAATTCTCACCTTCCTTAGTGTTAAAATTTTCATCCGTGAAATAAATAAATCCCCCGACACTTAAAGAAGCTGACGGGGGAAAATTCATCTATGCTTGTATGTCCAGTAAGTTAGACGCGCCCGAATTTCGCAATTTTCTACGGAGCATTCTAACGAACTTGACCATTTCATCGCTGGGAACCTTGCGAACAATTGTCCCGTCCTCAGAGTTTATCACACTTACCTGAACTATTGCGGCATCATCGATAACGTCAAATTTGAGGTGTCTCATTCTTCCTTCACGTTCGAGAATTGCGGCTTGAATTTTTTCTGCGTGCTGTTCTTTCTGTTCTTGATTTTCCTGCTGAGAGTGTCGTTGACGTTCTTCAAGTTTTCGTCTGATTGTCTCATTGGAAACTTCACCGCCGCCGGGATTTCCGAGCGTTTTAGTCTTTACGACCTGATGCTGCCGTTCTACAGGAGACTGCTGAGGAGTCGGGACGTTATTAATACATCCCGCTTGCATCTCAGCCGCCTGCCTTCCGTCCGCAAGCCTTTATTGAGCAAAAAAGGGAAGAGAGCTGCCCCCCTTCCCCCGTGAAAACTCACTTAATTTGCTATAAAACTTACGGGTTAATAAAAACTTTTACTAACGGATCAGGCTAAGGACGTTCTGAGGCTGCTGGTTTGCCTGCGCGAGCATTGAGTTACCAGCCTGAAGCATAATGTTCAGCTTCGTGAAGTTCATCATTTCCTTCGCCATGTCTGTGTCGCGGATTCTGCTCTCTGCACTGGTCAGGTTCTCGCTGGCTGTCGTCAAGTTGCTGGCGGTGTACTCTAACCTGTTCTGATAAGCTCCGAGATTTGCGCGCTGGGTCGAGACTTTATCGATTGCGTTGTCAATGATCGTGATTGAGCGTGCGGCTCTCTCATGGCTCATAACGTTAACGCCGTCAAGTCCAAGTGCGTGGCCTCTCATGTCGCCGATGTTGAGTGCAAGATCTTCGCCTTCGTTTGCGCCGACCTGAAGGACTGTTGTGTTGTCAGCAAGGTGGAGCGTTGTCTCCTGAGTTGATGACGAGTATACATACTTCTTCAGGTTGTCGTTCCAAGCCGCGTTAATTCCGCTAAGTGCGCTGAACTCTACATCAACGTTCTCATCGATTAAGCCGTGTGCAACGTTGCCGGTTACTTTGACGCTCTGCTTGATCATCTCGCCGGTATGAGCATCCATTACGTCGACATTGTAGGAGGTCTCTTTCGACTTCTGAATTGTGTTCAGTGAGAAAGCGTTAATGACCTGCTCGTCGCCTGAAAGCGTGATTTCGCCGCTCTTGCCGGGAACTACTGAACGAAGTACAAATGTTCCGTCGACTGCTTCAGAGTTCTTCGTTGAGCCTGTGCCTACAAACGTTGCAAATTTCGTAGCGTCGTCAACATATTTCGACTGGCCGAGACCGGTTGCGATTGCGTCGTTGAGCTTCTCTGCTACGTCGTTGAGTGTGTCGTTTGCATAAAGCATTACGCTTGCGGTGTTGCCGTTGCCCTGATTAAGAGTAATCTTCTTGGCATCGTCAAGCATGAATACGCCCTCTGAGTTCCAGAACTTGTCAAGGTCGCGAAGTTTTACGTCGCCGCTTGCAACTTTTCCGATATAAGCCGCATCGAAGCTGGCAAGTGTTGTGCCGTCGTCAGTTACTAAGTCGTCAAGTACTCCGCCGTCGCCCATCTTGAATGTGCTGTCGGTTGAAAGGGTGATTGTTCCCTCTGTAACTGTTCCGCTCTTCTCGTTCAAGTTGAAGTTCTTGAAGTTAATCTCCGTGCTGTCGAGAGCTTCACCGTTCAGATAATAGCCTACTGTCTGGCCTTTGTACGGGCCGCCGTCCCACTTGTCTTCCCATGTGCTGTCGAGTGAGCCGGAAATATTAACCTGCATTGCGTTGTCTACGCCGGTATCTGAGCCGCCAGCCTTGATTGAGTATACGAACTTCGCGCCCTCTTTAATCGGGGAAACGCCGTAGTCAGCATTAAGAGCAATCGTAACTGTTGGAGCATCATCGGTGCCGCCGAAGAGCTTATCAAGGTTGACCGTTGAAGGTGTCTCGCCGTCTGCTCCCATATCAAGAACGATGTCATCCTGAGTTGCTGTTGAGTTAACGCCGTTCTGTGAGAGCTTGCTGGCTGTGGCCTTAAGAGTTACTTTGTTGTTGACAGCATCAATCTGCTTGACCTCGAATAAAACGCTGCCGTTCTCCATTGTTGTAGCATCGATAGCAACGTTGAAAACCTGATCAGCACCGATATTCGTGTCTTCGTTCTCGGTAATTTCAGTTGTCGGGTTAGCTCCAGCTGCTTTGGTCTCGTAGGAAATCTTAATTCCGGGAGCCTTGCTTCCGTCCATCGTGAGAGCCTTGAGTGTGAACTCGCCGCTTTCAGCATCTGCATCTGCAAATCCGGAGAGAGTAATTCCCTTTTCTCTGGCCGCCGCGATAATTTCATCCTTAACGCCTGCGAAAATCGGGCCGCTGTCAGCGTTTGCACTTGTACGTCCCTCAAAGAAGGATGACTGATCTGCCGCTGAAGTTGTGCCGCCGTTGGCTACGTTATTGAAGATGTCTGAGCCGGTTGTTGACCAAATCTCTACGCCGTCAGTCGTTGAAACTGTGATTTTCGTAACAGGTGCGCCAATTCCGTCCTGGAACGTAATTGTGCTGTCTGTGTCGTGCTGAGTTCCGCCAATTCCGTAAGCTCCAGTGAGAACGCCCGTGTCGCCGGCTTCAGCCGTAACAAGGTCAATTTTGTAGCTTCCTGCAGGAGTGTTCGTAACGGCAACATCAGTAACGCCAGCGTCTTTGTTAAGTGATTTGTTCATTACGACATCGTCATGTTTTACCTTCATGATGTCTGACTTCTGAACTTCACCTTCGCCGGGCTCTGCTTTGATGCGGATCTTGTAGTTGCCCTCAACAGAAACTTTCTGTCCGAACTGGTCAGTCTTGCGAAGTCCGCCGTTGATGATGGCTTTGGTCTCGTTGTTGTCGCTGCTCCAGAGTGCCGCTGAGTCGCCGTTAAGCAATTTCTTCTTGTTGAACTGCGTTGTGTTGCCGATACGGGTAATCTCTTCGTTGAGCTGGTCAATTTCTACCTGGATGTAGCTTCTGTCCTGCTGAGTAAGAGTATCGTTCGCGGCCTGGACTGAAAGTTCGCGCATTCTCTGAAGAATTGAATGTGTCTCCTGAAGCGCGCCTTCTGCTGTCTGGATAAGGCTGATGCCGTCCTGAGTGTTGCTTACGGCTTTATCGAGGCCCTTAATCTGTGAACGCATCTTCTCGGAAATTGCGAGACCTGCTGCGTCGTCTGCGGCTGAGTTGATACGGAGACCGCTTGAGAGTTTTGCAATCGACTTCTGAAGAGCATTACTTGTTCCGTTGACGATGTTGTAGCTCTGTAAAGCCGGTATGTTGTGTTGAATTACCATAGACATAGTACAAATAACCTCCTTGTAAAAATATTACTAATTCCCCTTGCCGTCCATGTGTAAGGGATTTCCTGCCCTCAAAACTTCGAGGGTACCTGTGCCGCTTCGACCGAAAATTTCCGCTCCAGCTCTTAACGCTCGCGCATCGTCTGAGTTGGAAGATTATTTTCCGGTTTATTCGGCTGAGCGCATGTTGCTTAAGTAAACCTTCTATCTTTTCGCGAAAAGGTTTCGTAACATAGTCCCCATAAGTAAAATCGTGGGGATTTCGGCGTTAATGAACTTGCATTAGTGAAAATCCTGCTCGTTCTCCGCCGTCTTTAATAATTTTATGTAATTTACCCGCATGGGGTTTTCTCGTTTCATTCACAATTTCGGAGTAAGTGATTAATTACTTTAGCATAAAACGTAAAAAATATTGATTTA
>JAFTCP010000076.1 GCA_017454625.1 Synergistaceae bacterium
CCCCCCCCCCCCCCCACCGACCGTAGGTCGGACTTTTTCCCCTTCTTGGTCTGTATTGTTGATAAACTTTTTAGCGTGAATATTGCAAATTTGTAGTCTGACGGGAGCAGAAATTTATCGTGAAAATCTACAAGTGATAGGCTGAAAATGTTATAATCTTCAACGTTCCCAAACTTTAATAAAGGCATCACCTTCGGAGCAAAATACTCTGAAGTCAAACAAAATTTTTCATCAGGAGGTAATTTTTTTCTCATGGAACAAATTCGTTCATTATCACAGTTAATCGAGGACGCAACAAAGTTATGTTCGGAAAAAGGCCGTAAGCGCATCTCCGTAGCAATGGCTGAGGACGCAGGATTAATCTCCGCAATCGAAGAGGCCCGCAAACTCGGACTTGTTGAAGCTACACTCGTCGGAAATCCTGATAAGGTCAAAGCATGCATCGCTGAAGCCGGAGCAAGTGAGAGCAGCTATCACATCATCCCTGAGACCAACGAAGCCGCATGCGGAATCGTCGCAGTAACCGAAGTTTCAGCCGGAAGAGCAGACATTTACATGAAGGGCCAATTACACACGGATAATTTCCTTCGCGGAATGCTCAACAAGGAAGTCGGCCTTCGTGTCGGGAAAAAGGCAATTTCACACTGCTACTTCCATTCAATTCCGGGTTATGACAGAGTAATTTTCATCGCTGACGGTGCATTCAATATGTATCCGGATCTCAAGATGAAAGCTGACATCGTCCAGAATACCGTAAACTTCGCACGTTCGCTCGGTGTTGAGTGCCCGAAAGTTGCATGCTTAGCCGCCGTCGAAATGGTCAACCCTGATATGCCCTGCACTCTTGACGCAACAGCTCTTGTCCAGATGAACGCACGCGGACAGCTCAAGAATTGTGTAGTTGACGGACCTTTAGCGCTCGATAACGCAATCGACGAGGAAGCCGCCAGAATTAAGCACATCAAATCACCCGTTGCCGGTCATGCTGATATTTTGTTCGTCCCGCAGATCGAAGTCGGTAATGCACTCGCAAAGTCAATCAGCTTCTTCGCAAAAGGAAGCGAGACAGCAGGCTTAATCATCGGAGCCAAAGCCCCAGTAGTCTTAACCAGCCGCGCAGATTCACCGAGAGCAAAATTGTTGTCAATCGCCGGTGCCGTAATGCTCGCTCATCATCAGGGCTAATTTTTAAGGAGGTAATATCATAATGAAAAAAGTTCTTGCGCTTGTTCTTGTTCTCGTTCTTGCATCGTCAGCGTCAGCCGCTGTAACCCTCACTTACGCCGAAGTCAACCCGTTGGATTCAATCGTAGGCCAGACAGCTACAGCCTTCAAGCAGAAAGTTGAAGAGTTATCGGGCGGCGAAGTTATCATCGATATTCAGGCGGGCGGAGTTCTCGGTTCGGAAGCTCAGGTTCTCGATGGCATTCTTGGCGGCGGCGACACAATCGACATCTCCAGAATTTCAGCGTTTGCTTTAACGAGCTATGGCTGCCAGAAGGCTATGTTACTTTCAATCCCTTACACTTTTGTGAGCCGTGAACATTTCTGGAAATTCGCGAACAGTGATTTAGCCGCAGAGTTTCTCGCTGAGCCGAACACAATCGGACTTCCTTTAAGAGGAATTTGCTACGGAGAAGAGGGCTTCAGACATTTCTTCTTCAAAGAGAAAGTTTCAGGCTTAAGCGACCTCAAGGGAAAGAAAATCCGTGTTTCCGACGACCCAATTATGACCGGAATGGTCAGCAATCTCGGCGCAAATCCCACCGTCGTAACATACACCGAACTTTACAGCGCGCTTCAGACGGGAGTAACTGACGGAGCCGAACAGCCAATCGCTAATTACCGTTCAAACGCATTCTCAGAAGTTGCACCGAACTTATTACTCGACGGCCACACGCTTGGAGCAATCCAGATTATCATTGCTGACTCAGGATGGAACAAACTTAATGATCAGCAGAGAGCCTGGATTATGGAAGCCGGAAAATACGTTCAGGAGTTCAACGCTAATCTTTCAGCCGGTGAGGAAGCAAAAGTTCTTGAACAGCTCAAAGCCGACGGCGTAAATATCGTTGATGTTCCTGACAAAACGGAATGGGTCAAAGCCTGCCAGCCCACAATTGAGGCGAACACGAAATCACAGGCAGCCCTTTACAAGCAGATTGTTGACCTTCAATAATTAGGATTTAGCGTTCATGCGGGGGAATATGCAAAAAGTTCTCCCGCTAATTTTTTATGTTATTAAGGAGATGAAAGATTTATGCGAGGATTTTTCAAGGCCGTATCAGTAATCAGGCCGCTTTATGATTTGACGGATAAGCTCGTAATGTTAATCTGCAAGTTGTTATTAATCGCCGACATCGGAATTACGTCAATGTCAGTTGCCGGACGCTATATTTCATGGATCCCGGATCCTGCATGGAGTGAACAGATGGTGTTGACTTTCATGGTATACATGGCCGTACTTTCAGCTACATTAGCAATCCGCAAACGTGCTCACATCAGAATGACCGCTTTCGATAATTATTTACCGGCTGGACTTGTGAAATTTCTTGACTTGCTCGCTGATATTGCCGTTTTCGCGCTGGGAATAATCATGCTGGTTTATGGAATTAAAGTTTGTCAGTCCCCATTGGCCCGGTTTGGAAGATATGAGAGTATTCCGACTTTGAGCCGTTTTTGGATGTATCTGCCTATTCCTATTGCCGGCGGAAGTATGGCGATATTCGAGCTTGAGCAGATATTCTTGCGTCTGGAAGAAATTTTTGTACCTGAGGAAAAGTAACGTGAAGCGAGTAATTTTTGCGTTTATTGTTGTGTCGGCATCTGGAACATTACGGAGGATTTATTAAATGTCGTTCATTAATAATTCCATCAGAAAAAGTTATGTTAATAAGCTATTTTGGGCGTTTATCGCTGTATTTTTCATCGTCTCGTCCGCATTTGGAAGTTCTACGGATGACTTATTCAATGCGATTAAGGACGGGAGTATAACTGTCAGGCAATTTAACACTCTCAGGAAGCACGGAGCAAGTCTCAGGGCTAAAGACGAACATAACCTTACGGCTTTAATGTGGGCTGTAGCTCTCAAACATGACCCGAAACTTATTAGAGCGATGATACAGGCCGGAGCTGACGTTAACGCTAAAGGTGAGGACGGTAATACTCCATTGATGAACGCGGCATTTGGTCGGGCAGTGTGGTATTACGGGCTTTACGGTTCAGACAGCGACGTATTGAAGATTACGCCGGAAGTTGCGCGTGTCCTAATCGATGCTGGAGCAAAGGTTAATGCACGAAACAATAACGGATTAACGCCTCTTCATCATGCTGTTCATGCCAGTGCAGGAGTTGTTAATGTCTTGCTGTGGGCAGGAGCTGACGTTAACGCACGAGACAACGAAGGCTATAGCCCTCTGATGTATGCTGTAACTGAGAGCGACATTGATACGATAAGGGCTTTACTTGACGCAGGGGCAAATCCCAACTTGCAAGAAAATAAATATGGATTGACAGCTTTAATGCGTGCGTCTTTTACGAGCGAAGGCAAACCAGAAATCGCGGGCTTGCTTGTTCGTTACGGAGCGGATATTTATCTTGAAGATTGGGACGGCAAAAACGTTCTGGAACATGATTTGACGGATCCAGTCCGTGCAGCGATCGTTAATTCCGTGAGATAAACCATGAGAACAATTATTGATATGTCGGACGAGTTCGAGGCAATGAGGGAAATCATGAAGAAATTTCTTGACGTTTCAGCCTGTTTCATCGTTGGAGGCAATTCATGAGAAAGTTTTATCTTGCAATTCTCCTTCTCATAATCACCGCTTCGGCTTCATTCGGAGATGCAACGAGTGATTTATTCGAGGCAGTTCGTTATGAGGGCACGACACCTGAGAGAATTTATGAGCTTGTCGCTTCCGGAGCAAAGATAAACGCTAAAAATGATGACGGTTATACAATTTTGATGCGTGCGGCGAGCGTTAATACCAATCCCGAAGTTGTGAAAGCGTTAATAATCTCTAATGCTGACGTGAACGCAAGAGATGTAAGAGGTTTTACGGCATTATCCCGCGCGGTGTTGAACTATTATCAAACTCCCGAAGTTGTCAGAGCCTTAATCGACGCGGGAGCGAACGTAAACGCAAAAAGTAAATCAGGCACCACAATTTTATTTCAGGCGGCACATGACGCTTCTAATCCAAATCCAGAAGTCATAAAAATTTTACTCGAAGCAAGCGCAGACATTTACGCCAAAAATTTCGAGGGAAAAACTGTGCTTGACTATAATCTTAACGATAACATACGAAAAGTTATAGAAGAATTTATCACACAAAGGACAGGTGAATAATTAATGAGTCCCGAAGATATTGCAACAATAGTTTTACTCGGCAGCTTTTTTGCGATGATACTTTTACGTTTCCCGATTGCTTACGCTGTCGCACTCTCAACCGTATTTTGCCTGATGTCGCAGGGTCAGGCTCTTGTTACTCTTCCTCAGCAGATGGTCAAAGGTATCTGGTCATTCTCATTGATGGCCGTTCCGTTTTTCATCACGATGGGTGTATTGATGGGCTCCGGAGGAATTTCGGATAAACTAATTGCGCTGGCGAACTCGTTAGTCGGATGGATGCGCGGAGGCTTGGCAATGGTTAATATCGTCGCGTCTTACTTCTTCGGCGGAATTTCCGGCTCGGCTTCTGCTGATACGGCATCACTCGGATCAATTTTAATCCCCATGATGGTGGATCAGGGCTACGACGCTGACTTTTCGACGGCTGTAACGATAACTTCATCGTGCGAAGGCTTGTTAGTTCCTCCAAGTCATAACATGGTTATTTACGCGACGACGGCGAGCGGAATTTCCGTAGGTGCTTTATTCATGGCAGGATATATTCCCGGAGCTTTGCTTGCTGTTTCGTTGATGGTCGGTTCATACATAATCTCGGTCAAACGTAATTATCCAAAAGGAAAACCTTTCAGCCTGTCATATTTCATCAAGCAGTTGTTGAGTTCATTCTGGGCACTCGCGGCGGTCTTAATCGTCGTTGTTGGAGTTGTCGGCGGAGTCTTCACGGCTACGGAGTCGGCGGCAATCGCTGTTGTGTATTCGCTTCTGGTCTCAGTCTTCGTTTACAGGGGCTTAACCTGGAAGGGAGTATGGAAGGCACTTGATACCTGCGTTGAAACTCTCGCCATCGTCTTAATCTTAATCGCTACGTCAGCGGCCTTCGGATATTGCTTGACGACCTTACACGTTCCAGCGAAAGCGGCAATGTTGATTAAAGCTGTCTCCGATAATCCAATTGTGATAGCCTTAATGTTGAACGCGATATTGTTAATTCTCGGCTGTATTATGGACATGGCCCCGATTATTTTGATTGCCACGCCGATTTTGCTTCCTGTTGCGCAGTCTATTGGGATTAGCCCGATTCAGTTCGGTATCATGGTAATTCTCAACTGTGGAATTGGATTATTAACGCCGCCGGTCGGAGCTGTTTTGTTCATCGGCTCAGCTGTTGCTAAATTACCGATGGAAAAAGTTGTTAAGGCAACGCTCCCGTTCTATCTTTGCATGTTGATTACGTTATTATTGCTTACGTTTGTTCCGGCTATTAGCTTATGGCTTCCGATGTATTTCGGTTACGGCGTGTAAGGCGAGGCTGCTGTAAGAGAGGCTGAATTATTACGTCTTCAAGAGTTCGGCATGAAGTGTAAAATTGAGCTTTGACGTTCGCAAAAGTTATGAAAGTTTTACGCTGAACATGAAATTATTATCCCTTCTGTGTGAGCGCAGGAGGGATTTTTTGTGTTATAATATCTGCTAGAAAATTATTCAAGAAAGGGTTGACGAAATTGTTTGAAGTCAGTATAATTGGCTTACGGCTTACGGTAATTTATGCTCTTTAATAATTTCCCTTTCACAATCACGTAATAAGTCTCAGGAGGTTTCGGCCTCATGAGAAAACATCTTCTAATCGGAACTATCACAGTTTATAACTGGAACGAAGTAGCCCCATTCTTTAATTCATACATGAAAGCAGGTTTCGAGAACTGCGACTGTGTTATGTTCGTCGAGAATATGACCAATCGCACGATCGAGAAAATAAAATCATGCGGTGTTCAAGTTTACCCAACTCCTGAATATCTCGGCAAATACAGGATTGTTGATTACCGCTGGAAAGTTTACGAGGACTTTATCAATGCCAACCCCGAAAAATATGATATGGTCTACACTACGGATATTAGAGATGTAATTTTTCAGCGCGACTTGTTCAAAGATTATGAAGGACATCAGCCATTCTTAGGAGTTGCGGTTGAAGATGGAGCATTCTCAACTGAGAAGTCAGGGCATAAAGACTTTTTCATCGGAACATACGGACTTGAAGCCTACGAGAAATATAAAGATGAACGAATTATCTGCATGGGAACCGTCGGAGGAACAGCGGCTGAATTTTGCGAGTTCTGCCGTATCATGTGGGAAATCCTAAGTTCCGAGCGAATTTATCATCTTGAACACGTTGAACACGTTGCTGGATGCGATCAGGCCGTCGCTAATTACTTGCTTTACAACGATAAATTGTTTAACGACATTCTTATAGTGAGCGACAATGAGACGGGCCACGTTATGACGATTGGAATTACTGAGCCTGAGAACGTAAAACTTGACGCTAAAGGTCGAGTTCTTAACGGTGAGGGAAAAATCGCGGCGGTTGTTCATCAGTATGACAGGAAGCCGGAAGTTATAAAAGTTGTCCTGAAGAAATATTGTGAGGGCACATCATTTTTCTCAAGATTTATACTCAAACATAATAACAACAAGTTTATACATTTTTGCAAACGTCTAATGAATTTTGTTCACCGTGAAAGCAAACGGGGAAATTTATTCAATTCATTAGCAGGGTCAATTTACAGGAGGCTTGGTGTAAAGAAGAAAAAGTCATAGCTGATAATTAACAATTTACTTTTGAGGTTTGTGTTTTACTGAAAATTCAGCCTCTTTGTTTGGTGTTGACAGCCTTCTTGCTTGTGCTAAAAACAGAAGGTTAATTTTGTATGTTATAATTTAGCGATATTCAACATAAGGGGTTGACATATTTGCTAAGTTTTGCCGAATTTACCTGTCGTTTTCTGGTAATTTCTCTAACACTTCATCAGGAGGTCTCGGCCTCGTGAAAAAACATCTTCTAATCAGTGTAATCAATAATTATGAATGGGATGATCTTATTCCATTTTTCAATTCCTATAAACTCGCAAATTTTGAAAACTGTGAATGTGTAATGTTCACTGAAAATGTCCCGGAGTCAACGCTCGAGAAAATGCGTAATTTCGGCATAATAGTTTCGCCAGTTCCTGAACGCTTCAATGGATGCAGAGCTAACGGCTTCCGTTGGGAGTTATACCGAGATTACATTGCTGATAACATGGAAAATTATGACATGATTTTTACCGCTGACACTCGCGACTTAATCTTTCAAGATGACGTTTTCAAGCATTGCAATCCTGACGTTCCGTTTTTAGGCTTTGCATACGAAGACTTATTAATAGCGAACAGCGATCGGGCGAAAGAATATATCACAAAATTCTTTGGTAATGACGCTTTCGAGGCTGTGAAGGGAAATTTTTATATCTGCATGGGTACAGTATGGGGAACCTCCGAGAAATTTTACGAGTTCGCACAATGCATGTCTGAATATATTGGCCCGGAGAAATACAAAGTTTCAATGTCGGATCAGGCTATAGCAAACTACTTGATTTATCACGAAAAGATACTTGACAGGATATTATCGCAGGATGATAACGTGATTTACAGCAGCAATTCAGACGGATATGTTATGACGATTGGACTTCTGGACCACGCAAAATTAACAATAAACTCTGAGGGCAAAATATTAAACGGTAAAGGCGAGGTCGCTTCCGTAGTTCATCAATATGACAGGCAGCCTGAAGCAATAAAAGCTGTAATGAAAAGATATTGTGAAGGCATGTCGTTATTCTCAAAATTTATCTTCAGGAATTACAACAAGAAAGCTATATCATTCTGCAAGCGTCTCACGTATTTAATTCGCAGAGAACGTAAACGCGGAAATTTAATCAGGGCATTAACTGATGAAATTCTAAGAAGGCTGAAACTCAAAGTGTTATAATCTCCGTCAATCTCTCATTCTTAAGGAGTTTTGACATTAATGCGTGTAATTTTCTCAGTCTTACAAATAATTCTTGATATTATTCTCTATCAATTATGTTTCTCGCTTTTTCCCGTTGAGCTTACGTTTGAAGTCCGAACTTTCTTGACGGGAACAATGTTAGCTTTCTTCACGTTCAGTTCACTTTACGGCTTCCGAAACTGGACATTCTGGGACGAGACAAAATCAGCGTTAAATTCCTGGCTGTCAATAATCCTCGTCAGTATTCTCTTTCTCTACACCAGCAAAATTAATCTCCCATTTTTGCGCGTTCTTGCTGACATAACAATTTTTATTCCCGTAACTTTGACAGCAAGATATATTTTCCGGCGTGTATTTTTCTCTCTCGGCATGCTGAAAAAATCCGTATTAATTCTCGGAGCCGGAAGCGCGGGAGAAATTTTCGCCCAGAGCATAAAACTTTCTCCGTTCATCGCCCGCAAAGTCTTGGGATTTCTTGATGACGACGAAACTAAACAGGATAAAACTATTGCTGACGTTCCAGTTTTAGGGAAGCTGAAGGACTTTGAGAATATCCAGAAGGAATTAAACGTTGACGAGGCTGTTATTGCGATACCGACGGCATCACGAAAAACCTTAGCCGGAATTCTTAACAAAGTTGAAGAGAGCGTTGACCGAGTTTTATATATTCCCGATATGTACATGCTCACGACTTATTCAGCCGAGATACGAAGCATTGACGGACTTCCGATAATTTCAGCGTCTCAAGGCCTCTTGAACCCCGTAAACCGCTTTGTGAAAAATATTGTTGATTACGTCGGCGGATTTGTCGCGCTCGTTCTTGCTTCTCCGTTGATGATTTATGCGGCTGTGAAGATTAAACTTTATGACAAGGGGAAAATTTTATTTCGTCATTTACGAATTGGCCGGGAATTGAAGCCTTTTTATCTCTATAAGTTTCGTACGATGGTTCCGAACGCCGAAGAAATTTTGCAGGAGATGTTGAAGGATGAGAACTTAAAGCGTGAGTTTGAGGAGGCTTTCAAGTTCAGGAATGATCCGCGCATCACTCCAATCGGGAAATTTTTACGACGAACGAGCCTTGATGAATTGCCGCAAATTTTCAACGTCCTAAAAGGAGAAATGAGCTTAACCGGTCCCCGTCCAATCGTGCAAAAAGAAGTTGAGCTTTATTACGGCTACAGGACAGCTCGCCAGATCTTTCACGTTAAGCCTGGAATGACGGGATTTTGGCAGGTCAGCGGACGTAACGACGTGAAGGATTACAAGCAGAGAATAGATTATGACTTGTATTATATTCATAACTGGTCAGTCTGGCTTGATGTGATAATAATGCTCCGGACGATTACGGCTGTATTAAAAGGTACAGGAGCATATTAATTCATGATATAATCTCACAAATTACGTAAAATTCCATCAAGAAAGGACTTGACAAGTTTGAATATTTCGGCCTATAATCATCTCATCTCATCTCATCTCATGATTATTTTTGTCTTTTAACGTATCAATTATTACGTTCGCAGATAGATCAACGTTCGCTTAGTGAAGAGAAGCGGGCGTTTTTTGTTGTTCAGGAGGCGTGCTAATGAAAATGTCTCCTCGAACTCGCAAACTTCTTAATCTCGCGTCAGGATTTCTTCAGGCTTCACTTGACGTTATCGTTCACCAGTTAATTATCTCGTTCTTGGCCGGAAGTCTCACGTTTGAAGTCAGAGTATTTTTGTCCGGCGTAATCGTCGTATGTTTCGCGTTCAGCTCACTTTACGGCTTTGAAGCTCTCAGGCGTTCGTTTAATGCCGAAAAAGTTTTGTTCGTTCGTTCAGGAATACTCGCAGCGTTTTTGAGCGTCCTGTTCTGTCTTACGAGTGAAAATCCCGTGTCAATCTCTCAAGTTTTGTTATGTCTCGTGAGTTTCTTGTGCGTAAGTTTGCTGATGAGGTATTCCCTTCGTCATGTCTTAGCGTCGAAATCCGATAAATTTTTTCGTCCCATGATGCTGAAGCCTGAGGCTAATTCGTCATCGTTCGCGAACACGGAGGCCACAGCTGATTTACAGGTTTCAGATTTTCCATCTGACATGTCATTATTCGCGCAAAAGTCTTTACATACTGAGGAGAATATATCATCAACGTCTGAAGTTCCCCCGCAATCTCTCAAGCAAAAATCACACGTTCCCTCAATCCCTCTCAGCCTTGCGAAATTGGCCGGATTTTTCACGGCTTCCCCAGCTCATGCCGACACCGAAGGTCCGACCGGAGAGATTGATACTTCGTTGCGAAAAGATTATCGCTACAACATGAAAGCAATTCTCGCGAGGAAGAGCAAAGTTTACAGGTTCATCAAGAGGCTGTTTGATATAATCTCGTCCGGAGCGGCATTATTAATCTTGTCGCCGGTGTTTCTTGTTACAGCGATTGCGATAAAACTTGAGGACGGCGGGCCAATTTTATACTCGGCTAATCGTTGGGGAAAAGACATGAAGAATTTCCGTATGCATAAGTTCCGCTCAATGAGAGTTAACGCCGAAGCTATGTTGAAAGATTTATTGAAGGATAGCGAGATGACCGGGCACGCATTCAAGATTAAGGATGATCCGAGAATTACGAAGGTGGGGCATTTTATCAGGAAATACAGCATTGATGAACTCCCGCAATTATGGAACATTTTTACCGGAGATATGAGCGTCGTCGGTCCGAGAGCAATAATGACGGTTGGAACGGATACGATTGACGATTACGAAAAACAAAGATGGCTTATTCAACCTGGATTAACTTGTTACTGGCAAGTCAGCGGACGGGCAAATATAAAATGGGCACAATGGGTTGAAATGGATTTAGACTACATCGAGAAAATGAGCCTCACGGAGGACATAAAATTAATTCTGAAAACTTTTCCCGTAGTATTCAAAGCGGACGGAGCGTATTAGCGTAAAGGCCGACTTGGCGAGGTGGGGCAAGGACACCGAATGTGTCGTTGCGCGTAGCCGGAGGGTGGGAGCGAAAGTCGGCCGTCTAAAATTCACACACTCATATTTTCTGGTACAATATCGCAAAAATTTCTCATGAAACGGAGCGTATTATTTATGCCATTTCCAAGCGATATTGAAATAGC
>JAFTCP010000077.1 GCA_017454625.1 Synergistaceae bacterium
AAAGCAAGCTCCGGGAAAAATTCATCCTGCGTCTTCGTCTCCTGCATGAAGAGAATATCAGGCCAGCAAGTCTTCAGCCAGCGTTCAAGAATTGGAAGGCGTGTACGAACAGAATTAACGTTGAATGTCGCGATAATCATAGAGCTTCTCTCCTTAAATTAAGATTGATTAAAGAGTTTTATAATTTTAGCTTATTGGGAGAAATTTATTATTGCTTATTGTCAGTAAAACATTAAAAGAAGCATCAAGGACTTCAAGAATTAGTTTTTAGCAAATGACGAATATAAATTCAGACAAGCTCTAAAAATAAATGATATCAGCATCTTCCAACTATATTTCGCTGCATTAATTTTATTCTCGCGCTGCTACTGATAAAATTTAGTATAAATAATATAATCCCAAGAGGAAGAGAAAATTTATGACGAAAATTTATAATATATTCGGCGATAATGCCCACACAATGACCAAAAATTTACTCGACGCTTCCGAAGCGATTAAACTCGTTCCGTCAGGAGCAAACATAGCCTTAAAGCCTAATCTCGTTGTTGCCGGATCACCTGAAAACGGAGCTACGACACATGCCGGAGTTCTTGCCGGGTGCATAGAATATTTTCGGGATTGCGGCGTTAAGGACATAAGCATAATCGAAGGCAGCTGGGTAGGTTCACAGACAATTCCGGCGATGAAACGTGCGGGCTATGAGGAAGTCTGCAAGAAATATAACGTTGAATTTTTTGACCTCAAACGCGACAAAACCCGCAAAGTTCAGACGAAAATCGGGTCAATTGATATTTGCGTTAAGGCTCTCGACGCTGGCTTCCTCGTAAATCTTCCCGTCCTTAAGGGACATTGTCAAACCGTAATGACCTGCGCGCTGAAAAATCTTAAGGGGTGTTTACCTGACAGGGAGAAAAGCCGTTTTCATTCGCTCGGATTAACAAAACCTATTGCGGCTCTTGGTGCTGCTCTTCCGGTCGGCTTAATCATAGTTGACAGCATTTGCGGAGATTTAAACTTTGAAGAGGGCGGCAATCCAATTCACACAAACCGAATGTTTCTCGGAACAGATCCCGTGCAAATTGACTCTTATGGAGCGGCTTTAATGGGCCTGGAACTTTCCGACGTGAAATATATTAAGCTCGCTGAACAATTCGGGGCCGGAAGCACAAAATTTTCACCGTCAGACATAATCAATCTCAATGAACCCGAAAATGCCGGAAGTTACCCTAGACCTTCGGGACTGGTTAAGCAATTAACCCGAAACGTTCATGAAGATTCTGCGTGTTCAGCGTGTTATGCGAGTTTAGTGCGGGCGCTTTACACGAACAAGAAGGGCACGAGCGAGCAAATTTACATCGGGCAGGGCTGGCGAGATAAAACAATTCCCGACGGAGCGCTTGGAATTGGCCGGTGTTGTGCGGGAGCATCGCGAAATGTCAAGGGTTGTCCTCCAAGCGCAAAGGATATAGCAGAAAAATTCTAGCGTTTAATCTTGCCGGTGAGTAAATGTTCCTTGATGAAGAGCTTGATTTTTCCCTTTAAGCTGCGGCCCGTATACCTGCTTCCTGAGAGCCTGCATATCTTCCAGACTTCTTTATTCGCCGGTAATTTCCCTTTGAGAATGTATTCCTTGTAAATTCTCATTAATCCGCGTTCTTTTTCCGCAGGCATATGAAGTATAGTTACTGCGTTCCATCTGTAACATGAAGAGACAAGCCAGAAATCGCCTGTCCAAAAACGAAATATATAGCCTCCAGCATTTTTTATGATATGCCGGAACTTGTCAGCAACAATACTATATACGACTTCAGCACCGTTTGTAAATTCCCGGCCTGATAATTTTACGCGATTAACAAATTCATGGGAGGCTTCAATAAATTCCTTAGCTTTTTCTCTGTTTGCCGCAAAAAATTCTCCGCCGTATCTCGTGAAAAATTTCTTTTCCGGGTAAAATTCCCTGTTTTCTTTAAGAAATCTCACGTAATCCGGGACGTTAAGCCCTTCATTTATGTCATAGAGCAAAATATTTTCTTGAACTTCCTCCCATACAGGCGCAAGAGAACCTTGAACGTAAACATCAGCATCGACATAAAGAAAATTATCATAGCTCATCTTGTTAATAATATAATCAAGAGCACACAGTTTATAAAGATCCAAACCCCAGGGAGTATATTTACCCAATATAAAATTGTCGAAGGGAATATGAAAAATCTTTATATCTTCACGCGAGAAAATTTCATGAATTTCTGAGGGAATTTCGTTATCATCAAGATTAGTGATTAGAGCAACATCACACTCTGAGTTATAACGTTTTGCGGAAACTAGGGCAACACATGCATTTTTGAGATATACTAACTTTCGTTCTTGGATGGTTAAATTTTTACCGATATTTACTCCGGAACCCATAAAATTATCATGTGCAAAAGGGACAAATATTAGACTGTTCGCTGTTCGCTGTTCGCTAATTATAGCATCCATCTTAGATTTTCCTTTCAGTAAAAATATAGAAATTTTGCAGATGTTTTCAATATAATTTAACACGTGAAAAATTTTAATGATAAAAACGCGTAAATAAAATTTGGATTTTTACTGAAATTGAGATAAAATATTACACGTATGATTTTTAATAACAACATTTGCCATTCAATGGCGCAGGCTGTAACTCTTTCCTTGTGAGAGTTTTTGTTTGCGCGAGTCTTGCGTCATCGAAACCAGTATCCTTCCCCCTTAATCGCGCAGTGTCCCCACACAAAGGCACTGCGTTTTATTATGCTGTTATTCCGGGTAAGCGGCCCCCTTAAAGTGTTTTCATGCTTGTAAATTATCCTCCAGTTTCATATTACTATTACGTTAACGGCTTTCATTGCTTCGAAAATTCCCGTTGTTATCGTTCTAAGTTCAGACTTAGCACATCATGTTTTCATTCCTTAGGTCTGATCGTTAATGTCATCCCGTCAATAGCCTTCACAACTCCAAGCGTCCCCTTCGTTATTGTTCCGCGTTCGGATTTAGCACGCCAAATCTCGCCATGACAAAGAACCTGGCCAATTTCAGAGCTATTCATGTCAGAGATTACTTCGACTTCAAGCCCTAACATTCCCTGAGTTCCTGTTGAGACTTTACGGCGAAATCCCTTCACGATTAGCCACGCGACGAGAGCAAAACATATTCCCAGAGCTATAGCGATGCCGACAATTACGCTCATAGAAATTTGCAGGAGTTCTCCGCCCGGAGCTCTGAACAAAAATATTCCGCCAAGACAAAACACAGGAAACCCGACGAGCGTTAATACTCCCATAGTTCCGGCGATTAAATCAATTGCCATAACGATAATTCCCGCGACGATTAAGACAATTCCGGCCCAGTTGAACGGGAGCATCTTTAATCCGATTGAGCCGAGCACGAGCATTACGCCGCCGACTGTTCCCAAGATAAAGCCGCCGGGAGTGATAATCTCGAAGAATATTGCCATAATTCCCCCTGAGATTAAGAGATATGCAATTTGCGGGTCCGAGACGAACTGAATAATTTTCTCGCTGAATGACATTTGAGCGCGTGAAACTTTCACTTCATCGTCAAATTTTATATTCACGAACTGTGAGCCGACTTTTACGCGTCTTCCTGATATTGCCTTAATCAACGAGTTTATATCTCCAGCAACGACATCAATAACTTTTTCGCGTAATGCTTCCGTCGCTGTGAGTGAGATACTCTCCTCAATCATCTTCTCAGTTATGGCCTGATTTCTTCCCCTTAACTGCACAACCGAACGCATTTGAGCCTTCAAGTCATTCATAACTTTTTTTGCCATGTCGCTTTGTTTAATATCCTCACCAGATGCAACAACAGGATGTGCCGCGCCTATGTTCGTTCCCGGAGCCATTGCCGCAATATGAGCCGCCTGAACAATGAATGCCCCTGCTGAAGCCGCTCGTCCTCCCGACGGAACCCATACAGCAACCGGAACAGGTGAAGACAAAATTGACTGGACAATCCCGCGCATTGCCTCAACAAGTCCGCCCGGAGTGTCAAGCTGGAAAATTATCATGTCGGAATTGGCCGTGTTGATTACTTCCTTCACGAACTCCTCCATTTGAACGCCGACAGTACCGTTTAACTCAGCAAGGGTTATGTTGGTTCTTGCGTGAGCGGTTGTAACTGTCAGCAATAAAATTATCACACACAAAATTTTTCTCGTCATTAATTTTTCTCCTTTCGTAAAAATATAACATGTTCTATTTTGCCGCAAATTTATTCTTTCTCCTTTCCCCGCCAAAATGTCCGAATTGGTGTCCCTGTGAAGTCCTCAAGCTCGCGTAATTTATTCTTCACGTGATTTTCAAACGATGAGCTCACGAGTTCGGGCTTATTCACGAAGAAAATAAACGTTGGAGGTTCAGCTTCGGCTTGTGAGCAGTAATAAACTTTCAAAGCTCGTCCTTTTTTGTCCGATGGTAAGCGGTCGAAAGCTAATACGTCGCGCATCAATCGATTTAGCAAGTTCGTGGGAATTCGTTTTTGCCTGTTCGTGTTGACCTTCAGAACTTCAGCAATAATTTTCTGTAGGCCCCGACCGTTCAAAGCTGAGGCGAATATCACGGGAGCATAGCTTAAAAACGGCATATCATCGCGAATTTTCTTGATGAGTTTATCAGCGTTCGCATTCTCGCCGGTTACTAAATCCCACTTGTTGAGAACTATCACTAAACCTTTACCCTTGTTCGCAACATGAGCCGCAATCTTCTTGTCCTGGTCGGTGCAAGGTTCGCGAGCGTCCATTAGCAAAAGCGCAATATCCGACCTGTCGACTGCCGCCAAAGTCCGCACGAATGAATAATACTCTAAATCTCCGTCGAACTTCGCTCGTCTTCGCAAGCCCGCTGTGTCAATAATCCTGAAATTTTGCCCGTCAATGTTTATTCGCATGTCAACGGGGTCTCGCGTTGTTCCGGCAATTGGGCTTACAAGTGAACGTTCGGATTTCGTGAGCTTGTTCAAGAGTGAGGATTTCCCGACATTGGGCTTACCAGCGATGACTAACCGGATTTCGTTGTCTTCAAGTTCACCTATGCGGGGTGGGCGGGTGGGAGCATAGGTGAACTTCCCGACGTAGTCGGGACCTTTTTCCCCCTCATAAGTACCGGTGAAATCTTCTACGTACTCAAGATTTTCTTCAAGTTCCTCATCTTCAACTGGCAAATTTTTCACGATTAAATCAAGAAGCTCATAAATCCCACGTTTGTGAAGCGCACTGATTGCTATAACATTCTCAAATCCCAACGAGTAAGCATCATTCATCAAGTCATCATGTTTAACGTCGTCAAGTTTATTCACAGCAACAATCACGGGTTTATCGCCGGCCTTCCTGATGAACTCCGCAATTTCCTCATCGCCCGTAGTAACTCCGTCGCGTCCGTCAAGCATAAAGATTACTCCGTCGCATTCTTTCACTGCCGCATCAACATGAGCTTTAATCCCCGCGCTGAAGTCCGAATCCTCGCCGAAAATTCCGCCCGTATCAATCACGTAAAAATTTCTTCCCTCGTATTCAACTTCACCGTATAATCTATCTCGCGTAACTCCGGGCATATCGTCAACAATTGCGTCTTTCGTGTTGGTTAAGCGGTTGAAGAGTGAGGATTTCCCGACGTTTGGCCGGCCAATTATCGCAATTATTCCTGACATGATTATTTATTATCGTGAATGTAGTTCGCTAACGCTTCGCCCTTAAGTCCCGACGCAAGACCTACAGCAAGTTTTATTCTTGCCTGATATGGTGAGAGCATTCCGCCGTTGATTAAGCCCATTTCGAGTAATTGTGCCGCACTTCCCTCGTAATTCTCCGTAGCCTGAACAATTCCGTCCGGGTATCTCGAAGTCAGGACAACGGGAATTTCTGAGCGTAAAATTTTCCTCAGCAACGGAACCCACAACGAAGGCACATCGCCGTCGCCAAGTCCAGATACAATAAGGCCGTCAAGTTCCTCAAAACGTTTTTCAACGAGAGCGCGCAAAATTAAGTCTCCGTCTCCTAATGAAGCCGTCAAAACCGGAATACTCCGGGCTAAAGGCTGAACCATTTTTTGAACGTAACGATGTCTCGGAAATCTTAACGAGATATAACCTCCTGAAGGCTGAGAGAATACACCCAAAGGACTTTCCGGGAACGCTAACAATCCGGCGCGGTTAAAGTTTGAAATTCTCAGAACGTCAGCAGGCGCGTAAATAGCATCCTGAATGCAGATTAAAGCTCCTTTTCCCGTGCATGCTCCGGATAATGCCGCCCGGACTGACTGCCTTAATCGTAATCCCGTCTCGCTGTTCGGAGTTCCTGCGTTGAATATCGAGGCCGTGAAAATTAACGGAGGGTTCAAGTCCCAGACTAAATCAGCAAAATATGAAAGCTCCGCTATCGTCTGAATGCCGCAAGTTACAACAACTCCTCGTGCTCCTTCATCATGAACGAAAGTATAGACCATATTCATGAGTTCTCCGCACATTCTCAGCGTGTAATTCGAGACCGGCTGAAAACTCCACTTCTGAAACACAACGTGAGGACGAATATCTTCGGGCAAAAGCGCGTATAATTCCTCGTCCGTTAATTCCGGGCTGTCGTGCTCTTCATGACGCTGAACAATTCTTCCTCCTGCGAGTAAAACTACAATTTTGTCTCTGTTTTCCATAAAAATTTTCTCCTTAACAAAAAATTTACCCCCTGTTTTGTGAGGGGGCTTTGAAGTCGATTAATAGCCTAGATTTTCTCCGACTATGATAACGTGATATTTTCTCCCCTTTACGGCTTGTTCGAGAATTAAGATTGCTCGGCACATGCTGTCGTCGTTTCCGGCGGCTGAACAGTTCACACAATGTCCGGCTTTCACGCATGCAGTCTCGACGTTTTGACGTAAAGCGTTCGGAATTGTCGCGGAGTGTGCTCGTTTAAGTCCGTCCTCGAGGTCAAAAGCTAACTTGTTAATTCCGATCACGAACAAGACTAATCCGTTGCCCCAAGCCATACCCGCAACACGATTACCCGTTCCGTCAATGTTGATAATTCTTCCGTCGCGAGTTAAAGCGTTCGCACTCGTCAAGAAAACATCAGCTCCATTCTCGCGGTCTCGTGCGGCTCTGCGTTCTTCGTTTGACATTGGCCCCCAATGCTGATAAATCGTATTTCCCCGTTCTTTCAGCGCGTCCAATGCTCCGATATTTCTCACTGTTACGGTTCCGGGAATTCCTACGCTGGCACCTTCCGGCACAATCTCAAGAATACGTTTCAATGCTTCCTGACTTGTCGCGACGTATTCAGCCTCAAAACCTCGCCGCTTTAAAGCCTTCACTACGTCATTTCCTACAATTTCTTTTGCTCGTTCTACATGGCTCATAATTATCTTGCCTCCCTCAAAAATTGGCGTTCCATTTCTAACGTTGGATTTCGGCGAAACTTTTTGCGAGCTTCGTCGAGAATAACTTTTGCGTCAAAGTATAACCCTTTAGCCCGATAAGCTCCTGCAAGTCCGATATACGGGCGGGGGTCATTGCTGTTGATGTCGTAAGCTCGGAAGAAATTTATCACAGCACGATTATACATTCCGACGTTGAAAGCGTGAGTTCCTTCCTGCAAATATTCATCGAATGTCAACTTCTCATCATGATAAACCGAAACAGGCTGTGTAATTTTAACCGGCTCCGTCTTCACACGTTCAGGCTTTTGCTCCGAATTTTCCTGTTTACTTTGCTCGTCATCTCCCTTCTTTTCGTTAAGTATGATAATTTCGCTCTGTTCGTCCGGGAAATTTCTCGCGTATTCACGTTTTGCGGCTTCAGCTGTCTGTGAATGTCCGGCTTTTTCCGCGCTGTCAGCAAACTTCGCCAAAAAAGTTAATACATTCGGATAACGTTGATATGCTCGCTGATAAAGTTTTTCGGCCTCGTCAAAATTACCCTGTTCGTAAAGTTTTTCAGCTCTCGCGTTCATTCCCTCTGGAGTCTCACGTTGCATGAACCATAAGCCCAGCCACACGAAGAACAGGACGATTAAGAGGGTTCCGCAGATTATCATTGTTTTCTGAAGATAGGGATGATGAGGCTGATGCTCTGCTTCAAGTTCTCGTTCGGCTTCAGCTTTCTGCTTCCTGTTTTGCAAAGTTTTCTGCAAGCGCTGAGTGAAATTTTTTCCGTGTTCAGGCTTGGGAATATACGCCGCTCCCTGCAAACTTGAAGTTGCTTCGTAATTTAACTCTTCGGGATTTTCTTTCTCGGCGTTAATCTTCGTCCAAATTTCCGGTGGAGGTTCATCAAGACTGAGTTCAAAGCCTGTGTTAGCGTTGCGCCAGTCAGGATTTAGCTGTGGTGATGGAGTTTCTGTTTGTTCGTGAGTTTCCTGTGCGTCGTCTTCGGTTTCAGTCTCAACGTCAGCATCAAGATTAACTTGTAAATTTTTCACGGCCTCCTGCAAATCATGAAGCTCATGCGAGATTTCCGAAGTCTCATTGTCGTACTCTTCATCGTTTTTGTCCGCGTTATCATCATCAATAATTTCTTCGCCGCCGTCAACTTTCAACACAAATTCCGAAGTCTCAGGCTCATTGTGTGTGTCTAGCTGCCAGTCTTGAAGCTCATGTGAAGTTTCATTGTGAGTGTCAGCTTCGATAAAGTCGTGCGAAATTTCCTCATCACTAACTGTTGCGTGAAAGTCTCGCTGTATTTTGTCGTAATTATCCGCTCCGGTGAAGCCATGATGTATTTCTGCGGGATTAACTTTTTCGTTGAAGTCATGCGATATTTCCTCGTAATCGTCAGCTTCGGTGAAATCCTGCGATAGTTCCTCATCACTAGCTGTAGAGCGAAAGTTCTGCGGTCTTTCGTAGTAATTATCAGCTCCGGTGAAGTCCTGTGATATTTCGTCGGGGTTGGCTGTTGAGTGAAAATCCCGCCGCATTTCTCCATAATTATCAGCCTCAGTGAAGTCCTGCGGTATATTTTCGGTGTTGGCTGTTGGATGAAAATCCTGCGAAATATTTTCATCGTGTAACTCATTCTTCCAGCTTTGAAGTTCCTGCATAATGCTTTCGACTTCGCCGGGCTCGTGTTGTTCAGGTTCAGGGGATTTTTTGACGTTTACGACAGGGAAGGCGAGCTCATTAACCGGCTGTTGACTTAAAGGGGCAAGAAGTAACCCTGTCCCCTCAGAAGTATTTTTCTCGATATTCTCTTCGTCTTCCGTATCTATAGCGTTAAGCCAGTTCATTAAATCCTGCTTCAAGTTCTAAAGCTCACCTCTGAATAATTAAGTTGTCAGTTTAGCAATAATTCAAAAAGTTATCAACGTTAAGGGTTAAGCAACATGCTATTATTATGCGTAAAAAATTTTCTTGAAGGCATGTGATAAAAAATGTCTGAACTTAAAATCTCAACTTCACGTTTCGGCGAGGTAAATTACTCGGAAGAAGACGTGCTGACTTTTCCGCGAGGTATTCCGGCATTCGAGGATAAGCATAATTGGATATTGGCCGGAAGTGAGGACAGCGCTATTAAGTGGCTTCAGTCTCTTGATGACGGCGATTTAGCTTTACCCGTAACGTCGCCTGATGCGATTAGACCGGACTACAACGCCAGAATTCCTGACGATGAGTTAAAGTTAATCGGTTCAGCGAAGCCCTCAGACCTCGCATTATTAATCGTCGTGGCTATTCCCGAAAATGCGGCCTGGAACATGACGGCCAATTTACGCGCTCCAATCTTAATCAATCTCAAGACGCATAAAGCTGTTCAAGTCATCGCGCTCAACGAAGAATATCCGATTAGGCATATAGTTTTTCCTGAAGACGTACGCGAAAAAATGAAAGCCTCAGCACAGAGAAACGGAGGCGGGAATTAATGCTTGTACTCAGCAGAAAAATTAACGAGAGCATTCAAATTGGGACGGATATTGAAGTCATGGTGATTGATGTTCGGGGCGATGTCGTCAGGCTTGGGATTACGGCTCCGCAGTCAACACAGATTTGGCGCAAAGAACTCTGGGACGTAATTGTTGAGGAGAATAAAGCTGCTGCCGAGACAATTTCGAGTTCATCGCCTGCTCCTCAACTTCCGTTGTCGACGTTCTCGAAGTTGTCAAAAATTCCGACGGTTCACGTTAATAATAAATAATCATGAAGAAAATAGCGATAATACTCGGCAGTGATTCGGATCTGCCAATTGCTGAAAAAAGCGTTGAAGTGTTAAAGAAACTTGGGCTTGAGTTTGAGATTAACATAATTTCTGCTCATCGTACGCCGGAAAAAGCTCGTGAGTTTGCTGTGAATGCCCGCAAAAATAATTTCAGTGTCATAATCGCGATTGCCGGTAAAGCTGCTCACTTGGCCGGAGTTTTAGCGTCTCACACGAGAATTCCGGTTATTGGCGTTCCTGTGAAAAGCTCAGATTTGGGAGGACTCGACGCGTTATTATCGACGGTGCAGATGCCTTCGGGAGTTCCTGTTGCGTGCGTTGCGATTGACGGAGGAGCTAATGCGGCGTGGCTTGCAGCAAGAATTTTAGCCGTGAGTGATGAGGAACTTATGCGAAAACTTGACGATGAGGCCGTGAAAATGGCAGAAAGCGTAGAGAGAAAAAATCATGAACTCAAGCTATAAGAATGCGGGCGTTGACGTTGAAGCCGGTTATGATGCCGTAAAATTGATGCGTAAACACGTTGAGCGTACGAAAATTCCTGGTGTCTTGTCTGAACTTGGCGGGTTCGGCGGAATGTTTGAACTCGACGGAAAAGTTTTAGTGAGCGGAACCGACGGAGTAGGCACAAAATTAAAAATTGCGTTCATGATGAATAAACATGATACGGTCGGGATTGACTGTGTCGCTATGTGCGTGAATGACGTGCTTTGTTCAGGAGCGAGGCCGTTATTCTTCCTGGATTATATTGCTGTCGGGAAAAATTATCCGGAAAAAGTCGCCGAGATTGTCTCAGGAGTTGCCGAAGGGTGCGTTCAGGCTAATTGCGCGTTAATCGGCGGTGAGACTGCGGAAATGCCGGGATTTTATCCTGAAGATGAGTATGATATTGCGGGTTTCAGCGTCGGAGTTGTCGAGCGTGAGAAAATTCTTGACGCTAAGAACGTTAAAGCTGGTGATGTAATCGTCGCGCTTCCTTCGTCAGGAGTTCACTCAAACGGTTTCTCACTGGTCAGAAAAATTTTTGCCGGTCATGATTTACACGGTCATGTTCAGGAATTTGGCAAGAGTTTAGGCGAAGAGTTATTGACACCAACGAAAATTTACGTGCGTGAAGTCTTGCCGGTAATCGACAAAGTGAAATCTATTGCTCATATCACAGGCGGCGGATTTTATGAGAATATCCCGAGAGCAATTCCAGAAGGCTTGACGGCGAAAATTGAGCTTGAAAAGGTGAAAACTCCGGCAGTCTTTGATGTCATTATGAAAACGGGAGGACTTGAACGCGATGAAATGTTTCATGTCTTCAATATGGGAGTGGGAATGACCTTAATCACGGCCAATCCTGACGAAATTTTACACGCTGTTGACGGTTCTTATGTTATCGGCGAAATTGTGAAGGGTGAACAGGGAGTAATATTGCATTAACGGGGGAAAATTGGACGTGTAAGGATTTTTCGTTATGTTAGTGAGAAATTTCATGTGGACATGTGATATTTCGCGCTATGCTGACGGTATTTTTCGATGTGGACGCATGAGATTTTTATACTACATTGACGATAAAGTTCTGGGTAAAATATGTGAAGTTTTTACTTAACGTTGACGGTATTTTTCGTGATATTTCACACTATACTAACATTGATTTTTTAGGTGAACGCGTAAATTTTTCACACTATATTAACGGTAAAGTCCGACCTACGGTCGGAACCCTCCGGCTACGCGCAACGACACATTCAGTGTCCTTGCCCCGCCCGCCCCCAAAACTCGACAAATTAAACGTTAAGGAGGAATTTATACTTTGGTGAAAATTTCTGTATTAGTCTCAGGAGGAGGAACGAACCTTCAGGCTTTAATCAACTCTCAGAATAACGGGATATTAAGCTCCGGGAAAATCGTTCAGGTAATCTCAAGCCGACGTGATGCCTACGCCCTCAAACGCGCTGAAAGTGCCGGAATTCCCGCAGAAGTCATCGAAGCCGGAAGTGATAATTTCGAGGGAAAAATTTTAGAGTGTCTCGAAAAGTTTAAGCCTGAAGTTATAGTATTGGCCGGATTTATGCATATTCTGAGCAAAAGTTTCATTGACCAATGCGGCGCAAAAATCATAAACGTTCATCCGTCGTTAATCCCCTCGTTCTGCGGTAAAGGATTTTACGGCCTCAAAGTTCATGAAGCTGTATTGAAAAGCGGCGTGAAAGTTACAGGAGCTACGGTTCATCTCGTGAATGAAATTCCTGACGGCGGAGAAATCTTAGCGCAAAAGCCCGTAAAAATTTTCCCTGACGATACGCCCGAAAAGTTACAGCGTAGAGTTATGGAACAAGCCGAATGGGTAATTTTGCCGCGAGCTGTTGAAGAAGTATGCAAGAAGCTCAACCCGAAAATCTTCCCGGCTCCAATAAAATATCCAGGACGAGGAATTATTACGGGAATGACACCGTCGGGGAAAATTATGCTGGCCTATTTCATCATGGGACGCAGCGCATCAAGCAAAGCACGAATTTTTGAGCGTTCAGGCGACGACTTAATCATTAAGCTCACGAAACAGGACAAAAATTTTGACAGCTCATTAATCCTTTACTCGCCGTTAAGAATGCTCGGAAAAAATATAATTCTCACCAACGGCGACCAGACTGACACGATTTATGATTTTATGAGTTCGGAAAAAATCGGACAGGCTGATAATGACTTCATGAACGCTGAGAAAAATTGCCGAACTGGTGATAAGCAAGATGGAAAAAATGACCATACTGATATTGACTTCATGAGTTCTGGGAAAAACAGCCAGGCGAACAATGACCTCATGAACTATGGGAAAAATTGCCGAACTGGTGATGACTTCTTGCAAGATGGCAAAAACGGTCGGACTGATAACGGCTTAACAAATATCGGGGAAAATGGTCATGCTGAAAACGACTTCATTAACACCGGAAAAACTCACGATGAC
>JAFTCP010000078.1 GCA_017454625.1 Synergistaceae bacterium
CGCCGTCAAATTTTCGCCGTCAATCTCAGCTTTCATCTCTCGCATAACTTATACTTACACACCAAACGCCGACATTAATGACGCTTTCTGGACTAATAGTTATAATTTCTACACTCAATCACCAAACGGCTATTATCTTGGAACTCAACAGGCAGATAATTACTATATCTACACTCCATCAACACACAATTATCATCTTGGAAGTCAATTATCAAACACTTGGCCGTCTTCAATGAGTGCAAAAATCTCTGACACTTACGACATAATCATAGCTGGCGGAGGCATCGGGGGGATTTCTGCCGCAATTCAAGCCTCACGAATGGGAGCGAGCGTTCTCGTTGTCGAAAAAACAAATTGGCTTGGAGGTCAAGCTACAGCCGCCGGAGTTTCCAACATGGACGACCTGAGCGAACAGATGAGCGGTTTATATCTTGAGTTCATGAGCAGGATTGAGGAGTATTACGCTCTTCGTGGAAAGTCAATCAACACAACTTACTGGGAAATCAGCAACAAAGCCTTTGAACCTTCAATTGGGAAAAAAATTCTTCAGGACATGGCGAAAGGTGAGAATGCTCCGGACATTTTATATTTCTCTGAGGTCGTCGCAGTCGACAAGTATAACGAAACTATTAACAGCGTCATAATCCAAACGCCCGAAGGTAAACGAAACATAGCATGTAAAATCTTAATTGATGCGACCGAATACGGCGATATTTTACCGTTAGCCGGAGCTGATTACCGCGCAGGAAACTCCGTAACTCCTTCAATCAATCTCGAAACGATGATACAAGATATTACATGGACAGCTATAATCCGCAAATATCCTGACGGAGTGCCTGAAAGATTACGGCCTAAAAATCCTCTGCCCGGCTATGACCATGCAAAATGGAATTATCAACGCTATGTTACGAAAGACGGCGCGGACTTCATGGGCGTTTATCCCGTGAAACTTCCCGTGAACTTCGTAACTCATAATGCCTATCGCGGACTTCCGGACTCGTTCTTGCCGGGAAATTACGACGCTCACAAAAGGAATTGGCCGAAAATTTCTAAAACTAGCGTAAACTGGGGCAATGATTATCCGGGCTATTACATGTGGAAAAATAAATACGGCCTCCCTGTCGAATACTTAGAGGACAAAACTTTACGCGCAAGAGTTGAACGCGACGCATTAATCAAAACTTTACACTTCATCTACTACGTTCAAAACGAACTCGGCGAAAATTGGAGCGTCGATGAGAACGAATATAATTATCTTCCAGAGGCCGCAAAAGATTTACCCCGTGAATGGCAGGAAGTCGCCCGGCATATGCCCCCAATCCCTTACGTTCGAGAGAGCCGGAGACTTGTCGGGCTTCACACTCTGACTTCTGAGGAACTCTACAAAAATTCACTCGGTCATGAAATCGATAATTCCATCGCAGTTGGACGTTATGCATTAGACCTTCACCATTCGGACACGGATAACTGCATGGAAAAAGATTTAGGCGAAAAAGCCGCGTTCATTCAGGAACACGAACCGCAGGGAAATTTTCAGGTCCCTATGGATATTCTAATCCCTGTGAAAGTTGACGGTTTAATCGCCGCTGAGAAAAATTTATCGATGTCGAGACTTGCTGCCGGAGCCTTGAGACTTCAGCCGATTTGCATGATGACGGGCCAAGCCGCAGGAGTTTTAGCCGCTTTGAGCGTTCAGAAGGGAATTCCTCCGCGTGAGGTTAAGTATGAGGACGTACGAAGAGTTTTAATCGAAGCTGGAGTGAACTTGTCGCTGAAGAATTAATTTGACGAGGCTTTGAAGTTGTAAACCGGCTTCAATACTTCAATAATATCTACGCTCTCGGAAATTACTTCGATAATCGCATCAATCGACTTATACGCCATCGGAGCTTCGTCAAGCGTGTGTTCGTTAATCGAAGTCGTGTAAATTCCCTTCATGGCTTCCTGATATTCCGAGAGTGTTAATTTTTCCTTCGCTGAAGTCCTCGATAAAATTCTTCCGGCTCCGTGCGGTGCTGAGTAATTCCAATCTGGATTGCCCTTGCCCGTTGCTAAAACTGAACCGTCGCGCATGTTCAACGGGATTAAAACTTTCTCGCCAGAATGTGCCGCGATTGCTCCCTTTCGTAAAATCATCTCGTCGGTGTCGATGTAATTATGAACTGTGTGGAACGCTTCAAACTCGTAAATCGTATGCTTCAACAATCCGACACGTTCAAGAATAATCTCGGCGATAGTCTCACGGTTTAAGCGCGCGAACTCCTGACAAATTTTTATGTCGTGTAAATAATCCTCAAAGTATTTTCCTTCGAGCCAGCATAATTCATCGGGCGTGTCATTCTCCACAAATTTAATCTGCGTCAGAGCTTCCTCAATTTCCCTCTGTCTTCCTTCTGCTTTGTAAGTGTCGATTAATTCCTGCCTCTTTCGTAAGTATTCTCCTCTGTCGTTCTTGAGCAGGACAATTGCTATATGCTGATAAATCTTCGCAACCTGTCTTCCCAAGCTCCGGCTTCCTGAGTGAATAACAAGGTAATTTGTTCCGTCTTCCGAGCGGTCAATCTCGATAAAGTGATTTCCTCCGCCTAAAGTTCCTAAGCTCTTGCCAATTCTCACGACGTTATCAAGTCCCTCATAGCATCGTAAACGCGTGAGGTCAAAATTTTTCTGCTTCCTGCTCCAAACGTCGAAGCCAGACGGTAAAAAATGTGCGGCCTCATCGAATTTTGCGAAGTCAATTTCACCTTTGCCGAGATTAACCGTGAACATTCCGCAACCAATATCAACGCCGACGATATTCGGGACAGCTCGGTCAATAACTGTCATTGTCGTTCCGATTGTACAGCCAGCTCCAGCGTGAACATCGGGCATAATCCGAATTTTTGAGCCTTCTGTCAACGGGTAATCGCACATTCGCCGGATTTGTTCGATCGCTTCATCCTCGACAACTTTTGCGTAACAAATTGCAGTATTAACTTTTCCTTCAATCGTTATCACAATAAATTTCTCCTTTCATAAAAATTTCTTGCATATTATAAAGGAGGAGAACTATTAAGCCCCCCTCCTGAACAAATATTTTCAGCTTGTCCTAATCTTAACGCAAATTAATCCTTGAAGAACTTATAGGCTGCATAAATTCCGAGTAAGGGCAATGCTATTGGGGCTACAGCTACGGTAGTTGTTATTACCGTTTCAGCGACGGGAGCGACTAATGGGGCTGCTTTGTCGAGAAGTACCGGGCCTGCTTTGATTGCTACTTTCGTTAATGTGTTGCTTATGTCTGACATTTTTACTGCGTCTCCTTTTTTATTAATGTGAGTATATACTACAAAATTTTTAGTAATAGCAAGTTACATTTTGTCCACAGCTTATTATTTCCATTCTTCGCCTATAATCCCCGATGTTCGGAAACTCGTAACTGTTCGGGCTAAACCTTCAAATTTATTGCGCAGGTTCTCAATCGGAAAATCTGCGGCTCTGTCTGAGGTTATGCCTATGCTTCCGGCCGTCTTTATCGCGTCAATATTTGCTCCGAGAAAAATAAACTCCCAATTCTGTTTTTGTTTCTCGTCAATCATCGCGTAAATATCCTTAATCTGAAATTTTTTGCTGGCGTTATCAAGTCCGTCCGTTATGATTATCATGATTGCGTTTGCGCTTGAAACTCTGTTTATCGTTGTCCCGATCGCATCAAGCAATGCCGTAGTCCCGCGAGCAAAATATTCTTTTTTCGTGATGTAATTAACTTCTTGAATGTCAACATGATCGTGTAAAATTTCGTAGTTGTTATCGAACAAAATTGTAGTAATATATGCTTCAGAGTTTTCTTGCTTCTGAATGTCAAGAAAGCTGTTGTAGCCGCCGATTGCGTCATCCTCGCAGATCTTCATTGAGCCGCTTCGGTCAAGCAGAAAAATTATATCCGTCATCAGGAACACCCTTTCAATTTTTGTGCATTGACTTTAACATTTTAATTCTGCTCATATGCCGCCTTTATGTAGACTGTTATTTAAATCTTTATGTTATCATCAACGCAAATTATTCAAGAAAGGTGCAACGAATTATGCAACAGCAAAATATTTTTCCAAACAATACGCAAAATAATAATGTCCCGCAGTATGACCCTCAAACAGAAACTCGTACACATTTCGCGTCAAGATTGATTAGTGCGGGTTTGCCTCTTGATGAAGTCTTGAAAATTATGGAAAAAATCGGCTTCACCTCGTTTTCAGACGTAATCAAAGAATATTTAGCCGCCAAGAAAGTAACGGTTACAAACTTGATGGATACGCTCGAGATGAGTACTGCAACTTTCTACAAGTATACTCAGCTTGACAACAAGAAGCACAGAAACCCTTCGCGCAACGTTATTCTCAAAATGGCCCTTGCGTTACAGCTCAGTTTTGACGAGACTCAGCTACTCCTCAAGAGTGCAGGCCGTGCAGGTCTAACCGGAACAAGCCAGAGAGATATTATCATCATGAACGCCATAATAAATACTAACAAAGCAGCAAATAATAATGACGGTACGGATTATTTTGACCTAATTAATGACGAACTCACGGCTAAAAATTTACCGGACCTAAACGGCGACCATCCCGAAGATAAAGGCTAATCCTGCGGCTCTTCAAGAGTCAGCGGCAAAATTTTTGTAACGCAAAGAATAATTTTTCTTCCGCCGGAACTTTTACATTAAATTTCTGAAAACTTCCCTTATCATCTGCCCGGAGGATTGTCAAAATTTTATCGGTCTTCCGGGTAATTTTATCAACATCGTTTTTGTCTGCAATTCTCGCGCCGTCAACCTCAACAATAATATCTCCGGCCTTCAACTCTTGATGTTCGGAATAATCCCCGTTCTCGTCGAAGAAACAGCGTATTACAAGGCCCGAAGAGTATTCGGACTGAGCAAGAAATTTTTTCACCGAAGCGACGCAAATTTTATCGTATTCCTCGCCTAATTTCTCACAGAAAGCTAGACATTGATACGCTAAATCCTTGAAGCCGTAGCCTAGAGAATATTGAAACAGTTCCCAGCAGCCTGAAGCATCGTTGATATTTACAGCGTTTTGAAGGAGCATATCCTGTATTTCTTCGTCTGAATATATTCTCTCCGAAGCCTTGAACGTGATTTTTTTGCGGCTTGCCTGTTCGTTATCGTCAAGCGGAAGAGGTGAAAATTTTATATTATGAGATTTCGCGTAAATGTGAGCTGGTGAGCCTATATGCGCATGAATTGTTAAGCTCGGACAGTCAGCGAATAAATACGTGTCGAGATTATCAAAATAGTCTGGGATATTCAGCTCGGCTTTGTCGGAATAAATCCATACGTCCCGGAGATTTTTACAGCCGGAGAAACTTGAACGGGTGATTAATATTACGCTTGAAGGAATTACGACGTATTCGAGGGAACTACAGCCGCCAAAAGTCCCCTGAATAATTTTCACGCCTTCGGAAATGTCAGCGCTGATTAACTCACGGCAATTGTAAAAACTTGTCTCACACTTTGATACGCTTCCGGGAATATTTACATATTTTATGCTCGTTCCTGAAAACGTAAAATTATCAAGCATATTCACGGACTTCGGAATTTCTATTTTCGTTAGACCAATGCAATTTTCAAACGCTCTAGCTCCCAAAATTTTCAACGATGAAGGCAATTCAATATCCGAAAGTTTTTCACAATTTGCGAATGAATTTAAGCTGATTTCTTCAAGCCCGTCATTGAGTTTTACGCTTCTCAAGTTTATATCTCCTGCAAAGGCCGATATTCCTATTGATTTAAGAGTTTCCGGGCAGTCTACGCTCTCAACGTAAAAATTATCCTTGAAGCTGTTTCCGCCTATTGTCCTGAGTTGTGCGGGCAGAATTACTCTCTTGCTCTTCAGGTTCTGGGCGTTGAGAATATATTCTGCCGTGATAATTTTGCGTGGATTTTCAGTGTCAGGATTTCTCGCATACGACGGAAGCACGATTAAATCACTCCTGCTTATATTTTCCTGAACGCTCAAAAATCCCTCAGGGCTGATAATAATATTCTCGTCGGGGTTGCTCAGGTCATAAAATCGAAATCCGTATTGTCCACAGAAATATTCAGCGAACGAGTTTTCATAGCCGATAATCACTAAAAAATTTGGACAGCCTTCAAGCGCGCCGATATGCATGAAGTTCAAGGATTGAGGGAGATATAAATTTTGCAGTGATGAACAATGCTCAAAAGCCGCAAACTCGATAATCTTTACGCCTTCGGGAATTTCAAGCCGTGATAATTTTTCGCACAGGATAAAAGCTCCCTCGTTGATTTTCGTGATGCCTTCAGGGATTATTACGTCGCTTAACTCTTTATCGCCACCAAAGCAAGCAATAGGAATTTCCTTCATGTTCGGGGAAAGTTTTACGCGCTTTAAGTCCATGCATATAGAAAACGCTTCAGCTCCCACGAAATTAACGCTTTCAGGAAGATTTACGCTTGTTATGAATGAGCCGGAGAAAGCATTTTTGCCGATATATTGCAATTTTTCAGGAAGATTTAGAGCCGTCATCAACGGAACATGATCAAACGCATAATCCCCGATTTTTTCAAGATTGGCCGGGAATTTTACGTTTTCTATCATCGCTGTAAACTTGCGCGGGAAAATTGATTTGCTTACAACGCCTGAGTTAATCTCCGTAACAGGCTGGCCGTCAAGAAAATCTGGGAAATTTATGCTGAGCTGTTCAGTTTCATATTTTGCTATCGTAATGCCCGTTGCGTTTCGTTTTGTCTCAATGTGAGCGTAATTCAATCCGCGTTCTTTAACAATTGAAGCCGCCTGATTATCGATATCTTCAAGCAGGATGATATGATTTTGCGAGTTCGTGAATGCGTCAGGGCTTATGGCTTTAAGCGTGTTCGGAGTGATTACGGCCTGTAAGTTCTGGCAGTTCGCGAAGGCTTGAGAATAAATTTTTTGCACGCCGTCATCAAGTTTTACGGTCGTCAAGTTTTCGCATCCGTTAAAGGCAAATTCTCCGATTGTTTCAACAGTTCCGGGAATTGAAGCATCGCGCAAAGTTTCGGCACCTTGAAAAGCTCCCCTGTCAATTTTCACGACATTAACGCCGAATTTCTCAGCAGGAATTGAAAGTTTTTCCCGGTCATCAGCGAAGCCGCGAACATGGAAGCCGTCCCCTCGCAATGAAAATCTCAGGCCGTCCCCCAAAAATAAGCCGTAAGTGAAATTTACCGTGATTAATATTCCTGCGATTAATGACAGAGTTGCGGCAGAAATTACACGGAAAATCAGCGCGCGCTGTCTCTGCTTCTCCTCTTTCGTGAGAATATTGTACAGTCTGGAGTAAAATACTTCCATGCTCTGGATCCTTTTCTCCTGCTGAACGGCTAAACCTTCCATGATTGTTTGAGCTTGAAATTTCTTGATGGGAATTTTACGCTCCTGAATAGGTATAATATTATCCTTTAGTTGTCTTGCCAGCGAACTTGGGGGAGCTTCTCCGCAAATCAGATGATATAAAGTTGCGCTCAGAGCATAAATATCCATCCATGAGCCCGCCATGCTTGTCCCGTCAATTTGTTCAACAGGCGCGTAATCCCGATTATAGCTTATGCCCGTTACGCCTTTCAACGAAGCCGAACCGAAATCGATTAACACTAATGAATTGTCCTCTTGAACCATAATATTTTTAGGGCTTATGTCCATATGGAAAATTCCGCGTTTATGGACTTCGATTAATGCCTCGATAATCTCTTTCATCATGCTCAAAACTTTTTGAGGCGGGATTTTATTTTCATTAACGTAACGTTGAAGAGTTACGCCGCGAATAAATTTCATGACGATGTAAGCGGTGTTATTCTCCTCGAAGTAATCTATGACGGGCACGACATTTTTAACGTCTTCGAGTGAGCCTAAAGTTTGCGCTTCTTTTATGAAACGTTGAAGGCCGAATTGATATAATTTCTCATAGCTTGGATTTACGACAACATTTTTATCTTCTTTGGCATCTCTTTCGCAGAGCGTCATCGGAAAATATTCTTTGACTGCTACGGGTTGATTTGTCGTTCGGTCAAAAGCCGCGTAAGTTATCCCGAAGCCTCCTTCGCCGATTACAGCTCCGAGCAAATATCTATTCTTGTGAAGCATCGTGCGGTCTGCCTGGAGAGTATGAACGCGTTGATTTTCTTCTTCTATTGAGGGATTATAGCCGCAAAACGGACAAGTTTCATGATATTCATCGAATTTATGCATACATTTAGAGCAATAAAAAATTGTGCCGAAGTCCAAAATATTCCACCTCAATACTTCGAAAAATAATAAATTTATTAATTATAATGTACTTTTCAAGAAAGGAAGTGCGAAAATCGTTCGTAATCAAAATATTTTGTTTCGTGATGAAAGGGAGTGTGAACATCGTTTTTAGCCGAAATATTTTGCCAAGAAAATTTTTCATGAAAGGAAGTACGGAAAATTTTATCATCGTTCTTAATCGCAATATCATTCATCTCAATTATTCCCGTTCCGTTTCAGGCTTGGAATGATAAAAATTTGCGCTGGTTTTGCGTTATGCTTCCGATTGTCGGCGTAATTTTCGGGTTAATCTGGCAAATTTGCTTTGACATGATAACTCTCACGGGAAATCTTAAGGGGCTAATCATGACGCTAATAACTCTTGCTTTAACCGGCGGGCTTCATATGGACGGCTTAATGGACACTTGCGACGCAATTTTTTCACGACGAGACAGAGAAACCCGCTTAAAAATTTTATCCGATACTCATTCAGGCTCTTTTGCGGTGATGGGCTGTGTGATAATTTTGATGTCTAAAACTCTGTTATTCGCTGAGCTGGCCAATCCTCAAAATATCTTCATTGTTCCCGTGTATTCTCGTCTCGGAATGGGGGTTTTGCTGAACAATTTACCGTTTGCGAAGTCTGACGGCCTCGCTGTAACTCTGGGAAAATGGCGAAGACGAAGCGATAATTTTTACATGTTAATCATGATGTTATTATTGGCGTTCGTGAATGTGAAAGTTCTCGTGATAATGTTATCGTGTTTAACATTATGGATAATAATCTGCGTAAAAACTTTCGGAGGAATTACGGGCGACTTGCTCGGAGCATTCGTTGAACTCTCTGAAGTGATAATGCTGGCGTGGAGCTTGTGAGAATTTTCAGGCGGACTAGCTTGAAACACTCACAAAAATTTTCATGTTGTCTGGAGATGAAGCATTGCATTTAATTATTGGCGGGCGTTACATGGGAAAAAGAGTTTACGCCGAAAAGTTATACGGAAAGTTTGAAATCGTATACAATCTTGAAAATGAGAGGGCAGAAAATATAATCAGCTCTGGACTAATAATAAATTTGCATATGGGAATAAAATATTTGCTTAAACAGGGCGTTGACGCTCAAGAATTTTTTGCTTCGAGACTTGATATATTGCGTTCAAGCGTGATTATCGGCGATGAAATTTCTTCCGGGATTATTCCTGTTGACGTGTTTAATCGAAAATGGCGCGACGAAACCGGAAAAGTCTATCAATTTTTAGCGTCAGAAGCCGAAATTGTTGACAGAGTTTTTGCGGGGCTTGCGCTGAGACTTAAGGGGTAAATTTTTATGAAGAAGTATGTATTTTTCGATATTGACCATACATTAATCAGCCACGTGGGAACTCCTCATATTCCCGATGAAACCCGCGAGGCTGTGAATAGGCTAAAATTGGCCGGACATATTCCAGCGATTGCGACGGGCCGGGCTTCATTCTTGACGTTCTTGACAGCGAGGGAGTTCGGGATAAATTACATCGTGTGTTCTGGAGGAGCTGAGATTTTCGTTGACGGCAAAGAAATTTTCACGGCTTATTTTCCTGATGAACACTTGAGCAAGTTTCTTGATGTCGCAAAAAAATTCCCAGCGAGAGCGGCCGCAGTTGACAAAAAATTTTTATACGCCTCCGATGCATTCAGCGACTTCAAAGCGTATTTCAACAATCAAGCCGGATATGATTGCGTAAAATCCATCGACAAAATAGAACGTGTTATATTATGTTACTTGATGCTGCCTTCAAAAAATCTTGCGCCCGAACACGGAATTTTTTACTCGCCTCCAGAGAACACAAGACTTGAATTGATGCACCAGTTCACCGAAATTAGACATGAATGCGCGACGAAATGGCGGGGAATTGTGAAACTGATTGAACACGAAGGAGCAAGTTTAGACGACGTAATTACTTTCGGAGACGGCCCAAATGACGCGGATATGCTCAGGAATGCGAAAATCGGCGTTGCTGTGAAAAAATCTTCAGAGGAAGCAAGAGAAGCCGCAAATTATATCTGTGAGGATATCGACGACGGCGGAATATTGAAGGCGTGTTATGAACTTGGCTTGATAAAATAAAAATGCTTCCGCAAAATCCGTGTGATGAGTGTTCTGACCCGTCCCTAATAAGACATGAAGTCTGCGGCATTAGCCTGTTGTAAACGAGTGTTGGCTCAGAACGTAATCATCATCACGCAACCAGCAGAAGCATGTGATAAATTATATCAGGTTTTGCAAAATTTTAGTTACGAGGTTTAATTTACATGAAAAAAATTTTTAGGCGATTATGCTTCACATTCCTCATAATATTTTTACTCGCTGGAAGTTCTCAGGCCGTAACAAAATATCAATTCTTGACGGGATTGCTTGAGGCACGAGGCATTAACTGGACGAACTCCCCAGAATATGAATATGAAGATCCCGGCGGATTTATGCTCAACTCCGGATATATCTCCGAATACGTAAGTAATCTTGACGCGAATGTAACGAGGCGCGAGGCTTTACGCTGGTGCATTGAAAGTTTAGGCTTGGACTTTGAGGCGGAATTGTTATCAGATTATCCTTCAGGTTTCAACGACGCAAAAAGTTTAAGCGAGTTCGAGCGGGGCTGTCTCGTCGTCGCTGTGAACATGAGGCCCGCAATCTTCACGAAGGACAAAAATTTTCGCGGCAAGAATACTTTAACTCAACAGGAATATTCGGCGATACTTGAACGCGTCAGGACAGCAAGCAGAGGTTTGGTTCTTGACATGATACGCAACCCGGAAGAGGGCTTAAGAGTTCACATTCATCGCGAAGGAGTTCCGACGGGAATACCATCATCATGGAGAGTTTACGCTTTCGGAATAAAGACTAAATCAGCCGCTGAAACTTTCAGAAACTCGCTCAAGGCTTCGGGCTATGACGCAAGTTTTTCCAGCACAGGAGGACTTTACGGGGTTCGTGCGCAAAAAATTGAAGAGTATGAAAAAGTTGTGAGATTTCTCAATGTCGCTCAGGCCAGAGGCTTCAAAACTCGCGTAATCCCATCAATGACGAACACGAACATGCGGATTGTCCCGAAATTTTGGGTTATGGTTACGATAGATCCAACTCACTGGAAAATCAGGCCAATTGCTTCACGCAACGGAGCTAATGAACTTCGTACGCTCTCGACAATCGCATCACAAAATCGAGTTCAGGCCGCAATAAACGCCGGATTTTTCGCAACATCAAAAGGAGGACGAGGCTATCCGCTCGGAGCTTTGCGCGTAAACGGAAGAAATATTAATTCACCGCAGGACAATCGAGGGATTTTAGGCTGGAACGATTACGACGAGGCTATGTTCGCTGTCTCGCCTTATTCCGAAGCCGAAGGAGAGGAGAGAAATGATTATTGGCAGGATATGAGCAACGTAATCCAGGCCGGACCGTTATTAATCGATGAGGGAATGCCCGTAAGACACGATGAAGGATTTCAAAACGGTTTTATCTCAGCGAGGCATCCACGAAGCGCAGTCGGATTAAATCAAAATGGCGAATGGGTATTTATGCTCATCGACGGGCGGAACGGAATGCATTCTTCGGGCGCAACAATTTCTGAATTAACCGAGATTTTACGTAGTCAAGGGATTGTTTACGCGTTAAATCTTGACGGCGGCGGCTCAGCTGAGATTATAATCGGCGGAAAAATTTATAATATCCCGTCGGACGGCTACGAACGAAATATCAGCTACGGGCTTGGGGTTCTACCGTTAAGATAAAAATTACTGATTTTGTGCTACAATATCTCAAATTTTGCGAAAGGCAGTGTGTAAAATAATGAAGAAATTTACAATGTGTGCTTTACTTTTGGGGCTGGTAATCGCTCTCGCATCTCCTGTGTTTGCTTGGGACGAATCAAAAACGAAAGATCTCGGACGCGACGGCAATAATATGCAGTGGTGGCTTCTTGAATACGGGAAAAACGCAGAGGGAAAAAATTACGCGATCACACGCAAATATTACACGAACGCTAAGATTAAGAATGAGACGATCGAGCTTTTAATGTCAAAGTTCGGAACAAGCCCGGAAGTCGCGAACAGCTTATACTTCACAGAATACGGCTACGAATACACCGACGACGGCAAGCAGTTTGCTATGACGTATCTCACGCATTACGACAGGCTCGGCAACGAAATTCACGGGACAGTTTACGATGACAGCTCGGAAGCTACGAAGAAAAACTTTTTAGGCATAACGGGAATTCCGGCCAAAGCAGCAAGTTACGTTTTCGGCAGGAAAATCTCATCAGCGCCAAGCACAAAGTCAACGTCATCAAATTCTTCGTCATCAACAGTGTCGAAAAAGTCAACGTCTTCTTCATCGTCAACAAGCACAGTCAAGAAGTCAACAATACCTTCAAAAAGGATTGTCCGTGCCAAAAAGAAATAGTTAACGCGAAAAACTTTTTGCGCTCCTCCTGATGAAAATTCGGGGGGAGTTTTTTTATTGCGATGATTTCTTGTTGAAGATTGCGTAAATTGTCCTGAGAAGAATTACGGTATCAAGCCAAATTGACCAGTTGCGAATATAATAAGAGTTCATTTCTCGGCGAAGGTCTGAGTTTATGTTTTTCTGTACGCTGACTTGAATAAATCCCGTAATTCCCGGCTTAACCGTGTAAGTTCGTTTTGAGTTCAGAGCTGAAGGGGCAGGGCCGACTAATGACATTTCACCTTTTAATACATTGAATAATTGAGGAAGCCTGTAAATTCTCGTTCTGCGTAAAAATTTCCCCGTGTGCTTGAGCTTATGAGTTCGGAAGCTGATACACATGAACTTTTCTCCTCGTCTTCCCAGAGTTTCGAGCTTGTGAAAAATTTTTCCTCCGTCCTCACTCTTAATTTTCAACGCGGCCCAAATCATTAACGGCGAAAAAATTATTAACGCTGTGAAAGCCCCTGTGTAATCCATAATATTTTTCACGAAACGATTTACGGGATTTAACAGGCCCTGAGAAGCTGAGATTAAGGGCATTCCGTCAACATCCCTAATTGAAGGCGAAAAAGTCGTGAGCATGTAAGCATCCGGGATATAATGAACTTGGCGAACATGAAATTCAACCAAATCTAAAATGTGCGTCAATAACTTTCTTGAGGCCGTCGAAATTGCAACAGCCGCTTCGTCTATGTCGTAAGCGTCGTAAATCTCTATGAAGTCATCAAGTCTTCCCAAAACTCGAAAGCCCGCGATTAATTTTCCCTGTTTGTTCGGGTCATCGTCAAGAAATCCCGCAACCTTGCATGACGTGAACGAATGCGCAATAATCTTCTCCGCAAAGATTTCGCCGGTTTTGCCAGCACCGAGAATGATTATGTTAGTCTTGAGAAGTCCGAGAGCAAAGAAAATTCTACGGAAAATGTAGCGCGAGATTAGGCATAACGGCACGAAGATTAATATTCCTACGACGAGAAAAAACCGTGAGAGTTCAAATTTCTGTGAATAAAGATATAATACGGCGACAAGAAGGATTAACGAGGCGGATTTAATCACAATTTTCACCTCGTCCCAGAAAGTCCAAGTTTTGAAGTCGTACAGCGAGTTGAACCAGAAGACGGCTAACATTGTCCCGGTGAAGAACGCTTGAACCTCAAACGTCAAGCCGGCAGGCCCTCTGTTCAGCCATAAGGAAATTACGGCCTCAAAACTCAGCCAGTAAATCAGGACATCAAGAGCTGCCTGCGAACAAGATAATATACTTCTAATTAAACGTTTATGATTTGTCATAGGGATTTACGACAAAAACAACAAGACACGAGACATTATGCGGCAGAAATTCAAGCGTGTCTTCCCCTTTCTTAAGGATTTTTGCTATTGTATCACGAAAGAACTTTTGCCGCCGAAAATAGAAAGTTTATGAACTATGCTTCAGAAATCTGATGATATATGTTCATGAGCTGATTAAAATTCGTCGTCCTGTCATGAGTTTTCGAAGCGTGAACAATTGCATTACGTGAAAATTCCTGCGCGAGTTCATCATTGCTGAAGATTTTATCGACGTAATACGGTATCATGTAAAACTCGTCAGCCGGGTAAGTAAAGCCCTCTGTGCCGTGTGTTAACATATTTTTCACGCCTCCGACATCCGACGCAATGCAGGGCACGCCCAAAATCATAGCTTCACCGAGCGAGTTCGGAGAATTTTCGATTGACGACGGGAGGATAGAAATATGAGAGTTTACGAACCTCCGGCACATGCTGACTTCATCAAGATAGCCTGTAAAAGTTATGTGGCTTTCGAGATTATGTTCCCTGATTAACTCCTCTAAATATTTCTGATAAGATGACTGCTTAATTTTCCCAATAAGTGTGTTCGGGATAGGGCTTTTTCCTGTTGTGTAAACGTGAACGTCAGGATATTTCTTGATTATTTCGGGCAGTGCTTGAAGGAATAAATGAAAGCCTTTGAGGGGATAACTTGCCTGACTGATGAAGATTGAATGTTTTTCGCAGGAATTTACTGACCATTTCGGGCTGTCATAGAATGAATCGCGGAGCATCTCATTGCAGGAAAAATAATTTACGCTTGGATTGATTGACTTCACACAGGCTTCATCCCAATCAGTCCTGCCGGAAATATTTCTTGCCTTCTTTATCGCCTCAACCTCATAAACTCCTCGTTCCTGAAATCTTTTCTGTCCACTTAATACCCCCCCCCCCTTTACGTAAAATTACGCGTAACACATCACCTAAAGTATTTATTCCTGTCTCACGTGTTGACAAATAACCTAAATAGTGATAATAATAAAAGTTTACAAGACCTTGAATATGAACAAGAGTTTTTGCGGAACAACCAAGTTTTTCACAGACAGAAAGCATTGCATAAGTGTGAAGATATTCCGTCCCGAAAATATGAATAACGTCGGGATTGAATGAGCGTATAATTTTCTCGAACTCTTCGGATTGTTCAGCTTCAAGTTTGGCAATATTTTTCTGCGTGTAAGTCTTAAAGTTTATATTTCCCTCAGAAAATGACATGTGCTGTTTGCTTGTCGGGAATAAATACATAACTTCGAGCTCAGGAGTTCGCCGCATTCCCTCGTAAACGCCTTTAACCCAGCTTTCAGGTTTGCCGGGAGTCAGGCCGTGTTTCTCCTGAATTTCACCGATTAGGCTGTTGCAGAGCAGTAAAATTCGCATAAAATAAACCACCTCCGAATATATTTCAGTGATTATATCAAAGTTAAGTTGCTATAATAAATTTTATTTCATTCATGAACAGGAGAAAACTTATGCAGAATACTTCGCAAGCTCAGGACAAAAAATTTCTGATGATGACGACACAGCCGGTTGAAAAATTAGTCTCTCGTCTCGCAGTTCCATCGATTATAACAATGATGATAAGCGCGATTTACAACATGGCCGATACTTTTTACGTCTCCAGAATTGACATACAATCTCCGGCAGCTGTCGGCATAATATTTTCTTACATGGCGTTTATCCAGGCAATAGCATTCTTCTTCGGTCAAGGGAGCGCGAATTACATCTCCCGTGCTTTGGGAGCAAGAGACCGTGAGAACGCGTTATTGATAGCCTCAACGGGATTTTTCACGTCGCTTATCGTCGGGATAATAATAGCATGTTTAGGGTTTCTTTTCATGGATGAGATATTAAGGCTCTTGGGCTCAACTCAAACGATAATGCCTTATGCGCGCGCATACTTCAAGTATATTCTGCTGGGAACTCCGTTTATAATGTCGTCGTTCGTGATGAATAATCAGATGAGGTTTCAGGGCAACGCGTTTATCTCGATGCTGGGGATTACGGCCGGAGCTGGACTGAATATAATTCTTGACCCGATATTTATCTTTACGTTCGGGCTTGGTGTCGCTGGGGCTTCGCTTGCAACGATGATTTCACAGTGCGTGAGCTTCGTGATACTGCTTCGGCTTACAAGTCAGCGTGATGGAATTCCATTGAGCATAAAGAACTTCAAGCCTAAATTCGCGCATTATAAGGAGATTACGGCGGGAGGACTTCCGGCTTTAGGTCGTCAGGGTTTGGCGAGCATCTCCGTAGCTTACATGAACCAATTGGCCGGAGCTTACGGGGACTTAGCGATTGCGGCAATTTCGATCGTAACGAGAGTAACAATGTTCTCAACGTCAATAGTTCTCGGTTTCGGTCAAGGCTTTCAACCTGTGTGCGGGTTTAATTACGGCGCGAGGAAATTTGACAGGGTAAAACGTGCTTTTATCTTCGGCGTAACTGTAACGAGTTTATATTGCGCGTTGTTAAGCGTTATCGGCTATTGCTTTGCTGAGAGGATTATAGCTTTGTTCAGGCCGGATGACTTAGAGTTAATTGCGTTAGGCTCAAAGGCTTTGCGCTATGAATGCCTTGTTTATACGACTGTCGGCTTTGTAACTATGTCCAATATGTTTTTGCAGAATACACGAAAGACACTCAGGGCTACGACGTTATCAGCTTCGCGGCAGGGATTTATGCTTGCTCTTGCGCTTTATATCGGGCGTAAGTTCTTCGGCTTGATGGGAATAATCTCGGCTCAACCGGTTGCGGATGGATTGACATTTTTGCTGGCTGTTCCGTTTGCATGGAGCGGACTTCGTGAGATGAAAGAGTAAAAAAATTTCCCCCTCAGCTTTGTTTGAACCGAAGGGGAACGTTAAATTTTATTGTATCTCGTTCACTGTGATCGCGTTCACAATATTCTTATTGTCAAGCTGAACACTTAAGCCGGTTTTGCCGCCCTCGTTATAGCTTAAAGTTCTTCCCTTAGTGTTCGACGGATAACCCATAACCTGCTGTAATGCCGTCTGGCTCATTCCC
>JAFTCP010000079.1 GCA_017454625.1 Synergistaceae bacterium
GGCTTTAATAATCACATTAAATGTCCCGACTTGTTCAGGAACGCCAATAATTTCTGCTGTTTTCTGTGATGCTTGATAGGAAATTGCGAGACCTTCAGGAAGTCCTTGAACTGTCCAAGATAACGGGGTAGACATTGAGGCCTTGAGTTTTACCTTATATTTTTTGTTGATTGTCCCGTTCTTCAATTTTGATGTCGTTATTCCTAAATCCGCTTTTGCAATCGTCAGCGTAAATTTCTGCTCAATCTTGAATGAACCGCTGAGAGATGCTGAAATCATAAATTTGCTCGTCCCGGATTTTTCTGGAACTCCTGAAATTTTCCCCGTAAGTTTATCGAGATCTAGGCCGTCGGGAAGTTTCCCGGAAGTCAGAGACCACACAAAAGGTTTTGTTCCTGACGCTTTGAGTTCTGCGCTGTAAGGTATTCCTGAGGTTCCGTCCTCGAGCTTTGCCGTCGTAATTTCCGCCCGAAGAATGGGATTAGATGAATTGTTGTAACTTATCAACGAGGCCGCGATATTACGAAATGTTTGAACGTCATCCCTGAAAATTGCCTCGTAGGCTTCTTTGATTTTGCCTGCCTGCTCTGGTGTTAATGCCGGGCTCATGTCGAGATTGTAAAGTTCAGCGGGAGCGCGTAAATCTTCAGTTGTCCAGCCGATATTTGCCCATTCGTTTTTGCGTTTCTGGACGTATTCGAGCGAGGAATAGCCTCTGCCTGTCTCTATTATGTTGTGGCCGAGCGATGAAACCGACGGTTCTATTACGGTGTCTTCTTTGTAATCGTTCCAAGTTCCGAGCTGAATTATATTCGGGTTTGCGCTCAATGCCAGGTCAAAAGTCTGCTGGAACGTCCGACCGTCGTCAAAATTTATTGCGTTGTGGCTTCCGTTTTCGCCAAATCCGTCTAGCTCGTCAAAAACTGAATCATCAAATCCTGGATAAGCTGTAGCGATTGAATATTTATGATTTTCTGTTCTCTGCAAAAATTCCTGAAACTTTGTATTAATCAATGAAATTTTTTCGCTCCCGGAATATATTTTACGCTGAGACGGCGAACTGAAAGAAGCGTTTACCGGCATCCAGTTAAAGGCGGCTTCAACGTTTCCAGACAGCCGGGCATCTTGGATAACGAACAGGGGAAGAGAATTTACTCCGGCTTGAGAGGCGAGATTATTCCATTCTTCGACGGTCTTCAAGACTTACTGAGTAGCGAAAAGCATAACTACGGGACGATTGTTGGATTTTACGTAACCTTTTTTGTTGAACCAGTTTGAATTAAGCCACTCGAAACTGCGTTTAATTCTCTCTTTCGCTTCGTTCGTTGATGATGTTTCTCTCAAAGCCGAAAACTCTTCATAAAATATTAAATAATTCATTCCGGCGGGTTCTAGGACATTACTGATGAAGGAGTTGGAATTGACGCGAGGATTTCTGTAGTCAGCGATGTCGTCGGCTCGTAAAAGTTGAAGATTACGGCGTTAATTCCCGCAATTTTCATAACGGCGGCATGATATTTCTGGAGCTTGATATTTCTGCTGTCGTAAATATTTATCATTGGGTATTGACGGCCCGCTATGTATCCCTGCCCTGTTCCTGTGATTGTTTCGTCGGCGTGAAAGTATTTCAATTTGCTTTCGTTTCCGTGCTGTCTTAGCGTCCAGTTGTATTCGTAATTGTCAGTTAGCCAGGAATCTTTACTGCTGAATTTGGGTTCTCTATACCATGCTTGATAATGTGCGGCAATTATATCGGGGTGAGCAGAGTAGCGTCCTATAAATTGTATCCCGTCGTAATTGATTGTGATCTTATTGCTTTCGAAAATTTTGATATTGCTGCCTCCGAGATGTTCAACTTTGTCTGCGTCTTCAACAGTAACTGCGTTCCCGTCTGTGTCGAGCGTCCAATTGTCAGGAAGATTAATTTGTGTTCCTGCTGAAAATCCTTTGATGAGAAAATATTTATCGCCTTTGTTGTCAATAATGAGGTCAAACGATAAGGGAGATGAAGAGCCTGTGTATTCTATAAAGAGTGTATTATTAACAATTTCCCATCTTGTTGTGTGATATTGGGCGGCTTCGGAAAAATCTGACGAGAATAACAATATGCTGATGACGAAAACTAAAAGCCAGAAGATACGATTATGCTTCATGAAAAATAAGCTTCCTTTCTTTGATAGAAATAAGAAAATTTGCGAGGA
>JAFTCP010000080.1 GCA_017454625.1 Synergistaceae bacterium
AAAAATTAACTCCCGGTTGATGAGGCCGGGAGCTTTTATCAATTTTTATCCTTCAGCTTGCTTTTTTCTCGTCAGCTTTTTCGCGTGCTCGTTCATTCTTCAAGATGAAATCTGATGCCTGATGTGCCAGCTTGACGGCGTTAATTATGGCTTGACTATTCTGCTTAATCACCTTCAGCCAGTTTGAGACGTAAGCGGCGTGATTGTCAAAGTGTGCTTTGGTCTGGTCAATCCCAGTCTCGGCAGAAACGAACATTGAGCTTATCTCAGCAACGAGTTCTTCAAAAGCGTATGCTTCTTTTCCGAAACTCTCCCAGAAATTGCGATTTAATCTGCTCTCGTGTCCCGTCCAGTGCGAGAGTTCATGAAGAGCTGTAGCGTAATAATCAGCCGAAGTATGAAATTCCTCCATTTTCGGCAATTGGATAAAATCATACTCGAAGTTGTAATAAGCCTCGTTGCCTCCATGATGGATTTTCGCGCCTGACTCCTGCAAAATTCTCTCGGCCTTCTCGCATTTTTTCACGGGAGCATGAATTTTCGGAGGTTCAGGGACGTAATACGTTAGACCTGAAATTTGTTCGGCATTGAAGACTACGTAACGTTTCAATATCCATTGAGCGCGGTAAACAGGTTCGCCGTTGGTGTTGAGTACGGGTTCTTTTTTTGCGTTGGTAATTTGAACAGCTCCGTTTTCGACGTAAAATTGAATGTAAGTTCCTTTTTCTCCAAGTTTTACGTGTCCTCCTAAGTCTTGAGCCTGCCTGTAAGTGAGCCATCGGCAATCAGTGTAGCCCATTCTTTTAGCTCTTGCGTAAAGTTTCATAGCGTTGTTGTAGCTGTAGTGATGACCGGTAAATGCGTTTCTCGGCCATTCTTGTACGACTTTGCTCCAGGGCCTTTGCCAAGGGGCTGTGCCGTTCTTGATTGCTTCACATAAATCATTCACGAGTTCTTTGCGATATTTTTGAACACTAAACCAGCTCAATTTTTGCCTCCTGAATTAATCGTAAACGTGAAAAATTCTATTAATCGGATTGTTATTGATGCGCCTGTTTCGTGAAATTCATAACATCGGGACTAGACGACGGAATGTTTGTTGAAGTCGAATTATTATGTAAAACTTTTGAGAGGGTTTAACATGAAGCCATGATAATTAGCGTTTTGTTTTTATCGTTTACCTCCATTTTTGCGGCTTGAAATATGATGTGTAAAATTAGTGAACATGTTTCAACGCTGCCTGATATTTAATTGTCAATTAACTGGGGAATACAAAATGCGGGAGGTATAATATCATTCACATCTGAACTTGTCAAGTTTGAAAATTGGCCTGAATTTCGTAAAAATTTCTGTCAACACTTAATGAAATTGGCTTATAATATCATCAACATTCTCACTAATTCTAATATAATATTCGCAATAAAACAAAGGAGGCTGATTTGTAAAATGATATTCGAACAGTTCAGCAAAATCGGAATAATCCCCGTAGTAGTACTTGATGATGCCAAAGATGCCGCCCCTCTCGCAAAAGCCTTGTGTGAAAACGGGCTCCCCTGCGCGGAAGTTACGTTCAGGACAGCTGCCGCCGAAGAGAGCATAAGAATTATGTCGCGTGAATTTCCTGATATGCTCGTCGGTGCCGGAACGGTCTTAACGAAGGATCAGGCGGATCGAGCAATGAATGCCGGAGCAAAGTTCATCGTTTCTCCCGGCCTCAATCCGAAAATTGTGCAGTATTGCATCGATAACAGCGTGCCTGTAACTCCCGGAACTCAGACACCCAGCGAAATGGAACAGGCTCTCGAACTCGGCTTGAAGGTCGTAAAATTCTTCCCGGCAGAACCAGCGGGCGGGCTTGCTATGATTAAGGCTGTTGCGGCGGCTTACGTTGACTTGAAGTTTATGCCGACCGGCGGACTTAACGCTAAGAATGTCCGTGATTATCTCGCTTATAATCGTATCGTCGCATGCGGAGGGAGCTGGATGGTCAAGAAGGATTTAATCTCAGCCGGAGAATGGGACAAACTCGGTGCACTCGTGAAAGAAGCTGCCGCAATCGTAAAGGAAATCAGAGGTTAATTAATCTCTGCAAATCCTCAAAAATTTATAATCAAGAAGGAGGGAAGAACCGTAACAGAATAATTATGTGAACTAGCTTTTATCTTCATGGCGGCACACATATTTTCTGTAACGGTAATAAATACATGCAATTAAACGTAAAGCCTAAAAGTGAATGCAGATTTGATGCCGTAAGTCTCGGTGAAGTTATGTTGCGCTTGGATCCGGGCGAGGGAAGAATACGCACAGCACGTTCATTCAGAGCATGGGAAGGCGGCGGAGAGTATAACGTAATTCGCGGACTTCATAAGTGCTTCGGAATGGATACAGCCGTAATCACTGCTTTTGCTGATAACGAAGTCGGAAAGTTAATGAAAGATTTCATCGAGCAAGGCGGAGTAAACACGAGCTTAATTTACTGGAAGAAGACGGACGGAATTGGCCGAATTTGCAGAAACGGACTTAACTTCACCGAACGCGGCTTCGGAATTCGCGGAGCTGTAGGCTGTTCAGACAGAGCTAACACGGCAATATCTCAGGCGACACCAGAAGAATTAAACTTTGAGTATATTTTCGGTGAACTCGGTGTACGCTGGCTTCATACCGGCGGAATTTACGCGGCACTCTCAGAACAAGCCTGTGAAACCGTTATAGCCGCATGCAAGACAGCCAAGAAATATGGAACGCTTGTATCATATGACCTGAATTATCGCCCGTCAATGTGGAGCGCAATCGGAGGTCAGGCGAAAGCTCAGGAAGTCAACAAGGAAGTTGCGCGCTATGTCGACGTTATGATTGGCAACGAGGAAGATTTCACAGCATGCTTGGGCTTCCAGATTGAGGGCAACGACGAGAACTTGAAGGAACTCAACCTTGACGGCTACAAAAAGATGATTGGTGAGGCCGCAAAGACATATCCGAACTTCAAGGCTGTAGCTACGACGTTAAGAACAGTAAGAACGGCGACGGTCAACGACTGGAAAGCAATTTGCTGGGCTGACGGCGAAATTTACATGTCCAAAGCCTATGACGGGCTCGAGATTATGGACAGAGTTGGCGGAGGAGATTCGTTTGCTTCGGGACTTGTTTACGGATTAATCACGACTGGCGACCCCGAAAAAGCCGTGAATTATGGAGCTGCACACGGAGCACTTGCGATGACAACTCCGGGCGATACGTCAATGGCGAGCGTTAAGGAAGTCGAGGCAATAATGGGCGGAGCAGGAGCGCGAGTTAAACGTTAAATGAGTGATAACCTCCTCGAAAACATCACGAAAGCGCTAGAAGAGAAGAGCGGCGAGGATATTTTGACGCTTGACCTCAAAGGCAAGGGCGGATTAGCTGATGCGTTCGTTCTTGTTACGGGAAATTCGGAAACCCACATGAAGACTTTAGCCGAGACAGCCGAAGAAGTTCTTGATAAGGCGGGGCAGAAGTGCAGGATTGAAGGCGAAAACAGCGTGAATTGGCGGTTAATTGATGCCGGAGATATTGTAGTTCACGTGTTCAGCCATAAGGGCCGGGACTTTTACAGGCTCGAAAGATTGTGGGAAGAATAAATTTTACCCCTCCTGAGAAGTTTTTTAAGGGAGGGTTTTTATGTTATAATGCAACAAACTCACAGAAATTATAATTATAAAGTTAAGAGGTAATTCATATCATGGATGATCTGCGTGCTTTAAGGGCTGACAGACTTAACAATGAGTACAATGAATTAATGAGGCTCAGCGATTCCGGCCCGGTGATAAAAATAACTCCTCTTGGTAATCCTCCTTTTGAACGCTACAAAGTTATCTTTAATATCAGGACAATTATAAGCCCTGCTCCTGATTATCGAGATCAAACCGTATGTACATTAACAATCCCGCCGAATTACCCGGAAATTGCACCCACAATAACGGCTGATGACACTCCTTATCCTTGGCATATAAACTGGTTCAAAAATGGCAGATGGTGTTTTGGAACTTGGACAATCGAGGAATCTTTAGTAAACTATCTTTATAGATGCGCGAAAACTCTTCAGTTTGATCCTGGTATAGCCAATCCTAATAGTGTTGCCAACGGAGACGCAATGCCTTTCTGGAACGCAAACAAGGACAACAAGAGAATTATTCCGTGTGATACTCAAGTTTTGCCTACGCTTGATGTTCCATTGTTAATTAACGTGAAGGAACGTGAAGCTCCTAAAACTATAACGATAAAGCCCCAGCGTGAAAAGCCCAAAATAAAAATAAAATAATCATGACATAAAGAAATTGTAGCGGAAGAAAAAAACGGCGATATGATACAGTTTTGCCAACGTTATTAACTAGATTTTTAAGGAGGATATTTTTTTATGGAAAATGGAACTGTAAGTATAAGACTTATTCACCCGACTAATAATTCGGATATTGAGATTGATGCTCCTGTTGATATTCTCTTAAGGGATATTTTTGCACAACTCATTGAGAGCGGATTTCTTACTTCGGGACAGCCTTATGAAGGAGTTTTGAAGCCCGCCGGTACTCGCAAAGAAAGCGTAAATCTCGACAATAATAGGACTGTAGGAGAAAACGGGATCGGCAATAACGACACAATTTCTATATTAATTACTAATTCAGCAGGTTAGGTTTTGACCGAACTGAAAATTAATATCCGTGCCCAGAATGACCGCAATATAATCACGGAAAAAGTTTATCCAGTTTTTGAGGACGATAGATTACGTCTGAAATCTGCAGGGGGCTTTTCTGCTTCCGATGAGGTCCGAATATTTTTTGAGCCTTCTGCAGTAAGTTCATTATTCAGTCATATAGCATGGGGAAAAGTTTACAGGACTGGAGACGTTGAGCAGGGAGGTATCTTAATCGGCAATTATTTTCTGGATAACTCCGGCGAACATGCTTTAATCTGGGGAGAAGTAACGGATATTGTCCCGGCTGATCCTGCACTTGTAACGGCTTCTTTCGACAAAATCGATTTTAGTATGCAGGCCTGGCAAAAAATGCGAGAAGAAGGCGAAACTTTATCAACAGGCACGAAACAAATTATAGGCTGGTATCATACGCATCTTGATTACGTTAACGCAAGATTTTCTTCGGTTGACAGAATTACACAGCGCAGGTCTTTCACGTATAAATACAGCTTCGGCGTTGTCTTAAATCCCAATCGTAAGCAATGGACAGCTTTTTACGGGCCAGAAAGCCGAGAATGCAAAGGCGATATGCTGCTCGACGAGAATATTTTTACGAGCTTAATTGCCGAGAAAAAAATTACTATCAAAGAAGTCAACGGGGATTCCGAACTTCGCGAGGACGGCACGATAATTCACCTGAACGAGGACGGAACTCCGATAGAGAATAATTCTTCAAGTCATTCTTCGGTTGAAGCTGAACAAAACTCTGATACATCAATATTTTCGCGTTTCTGGGATTTTCTGAGGCCTAAGCCCGCGCCCGAAATAATAACTCGTCCTCCCGTAATAAATCAACGTGCCGAAGTCGTAAACGTAAACAGCTGTGAAATTCTCACTTACTCGTTCAAGCATAAATATATTAATTATTCTCCGCCGAATTATCTCAGAAAAATAAATCCTAAGGCAATAATCGAATTAATCAGAAAAATTTGTATCGGTGATAAAAATTCATATGCCTTATGGGGAATTATTTCACAAGACGAAGAGAACAGGACAATTTTCACTACATCGAAGCGGGAAGCAGCTAACACGGGAATTATTTTCATTAAGAATGCCGATGAACAGAACAAAATTGAGCTTATAAGTGAAAGGTTCAGACGGGAATTTGAGACTAAAACCAGAAATAAAATACGTTTCTTCATCTACATGAACATGGACGAGATGAACTCTTTCAACGTCAAAATAATAAATTTTACTGAATAAAAAGGTGCATAATGAGCGAAAAAATAAAAATTCACTCCGATAAATATCAGGAAACGGCTTTTGACCGAGCAAAATTAATTTCCTGGTGGTCTCAAGATGTCGTATCCTCCGGGAAAATTTTAGTTGCAGGCGCAGGAGCTACAGGCAATGAAACTTTGAAAAATCTTGCATTAATGGGATTTGGAAATATTTTTATCTGCGACATGGATGAAATTTCCGTATCAAATTTAAGCCGGACAGTTTTATTCGACGTTAACGACGTAGGAAAGCTCAAAGCTGAAGTTGCCGCACAAAGAGTAAAAGCCATGAGCAATAACCCCGACTGCAAAGTTGATTATTTTTCAGGCGATATTGTCAATGGGCTTGGTCATGGAGTATTCAGGCGTTTTGATGTAATTCTCGGCTGTCTCGATAATATATTGACCAGATTAAACGTGAACCGAAGATGCTGTTTATTTCAGAAGCCCTATATTGACGCTGGAATTTCTGAACTTGGACTAACATTAAGCGTGCATCATTATCCCGAATCAAGCTGTTATGAATGCGGAACTAATACCGAATCCATTGCAAGAGAACGCAAAATCAGATATTCCTGTGATGTCTTCAAGCAAAGGGCAATACGTGAAAAACATGCTGCGACAGTCTTAATATCAGCGGCTATAGTCAGTGCTCTTCAGGTTCAGGAGGCTGTAAAAATTTTACACGCTCAAAATAATATTGCTCTGGAAGTCCCGGCTGAGTTCGGCAAGAAATATTATTATCAGGGCACAAATCACACGTTTGAACGCTTCTCTGTCCCGTCAAAATCTAACTGTCCTGCACATTTCAGCATAAATTCGGAGGACATAATCGAGACGGAATTATCATCGAGAAATACTTTACATGAAGCTCTTGAGTTTTTGCGTGAAAAATTCGGCTTTGAATGCGTGATTGATACTTATCCAGACAGCTTTTTTGTTACTGAAGCAAGATGCATAAACTGCGGCAGAAAAATTACCGTCAATAAGCCCATGTTTGAAATTTTTTCCGATGAATTTTATTGTGATGAATGCAGAGGCGCGGGAATGTCAGGTTATACGCCGGAATATAATTACGTGAATTTATTCTCAGGTGATATGACGGAAAAACATTTGCTTGATTACACTCTTGAGCAGATTGGAATTCCTCCGCTTCATGTTATAACTGTGCGCGAAAAAAATAACTCAGAGAACTTGAAATATATTGAGCTTACTGCGGATCTGAAAAGGGTTCTGCCGAATATTTACGGGCTTTCATGACCGTTGAAAATATTCATACTTTAGACGAAAATGATGCCTGGTTCATAGATAAAGGCTGGATTGATTCGCTCTCACGAAGCAGGTTCAAGCTCGGCGATGAAGTTGTCGTTTGTGATAAAAGGCATGTTATGCTCGCAAAATATTATCAGGGGCATTGCCACACGTGCAAAAGTTCTGAGACTATACCGTTTTCGTCGTTAAGTTCTGCTCCATCGAGATATAAATTTGTCGGAGGAAGATTAGTTCCTCAAGGGCTGAAAATCTCTATCAGGCGTTCTGTTCGCACAAAACCTCAGGAAGTTACGCAGAATGTCTCGGCTAATTCCGCAAGCTCAAGGGGGGGTATGCTTAATTTCTGTTTGGGCGTTATCTTAATTTTGCTCATAACAGCGGCGGTATTAATGAATTATTACGGAATAATCTCGAACGATAAATTGCTTGAAAATATACGAGAAGTTAATAATATAATTTCGCTCCAGAATAAAGTTCTCGTGAGTAAATTTCTTAATTTGCATAATATATCAATCATGCGTCTTCAAGAAGTGTATCAATTAATTTTACAGCTGTTTTCAGGAGTATAAATAAACAATGGAAGATATAAAAACGTTTCTAACTACTATTCAGATGAACCAAATTTTACAGTTTTTTGTGCTTGTATTTTTAGCTTTAACGGCGTTATCAATAACATTTTCGATTATCGGGAGCGTAGGGTCTAATTTCTCAAAAAATTGTCGATGGTCAGCGTTTCTCTCGTTCATGATTTCTGTATTACTGCTTTATTTCTGGTATGTCCTTCCGTAAAAATTTATGAGCCTGTTTAGCAGCATACGAAGATTTTTCACATCTGGAAATTCAGCCGGAAATATCGTTATACGCAGAGGGCCTGAAATTAGAATTTCTCAATATGCAAATCCTCAGGTCATGGCTATGAATAATGATATTATCTGCTGTGAGGGCTCAAGATGCAGGATAAAACCCGTAAATTCTTTGATAACCGGTTTGAGTTCAAACGTAAATTTTAAGAATGATATATTATATCGGCAGATTGTGAGCGCTGTACGTGATGGATATATTCCATTTGTGATTTCGTCCAGGAATAAGGATAACGGATTTTATGCTTACGTGAATAATATTTTTTATGAGGGCGGATTGGTGTATTTTGATTCGGCCAATTCGGATAACAATTATTATTACCCGTTCCAGAATATGAGCGCAAATTCCATCACTAATTTTTTCTGCGGGCTGGCTGGTTCTATTCAGTCTCAGTTCGGAAACTCTCAAAACCTGAGAAATTATATCAGCGTATGCGTAAACGTCTTCTTTCGGAGTGAAAGCGCCTTAAGAAGCCTTATGACTGGAGAAATTACGCATATGAACCTTCTTAATGAAATTGATAATCTCCGTCAAAATAATTTTATCAGTGAGACTGAGAAAGCAACCTTGAAGAATGCGGCCAATTCGGCACAGTCAATATCATCTCAAGTTTTCGGCCTAATTCAGGATTATTTATTTAAGACTATGAATTTCGCTGCTCAAGAGACATATGATATTCAGCCTCATGGAATTTCGCCCTCTCTTACCCAAGAACATATTACTCAATCTCGAAGAACTTCGCCGTCATTTACGCAGGAACATATTACTCAACCTTGCAGGATTTCGCCACCGCTTACACAGGAACCTGTTATTCAAATTCGCAGAACTTCGCAAACTCTCACGCCGGGATCTAATATTCAACCACGTATAACTTCACCGTCGATTACACAGGAACCTGCTATTCAAATTCGCAGAACTTCACAAGCATTTACGCAGGAGCCTAATATTCAGTCTCACGGAGCTTCACAGCAAAATACAAATGGGCCTGTTATTCAGATACGCAGAGCTTCACCGTCAATGTTGATAAACAGGACTTCAAGAAATATATTTAATGCCGAGACCTCTCTAAATGAAGGCAAATGCATATATCTTCACGTTAGCGACGAGATCGAACGAGGCATTAACGGCTTCTATAATCTTCAGTGCTTTCAATGGTATATTGCCAAAACGCTCAAAATGGAATTTGAAAATAAACATGACTTGCGAAATATTCGGGTTCTCTTCGTCATTGATAATATAAGCCCGGTTATTCTTGATTGGTTCTCATGGATAATTGACATTCCACAGGCTATATTATTGATTAATTACGATGATTTTTACGCGAAGTTATCAGGAGTTCAAGACAAACGTCAACAGCTTATAAGCCGAATGGAGACTATATATTTTTTCTCGCACATGAACGAGGACAGCGCGGAATGGGCATCAAAATTTTTCGGAAATTATGAAGCTCAAAAAATCGTCGTAACCGAACATCCGCCGGAAGGATGGCTTGAGTATATATTCAAACGGAAGTCTTACGCTTACGACAAAGAGGAAAAACCTAGATTTAGCGCGCACGAAATCAAACATTTATATAATGACGGAATAGTTTTCACCAGGACCAGGCAGATTTTCAAGCCGTGTTATCGGGAAAATGGCCGAAATTACAGGGATAAGAATTACAGGGGGCGCGTGAATTTCAGCCCGTTCACTTTTGGTTAGGAGGCATAAAAGCCAGAATGCAATACAAGATTATAATAAAAAAATTAATTACGGCAGTGAAAAATATCATGGAAAAAATAAAAATCAAGACCAACAGCACAAATTCAGGGCAGAAGCAAATTACTATAAAGCGCAGAAGTGATACACCGCTTCAATCGCCGTCTCAGTCATCAACTCAACCTGTAAATAATAATAAGCCTCCTAAACATAAACATCCAACTTCATCTGGAATTAATCTCGGAGAAATCAGCAAGCCTAAAACGTGTCCAATATGCCGGACCAGTGGGAGAATTATTGAAAGTGATGATGGAGTTCACAGATGGAAATGCGGGAAATGCGGAAGTCTATTTTAGCTGAGATGGCCAAATTTCAGCATGGGGATCCTGTTATCGCTGTTCCTGTTGATATTTCGGGAGATTTGATGAAATACAGCCTTACAATTTACGTCAAGACTATAGAGGATTGCAGGCCCGTTTTCATTAATTCCGTGAGCCTTATGATTGAGATTAACGCGGATTATCCGGAAGTTTCTCCGATTGTTAAACTGAACGGGACAAAACTTTTTCATCCCAATTTTACAATTTCAGGGTTTTGGACTGATAACGAAGTCAGACCAGGTGAAACTTTGAGCGAATATATTTTACGTCTCGCGGGAGCATTAGAGTTCAAGCAAATTAATACGTCTAAACCAGGCAATCATAACGCTTCAGCTTGGTATTATAATCATAAAAATATTTTTACGGATTCAGTGCCTAAAATCAAAATAAAAAGGAGAAATATAAATACTCATGACAGACTTCAAGATTAAGATTAAGAGCAAGAAAGTATATGAGCCTGAAAAACTCGACGGGCCAATTTATGAAGACAAGGAAGGCAGTAAATTTTTGATAATCAGCTCCGAAGCTCATGAAGAGATAAAACAGGCTCTTGAATGGGGAAAATATACTGAGAAAAATTGCGTTGAACAAGGCGGAATTCTTTTAGGCCGTGCGGCAGTATTCAATGACAAAATTTATTGCTTCGTTAAGAAAATTTTGCTCGCTGATACACAAGGCAGCCCGTGTTTCCTTGAGTTTACTATGGATATGTGGCGTGATATGCATGAAAGGCTTGACGTTCTGAATGAAAACTTAGACGATGAAAATAAATTAATAATTCTCGGCTGGTTTCATACTCATCCAGGCGGTTTAGCTGTCTTCATGTCGGGCGTGGATATGAATACTCAAAGGCTGAATTTCTCGCTTGACTGGCAGGCTTCGCTGGTGATGAACCCTCACAAGAATAAGCTCCGCGTTTTTTTCGGGATGAATGCTGATGAGGGCATTATAATTTTTGAGTGATGGCTTCAAATATTTATAGTCAGGTCCTCGAAGGCCAGCAGCTTTTACCATTGGCCGAAACTCAAGGCTCCATGATCGTCCAGAGTAAAGAAGGCGCTTCATGGAGATTTGATCCTGAACTTTTAAGCCTGCATGTCCTTGCACTCGGAAGCATCGGGAGCGGGAAAACTAATTTGCTCTATCACATAATCAAGCAGATCTTAAATAATTTGCATACTGAGAATGATATTATAATTTTCTTCGATGCAAAAGGAGATTTCCTGAAGAAATTTTATCGTCAGGGAGATTATGTAATTGGAAATTCACAGCAATATTCACGCTATAGCCCAGTGAAATGGAATTTATACAGGGAACTCACGAGCACGAACAATGTTAACCGTGAGGATACTATCAGGGAAATTGCGACTTCATTATTCAGTAAGAGGATTAATTCTTCAAAAGAACCTGCATTTGCTTCCGGCGCACGAGATATTTTTGCGGCTCTAATCGAAGCTCAGATGCGCAATAACGAGAGAGGCTTAAACAATGCGGAGTTGAAACGTATGTTCAGGGGGCTTGATGTTCGAGGAATAAAGGCGAGAATAAATAATTACCCTGATTTGAACTGGATAAATATTTACATGCATAAAGAGGACAGCGCGACAACACAGAGTTTCTTATCACCTCTTAACAGTGTAGTAAACGATGTATTCACGGCACATTTTGCTGAGGCCGGTAATTTCTCAATGCGTGAAGCTGTTAGCCGACGCGGGGGAAAATCAATCTTCCTAGAGTATGACATTATGAACAGCAATTTAATCGACACGGTTTATACTGTCTTGCTGGATATTGCGGGAAAGACTGCGCTCGGAAACGAAGACGAAAACAAGCACGTATATTTTATCCTGGATGAATTTCCGTTAATCCCGAAGCTGAATTATATTGACGGCCTCTTAAACTTCGGACGCTCGCGAGGTGTAAGGGTCATTGCTGGCATTCAGAACATAAATCAAATCAAAAGTTTATACGGGGATAATTTAGGCTCAAGCATTCTATCAGGTTTCTCAACGTATATTATATTCAGATTATTTGATGAAGAGAGCAGAAAATTAGTATCGGAGCGACACGGGAAAAATCGGAGATTAATTATGCTCCCTTATGATGACGTAAATCGCAGCGGCAATCAAGAACATGAACATTCAAGCGTAATTGAAGACTGGGATATTACATCTCTTCAGCGCGGCGAATGTATAATATCCCTGCCGTATGGAAATCCCTATAAGTTTTATCCTGCATCTTTCACGGAACGGCCTACAATTCAAATACAAAGGAGATATTATCGTGCTCAAATCAATTAACGTAAATTTATTCGCAAAAGCAATTGAACAGTCCTATAAATTTTTTGACGAATCCAGGAGCTTGAAACTCGCAGAACACCTGATTAATTCTCTGGATGAGGAACTTGAACCATCTGTACTTGCATGGATAAACGGTGAGGAAGTTCCTGACGTTGAAGCCGGTAATTATTCGATTAATAAGATATTAGGCATCAGAAACTCCAGCGATTACCTCGAAGCATTTACGCTTTTCACCGAGTATAAGTTAGACCCTGAGAACGGCGAAAAAAAGATTTGGCAGCCTTCACGCAGGAGGCATAGATAGGAATAAACCAGAGGGAAAATTACGATGGCATCATACACGACACGTTACAGCAATTATTCTAATTACCAGCTTAATGCATTATACACAACACAAAACTGGAACAATCTTTCATCCGAAGAGAGACTTGATGCACTGCAAGAGCTTGCGAACAGATCCGCTGAAGATTTAGGCAACACTCCCTGTGAAGTAATTCTTGAGGACATGAACGGCAGTGAATACGGTTATCAATTGGGCGGAAGAATATACGTAAATCGAAGTCTTGTTCAGGACGGAAAATTAAATTACATGGACGACAAAGGGAATATTATTCAGAGCTATACGCCTAAAGATACGAATGCTCAGCTAATGGATACGATACATCATGAGAATTTTCATGCGTACCAGATTGAAGCTATTGAAGGCAAAATTTCCCATGATGATACGAGAGAGCTTCAAACGTGGACGGCTAATGATGCGTATTATATTGACAGCGGGACGTTTTACAGGATACAGAGCATTGAGAGCTCAGCATTTAATCACGGCGAGGATAAGACAAAAAGTGCCTTTGAGGAATTATCTATAGAATTTGGCGAAGATCAAGGCTATCAAGAATATTTGAACTCAATTGATGCAAACAGTTATGATGCTGCTCTTGCGAAGGCTCAGGACGAAACGGGCGATGAGAATATACAGCAGACGCTTGACGACAGCATGATAAGTGCTTATATCGAGGATTTTGGAGGCTTTGACTTCGACGAGGATACAGCAAGCTCGGAAGAAGGCGACGGCGACGGCGATTCAATGTGATAACTTTTTGCACAAAGTCTCAATCTCAAGTTTATTCACGCCAATTCGCAATAAATATCTCTCAGCGGCTCCGGCCAAGTTTATACGTTCAATATCATTTACTCCGAACGCATTTGATAAGAACGTCCGAATTTCATTATTTGCGACAAAATCATAATCCTTAGTGCCTGGCATAATCCCGAAATAATTCGTGAACGACAGCAAATAATCACTCACAACTTCATCAAGGCTTGCTCCGGTTAAACACTCAAGAATTGCGCAGACGAAACCGGTTCTATCCTTGCCGAGTATGCAGTGAACAAGATACGGAGCTTCATTAGCGGCCATGAACTTAATTCCTCGTGCTAATCTAACCTGATAATCTTTTTTGCGATAATCCGGCTTCATGTTGAGCGTAATAAATCTTTGCTTGCTGTAATAGTTTCCTGGGAAAACTGTTTGCTCACTCAGGAGTTTATAGCTGTCAGAGAGATTTATGAAAGTTTTTATGCCGAGTTCCTGAGATTTTTTCCTGACAATCTCACCTCTTGCGTTGTCTCTCATCGGCGAATACGAGCGATATAATTTTCCCGGAGCAATTCCCTTAGTTCGAACTTCCCGGAAATTTGCAAAGTTTAAATCACTCAGATGTGAATAATCTTCCCTGTTTGAGCTGAAACGTTTTGATAAATTCTTGTAGAAGCTCGAAGCTCCGTAACATTCAGAGGCAATAAGACAAATTATAACGATTAATAAAAATTTGATGCTGTGCTGTATCTTCACTGAAGAAATCCTCCTAAATTTTTTCTGCTGATATTATCATAAAGTTTCAAGAAGTCTTTCGCTGACCTCTTGCATTTCTTGTACGGAGTGAGTTCTAGAGCTTATTTGCCGCAGATAGACATTTCCGGAAGTTTTGATGTGAGATTTTTTCAGCGTAAACTCCTCAAAATATTTTCAACAGCCTCTTGCATTTCAGAGACAGAATGAGTTCTTGAGCGTGCGCAGTCCTGAGCTTGTTTATCGCAGATTAAGCATTTACGGAAGTTTTTGCGTGATAACTTTTTCCCGTCAGCGTCAATAATATCAATATCGAATAACCGGCCAATTTCCGAAGAGTTCTCGATGTTCATAGCTAAGTCCTTGAGATTTTCCGGAAGAATATTTTTCACAGCTAATAATAATTCGTCGCCTGTGTCCTCGTGAACCTCGTCAAAGTCTAAAATTTCAGCGTCAACTTTTCTTAACGTCTCCAGTAAAAGAATTTCCCCGATGTCAAATGCTCTGCGAATGAGTTCGTTCGTCTTAATCGGGCCGGGAATATTCATGCTGAACGAGACTAAAGGAGAGTGATATTCAGTGAGAAAAAATTCTTGCTGGTTAGCGCGTTTTTCACGTCGAGCGAGCATCTGAGCTAAATTAATTTCGTTACCTGTCATGATAAATTATTTCGTCCCCAAATTGTAATGTCAGGATTTTCTGGATCCCCATAATAATCTTCCGGAGGTTCATTTTTCCATTCTCTTTCTTTACGCCGCAGTTCCTGAATATCTCTGTTAAGAATTTCAATATTTTTATATAGTAATTCAAAATGTTGTCGAGCGTGTGCCGGTAAACCTGTTGACCACCATATTGTTTTTTCAGAAGCTAGATTATGCCTAATAGTTTCATAAAGCGGCAGAGTACCTATAACTAAATAACCTGACTTACGAAGCTGACGAAGTTTTTGATTTATGACTTGTGCAGTTTGTGTTTTATTATAAACATTTCCCACCATGAAACCGATTTTTACTACTGGGAGCTGAAATGCTTCTTTGCTGGTTCCAGCAGCTTGACGAATATTTGTAAATTGACTGACAGAATTTTTATCAGGTGTTACAGGTATCAATATAAAATCAGAATGTCTTAGAGCAAATCTTATGCGGTCATTAAAATCATTTTGACAGTCAATAATTATCCAGTCAGCTGGCAGATCAAAATATTCTTCTCTTAGATCAGTTTTGAGAGTGAACAATTTTTTAAAATTTGGGTCATTGCGTAAATACGACATAGAAGAACTAAAGTTGCATTGCGTATCCTGATCTATAGCTATTACTTTTTTGCCTTCTTTGAGAGCTATTTGCGTCAAAATTATTGATAAAGTAGTTTTACCGACACCGCCCTTACGATTAAATATTGCAACTTTTATCGCCATAAACTTTTGCTCCTGTTTTTGAAATTATATCAAGGAAGATTATATCACCCACAACAACAAAAAGGGGAAGCCGCATATTGCAACTTCCCTCTCTCAAATCTAAACTGGCGACGGTCTGCTCTCCCGTGTGTACCCCACACAGTACCATCGACGCTCACAGGCTTAACTGCCGGGTTCGGCATGGATCCGGGTGTGTCCCTGTCGCTTTTGCCGCCAATAACTTTATCAAATCCCCTGAGCAAATCAGCAATCTCACAAAACTTCGATGAACTTAAGAATAAATTATCAATCAATTAGTACCGGTCAGCTCAATACTTCACAGCACTTACACCTCCGGCCTATCAAACTGTTCGTCTAACAGTCATTTCTCGCTTGCGCTTAGGTATCTCATCTTAGAGCCGGTTTCCCACTTAGATGCTTTCAGCGGTTATCCGATCCGAACTTAGCTACTCAGCTTATGCATCTGGCGACACAACTGATACACTAGCGGTTCGTCCATTCTGGTCCTCTCGTACTAGGAACAGATCTCTTCAAATACCTCGCGCCCATGGTGGATAGGGACCGAACTGTCTCACGACGTTCTAAA
>JAFTCP010000003.1 GCA_017454625.1 Synergistaceae bacterium
CCGGCAGTTTGATCCTTACAGCTGCTTGTTGGATGAGTGCAGACGATTGCAGGCAGTTTCCCTTCAGCTTCAGGTACATTCAGAATGCCCGTGATGTTAACGTTATGAGCAGGAAAATTAACACGGCTTTGATTGAAATTCATAAAATCACCCCTATATTTTCTCATGTGTATTAAATCGTGTATGAGTATATTAATAAATAATGAAGGAAACGATACCATAAAAAGATAAGCGTGTATTTCTACACATAATTTATGAACAGAGTAATTAAGAAAGGGAAAATTATGGACAATAAACTTGATAGAAGAATATTAAAATCGAAAAAAGCAATTGAGAAAGCATTTCTAGAATTAATGTTAACGAATGGTTTCGATAAAATTAGTGTAAAACAGATCACAGAAAAGGCAAACGTCGCGAGAAAAACTTTTTATCTGCACTATACTGATATTTATGACTTATTGAATGCGATAGTAGAAAAAGAAATGAATCAGTTAGAAGACGTATGCAGGATAAAACAAGGTAAAAGCTGGGTAGAGGGACTATGATTTGGTTTGAGTATTTTGAAGATAATCAAGAATTATTTTCAGCCTTTTTCTCGAGCAAGAAAACAAATTTGTTCAGAAAGAGACTTTTGCAATTTATAATGAAGGAGCTGTCAGGGAAAATTCGTTCACAAAACGGAGAGAAAGATGTTATATATACACGATTTTTTGCGGTTGCAATATTAGGAATATTAGAGGCGATGATGTTAAAACAATTACCGACTGATATGAAAACAGCGGCCATTTAAGTTGGGAAACTATTAGAGAATAATTTATCGGCTTTATGACATCGTTTAGCAGAAAATCAAATTGTAATTACATACACCAGCCCGCAAGATTAATCACCAACGGGCTGATGAGGTAAACTAGGTTGCTGCAACTTAAACGTTTACTAGGAGACTGAGCGTTAATTATTCCGAGCATTCGGAGCCAAGCCATAAACTCCGTCGGCCATAAATAATTTGTGAACGGTTCATGTCCCATCCCGAAATTGTGGCCGCCTTGACCGTAAAGATGAAGTTCAACAATTCCCCGTTTTTGCCACGCTTGAATTATCTCAAAACCGCTTTGTCCTGAAAGTTCATCATCCGACGACATAGCCGCAAACATCGGAGGCAATTTATCGGGCATCTCACGCATAACAAGTTGGCCGTAAATCGACGCGATAAAGTCAGCTTTGCATTCATCCGGCGCACTCTCAGCATTATAGACAGCCATTAACGCCCCCGCAGAAAATCCGACAATCCCGATTTTGCCCGGCTTAATATGAAACTCCTGCGCTCTCTCACGAATAAGTTTCACAGCCGCATTAACGTCTTCAAACGCGTAATCCGGTGTAGCAGGTGCATAATTCCAGCTCAATCCTCCGGCCCTGTAACCCGCCATTTTCTCGGCAATATAGGCTTGATAATCCTCTTCACCTCTCGGAGTTTCTTCAACGCGATATTTCAGAATAAACGCTGCGAAACCCTGAGACCTGAACCATTCCGCCGCTTCGTAACCTCCGCTTCCGAAAGTGTGATGCAAAAACGCTCCGCCCGGAGCTATGATTATTGCCGCACCGTTTGAGTTTTCAGGCTGGGGAAGATACGGAATTAGCGTAGGAACTTTTACGTTTCTCACGAATTGGCCGCGTCCTTCGATTTCATACCATTGTTCAAATTCAACGTCTGCTTTGTCAGGTTCTCCGTAAAGATAAAATTCACCGTCAAACTTCGGAGCTTCGATATACTTTACTTCCTGAGCAAACGCCGAAGCCGTGAAGATTATCATGATTATTAACGCCGTGATTAGCTCTTTCATTATTCATCAAACCCCTTTTCATTCAGCCACTTTGATAATAAATCAGCAATCTCAATATTATTCAAGTCAGAGAACATGAAGTGAGTATTTCCCTTAATTCCAAGCTCCGGCAGATGAATTACTGTGCAATCTCCGCCGTATTTGTTCACGAGTTCCGCGAATTTCCGTCCCATCGCTAACTCAGCGCGCCACTGGTCAGAGCCGTAATTGTCCGTCGGTTCGGTCGCGATATGATCTCCGTAGAAAATTATGATTGGAAATTTCGTAAACTTCTTGAACTCGTCTAATGGAATTGCCGTACCCTCAATCACTCCGAACGAAGTATTAATCGCTTCTGGAACTTCACCTTCTGGGAATAATCTCGGACTTCCGCCAGGCTCAAAAGCCGCGATTGCTCTTATCTTGTCAGTCTTGAGCGTCGTAATCCAGCCCGCGCCTCCGCCTTGTGAATGAGTTACGAGGATTGCAGGCCCGGTTTTCTCGAGGACAGCGGCGATTGCATCAGCGACAACGTTAAAATCAAGCGGCCCGGTATTCGGAGTTCCTTGACGCATGAACTGGTTTAAGCTCTCTTCATCTCTTGGAAACTGGGTATCTTCGTAAAAATTCGGCCAGCGTCCAAGCCTGAAAAGCGTAAACATCGTTCTATCATAATGCATAGGCGTTAAAGCTCCGTCGCTCGATACGATACTGAAGCCCGCTTCTCCTCGTCTAGGCTGGTCAACAAGATACGTCGTGAAGCCCCTGCGCAAAAATATATTCTGGAAGCCCTCGCGTCCATCTGGAGTTGTCTCCCAAGTCTTTTTTGACTGACCGCCGCCGTGAAGAAAGACCATCGGTAATTTTTTAGCGTTCACCGGAACTTGATAGAAAACGTATGCATGATCCCCGTATGCTGTCTGTCCTGATTGGCTCCATAAATCAGCGAACACAAATTCCCCGTCGTCTTTAAGCGTACTCCCTCCGGCTAAAAAGCTGCCTTGAGCCTGAAGCATAATCGGTTCGGATGAATACGCAATAAACGGAAACAAAGCGATAATTATCAGACAAAGCAAAAGTTTCTTCATGATATTAACCTCCTGTGAAAATTTTCTTGACGAAGTAATACTAGCAAAATAATATAATATCCAGATTAAATTTTTCGACGGACGATTAACAATTTTTATCATGAACACGAAACAGATTGATTATATTCTTGAGCTTGCGCAGACTAAGAATTTCAACAGGGCCGCAGAGAATTTATTCATCTCACAGCCGACGTTGACATATCAAATTAAGCTGATCGAGGAAGAATTAGGCTTCGTTTTGTTCGAGCGTTCACCAAGAGGAGCAGCTTTAACTCCAGCGGGCGAACAGTTCTGCGTAACTCTGAGGAATATTCGTAACGAGCTTAAACTAGCGATTGAACAGGGGCAGAATTTCAGCACGCGTTACCAGAGAAATATTACGATCGGACTTCCAATGAGAAGCGCGGTGTATTTTCTTCCGGAGGCAATAGAGACTTTCGAGCGTGAGAATAACGACATCTCGATAACTCCTCATTTTCTGGCGCTGTACGATACTTCTTCATTCTTGAAAGGTGAGGAGGATATTTTGTTTGCAAGACGACAGAACGTTAAACATCTTCCGGATATAAAGCTGCATCCGTTGTTCGACAGCAGAATATATTTAATCACCGAGAAAAATGATGAGCTTGCTGATAAGAAAATTATTCACACTGAGGACTTAAGGGGACGCGTCTTAATGGTCGGAGGAGGTTCACCGCCTGAACTTCGAGCTGTACAGCAGAGGATTATTGAGACAATTCACATTCAATATTTCAACAGCAACGATAGAGAGACGACGTTAACTAACATTAAGGCTCACAAGGGAATATGTTTAGCTCCCGGCTTCCTTAATGACCATAATAACGAGTTTGCTTGGACGTTATTTGACTGCCCGGAAAAGATTAAATGCGTTTTATGTACTCATGCCGGAGAAAAAAGAGAGTGCGTAATGGATTTCGTGAGCTTGTTGCAGAGAATTTACAGGGAAAACCCGGAGTTTCAAGCGTAAAGCTCCGGGCAAAAGTTTATTAATCAGCCTAAAATATTTTCGAGACCTTCAGCCGTGATATTATTCTTTTCAGCATATCCCGTGAGAATTAACGTTAAAGCTCCGTCGCCCGTAACATTGCAAGCAGTCCCGAAGCTGTCCTGAAGAGCAAATATCGTGAGCATTAAAGCCGTTCCAGCCTCATTAAAGCCCAAAACTCCCGTGATTAATCCGAGCGAAGCCATGACCGTACCGCCTGGAACACCGGGAGCACCAATTGCGAACACGCCCAGCAATAAGCAGAACAAAATCATGTTGCCGACAGTAGGATAAACTCCGTAAAGAATTTTCGAGACCGCCATAACAAAGAACGTCTCAGTCATAACCGAACCGCAAAGGTGAATATTCGCGAATAACGGGATGCCGAAATTAACCATGTCGTCGCGTAATGTAGGCTCAGACTTCCTTGCGCACTCAAGAGCAACTGAAAGCGTCGCGGCACTCGACATTGTTCCGACAGCCGTCATGTAAGCAGGTCCGTAATTCTTGATGATGTTGAACGGATTTTTCCCCGAATAAACTCCGGCGATGAAATACAATAACGCCATCCAGATATAATGTCCGGCCATTACGATCAAGATTATCATTACGAAAATCGGGAACTGCTTAGTGATTGAGCCTTCATATGCAAGTCCGCAGAATGTCGTACCAATCAGCCAGGGCAGGACGGGGATTAAAAATCTCGTAACGATGCTCAAAACAATTTTCTGGAACTCCTCAAGAACATTGATTACATACTTGCTTTTGTTCCATGCCGCCGCAAGTCCAACCGTGATTGAGAGAACGAGCGCAGAAATTACCGGCATAATCTGGGGAATAGCGAGAGCGAACACGACAGGCGGAAGCTCCTTTAAGCCCTCAACTTCTGATACGATGTTCATAAACGGAAGAATTGAGTAGCCTGCTACTGTTGCTGAGAATGCCGCGCCGATTGATGAGACGTAAGCAAGAATTAAAGCGAGTATTAACATTCTTGACGCGTTACTTCCCAAGCGGGTAATTGACGGAGCGACAAAACCGATAATGATTAACGGCACGCAGAAGTTAATGAATTGGCCGGAAATGTAACGGATTGTTACGATGATATTAAGCAGGGCTGTGCAGAACGCGTTTCCCTCGATTGAGGACAAACCGAGACCGACGAGAATTCCCAGCACCAAAGCTACAATCAGCTTGAACGGCAGGGAACTTGTGAAAGAATTACTGCTCATGAAAACTTTACCTCCTGAAAAAATTATATTCTTGAAAGTTTACACCATAACGCAAATTTTATATTCAGTATCAAATGTTTCACAGGAGGTTTTACGATGTCAAAGAAGAATTATGTGATTTATTTTCTCGTGCTTGCTTTAGTACTGATAACTTTTGCCGGTTCATGTTTTGCTGAAGAGACCGCGACGGTTCAAACTCAACTTGATGACGTTTTCAAAACTTTTATGCCCCCCAATGAAATTTTCCCGCAAAATCGTGAGCATGTAGTCGTCTCAACGTCGATAATGTTAGCAATCGCCTTGTTCTTTTTGGTCATAGCCGCATTCGACAGCCGAAAGTTCAAGTCATGGGTTCCAATCGTAATGGTTTTAGGCGCAGCATTCTGTGTTGTTCCCGAAGCGATTGATAATTATCTTGGCGGAGTTTACTGGTCGCAATCTCATATTCCCAGCGATATTATGTTCGTCTTAATGGGGCGCGAATTTGACTGGTACGTCGCAATAATGTGGTGGGCTTTCGGAGCAATCTTAGGCTATATACTTTATGCCGCTTTGTTACGCCGAGTTAAGACAAGAACGTTATGGATCTGCCTGATACTCTCCGGGATTGCTGATATTGTCGTAGAAGAATTATTGTTAGGCTACGGAGGAATTTACACGTATTATGGAAATCAGCCGCTTGTGTTAATAAGACATTTCCCGTGCTGGTGGCTCTTCGTCAACGTCGCTTCTTTATTCTTAAGTGTTACAATAGCTTACAGGTTCCGTAATTGGTTCAATGGATGGCACAGCATATTTATATTATTCTTGATGCCGTTCTGTTACATGGGAGGATTTTCTTTCTGTGGAATGCCGGCAATCTTCGTGATTAATGGAGTTTTCAGCCCGTTTGTTACTCAAGTTGTCGGAATTATCACGTGCATAGTCTCAGTTATTATGGCAGGAGGAACGATGTATTTAGTTCTTGGACGTAATCCCTTCGCGATGAAACAGGAGATTAGCGCGAGTATCAGAATGGGAAGTGCAAACGCCGCTTCGGAGATGTAATCAATGGATAACGTGTTCGCTAAAATTATTCCGAGTTTCAAGAAGCCCGAAGTTAACGCCGCATACGAGGACATAGGAGGACTGAAAAAAGAAGTTGCCCGCGTCTGTGAGATGGTAGAACTTCCCTTGCTTCATCCGGAAATATTCGAGCATTTAGGGACGAAACCGCCGCGAGGACTTTTACTTTACGGACCTCCAGGCTGTGGAAAAACTTTAATCGCACGTGCAGTTGCTCAGAAGTCGGGAGTTCATTTCATAAGCGTAAATTCAGCCGAGATTATCAAGCAGCATTACGGTGAATCTGAACAATTATTGCGAGAAATTTTCGACGAGGCCCAGCAATACCCGGCTTCGGTGATATTCTTTGATGAGATTGACGCTCTTGCTCCAAACCGTGAAAATGTATTAGGAGATTTAGAGAAGCGCGTTGTCTCGGAACTTCTTGCGCTGATGGACGGGCTTAAATCACGCGGAGGAACCGTTGTAATGGCGGCTACGAACTTACCTAATCAGATTGATCCGGCCTTGCGTCGTCACGGAAGGCTTGACAGGGAAATTGAGATTAGACCGCCCGACATTGACGGAAGACTTGAGATTTTAATCATACACACTCGCAATATGCCGTTAAGTGATGACGTTGACTTGAAGAAAATTGCATCGAAGACTCCGGGATTTCTCGGTGCTGATTTGGCGGCTCTGTGTCGTGAAGCCTCGATGACATGCTTGCGTGAGCTTGGAACTCAGCGTGATTTATTTGACAACGCTCCCAACAAAGAGGAATTATCACAGGTTAAAGTCTCAATGCGTCATTTTATGCGTGCTCTTGATGATGTCGAACTCTCAACAACTCGCGATGTCGTTACGGAAACTCCGATTGTCCATTGGGATGATGTAGGCGGACTTGATAATGCCAAGAATTTATTGCGTGATGCTGTTGAGCTTCCGTTGAAGTATTCGTTGAGCTTTGAGAACGCAAAACTTTCACCGATACGAGGAATTTTATTGACCGGCAAACCTGGAACGGGAAAAACTTTACTCGCTAATGCACTGGGAACCGAAAGCGAGGTAAATTTTATCTCAGTCAGAGGCCCGGAGTTAATATCAAAATGGGTTGGAGATTCTGAGAAGGGAATACGCGAAATCTTCAAGAAAGCTCGGCAGTCGGCACCGTCAATTTTATTCTTTGATGAGGTTGATGCTCTCGTTCCTGAACGCAAAAATGACTCTGGGGCCGGAAGAGTAAGCGAACGTACAGCCGGACAATTTCTCGCTGAGATGGACAGCCTGAAGGGGAAAAATGTTCTCGTTCTTGCCGCGACAAACAGGCCGGATTTACTTGACCGAGCTTTGCTTAGGCCCGGACGCTTTGACATAACACTTGAGCTTTCATTGCCGGATAAAGAAACCAGAAAGAAAATTTTTGAGATACACTCAAAGCAATGGGAGATTGGCGAGGACGTGAATTTTGAGGAGCTTGCGGCTAAAAGCGAGAATTTTTCGGGAGCCGACATTGAAGCCTTATGCGGATTGGCCGGGATTAATGCGTTTCGTGAGAATGCCGTGAAGTCTTATAATTTTATTCTCAGGAAGAGACATTTTGACCAGGCTTGGGCCAATTTTACGAAGGAATAAAACTTTCTTATGATATAAAATATTTTCGGGTGATGTGATTTTGACGGACAAGGAACGATTGATACAAGCCGCGATTGATGAGATAAAGATACGCTCTCTCCGCTTCACTATGGAGGACTTAACGCGAAGGCTCAGGGTCAGCAAGACTTCACTTTATAAAGTTGTGTCGTCGAAAGATGAAGTTATTCATGAAGTTGTCGATGAGCTGATAAACTCCTTTAATGCGAAAGAGGCCGAAATTTTAGCTGACAATAAGCCTGTTGCTGATAAACTGAAAATTTTTACTCAAGAGTTCATGAAACTTAATCAGGGATTTGACAGCAGTCTTCACGGAGATTTGCGGCGTTCATATAAAGCTGAGTGGGAGAAATGGATTGCTTTCAGGCAGGCTAAAATTGAAGTCTTCATGTCAATCTTGAACGAGGGAATTAATGCCGGAACGATACGGCCAGTAAATAGTGCTGTGGTGTATCAATGTTTATCTGCCTCGATGAATGCAATCTCAAGCCCTGAGTTTCTCGCTGATAACAACCTGACTTACTCGCAAGCCGTTGACACTTTGCAGGACATAGTTTTTAACGGACTTACAGCGTGAATATTTCCCCCCTGCCCGTGATGAGTAGGGGAGAATTTTTTACATACAGGAATCTACATCAACGCGGTCAATCATGACGTTCAAAATTTCTTTGTCAGTCTCCTTCATTCCGATTTTGCCGATGTAGCCCATATTCTTTATTGTCTCTTCAACGTCATCTTCAACGAAGCCTTCACCGCCGATAAATTTATCATCGTTCATGCTCATGTGATGTGCTAAGATTGCGGCATGAACTGACGAAGCAATTTTCGCGGCACAACTCGGTTTTGCTCCATCACAGACAATTCCGCCGACGTTAGCTAAAGTGTTCGTGATTGTCCGGCTAATTCCGGAATAATCTCCTCCAGCTAAGAACGTAATCCCTGCTCCTGCTCCTGACGCGGCACTGACAGCTCCGCAAAAAGCCGATAATGAGCCTATGAAGTGTTTAATGTAAATGCTGACGAGATTACTGACGGCTAAAGCACGGTATAATTTTTCGCGCGAGATTAGCCATTGTTCGGCGTAAGTTATCACGGGGAGGGTTACGGTTATTCCTTGATTGCCGCTTCCTGAGTTGATGATTACGGGTAAGGGGCATCCGCTCATTCTCGCATCACTTCCGGCGGCGGCTCTTGCACAAGCACAGCTTCTTACGTCATTGCCCCAAGTCTCAATTATAGTCTTGCCGATACATGCTCCCCATTTATTGTCGAGGCCCTCTTGAGAAATCCGAGTGTTGTATTCTATTTGGCGGTCAAAAATTTCTCTGACATCATCAATCTCAAGGCAATTAGCGAACTCGATAATATCTCTAAGCCTCATCAAGTTTCTGTTGCCTGAAGAATTTTGCGAAGGACTTTGCGCTTGAGTTTCAGCTTCTGCCGGTTCACGCTCGAATAAAACTTTTCCGTCGCGAGTAATCCTCGTGATATTCGTATGTTCGTTCTCAATTCTCACGCTGGCTTTATGTCCGTTTCCCTCAGCTTCGACCTCAATAAACAAGTTCGGGACATCTTCAGCGAGAGTAACATCACAGAAATTTTCACGTACAAGTTTTCGCGTTAACTTTCTTGCCTCGTCGTCAGCACACGCAATAACTTCAAGCTCCTTTGTCTCGTCTCCTCCGACAACTCCGAGAATTGCGGCGGCTTCAATTCCTTTCTGGCCTCCTGAGTTTGGAACGATTACGCCCTTGACGTTCTTGATGATATTTCCCGAACACGATACGTGTAAAGCTGAAACTTTTTCTCCGAGTGTAGCGCGCGCTTTGGCTGAAGCGTAGGCTATTGCGATTGGTTCAGTGCATCCCATAGCCGGAACAAGTTCTTCACGTAAAATTGCCAGGTAATTATCGTAGAGTTCTTGTGAAATCATTGAGATATTCTCCCTTCCTTAAACATAAACAATTGCGATAAGTTCAGCAAGAACAAGCCTATCATGAAATAATTTACATTCTCTCTTCTTTGAAGCATAAACGATAACATCAGGCATAAACTCATCATGGAAAATTGACGAGTAAGCTCAAGTGAAAGCATAAAAAATTCCCCCTCTGAATGTGTATAAAATTGGCTGATAAATCCATGCAATTATATATCACACAAAGAGGGAATGAATAAAGTTTATTTACGTTTTAATATTATCGCGAGAACAAGAAGCCCGTAAATGAAGCTGAAAGAGTTACAGCCTCCGCCTCCTCCGCTTCCGGTTGAGAGTGTGCCTTCGTTGGGATTGTCAGGAGAATTGCCGCCGTCATTAGGCTCTTCGGGTGTGTTATTATCGTCGGGATTATTATTTCCATTGTCCGGATTTTCGGGAGTTGTGCCGTTATTGCCGCCATTGTCTGGGTTATTCGGAGTTGTGTTGCCATTATCGCCGCTGTCTGGATTTTCAGGATTGGTGTTGCCGCCGGGATTATCATTGTTGCCGCCGTTGTTATTATTGCTTGAACCTGAAGAGTATTCGACTGCTCCGATGCTGGGATTATTTACGTCGCGAGAAATTCCGAGCTGGTCGGTCTCTGGAGCTTCTTCGTTGGTACCGCCGTGAATTAAGGATATATCGCTTGATTTGAGCTTGAAGACAGTCTGCGCAACGTTATCGACTGAAACGATTTCAGCAGGATGGGACGCTGACCAGTCAGAAATTTTTACGGTGCTAATTTCGTCGTTATTCCCTGAACCGTAAAGGCTTCGTTCTGAATATGCGCAATTCGTCAAAGTCATTGCCTCTGTGTCTGAATTTTCATTGTAGATATAAGGAGTTGTGGAGTTATATAGAATTGTATTGATTAGTGAAACAGGCCGATAATAAGTGTTGTAAAATTCTGAGCTGCCGTTATTTACGAGTGTGCAATTTTTTACGGTTAATTTGCCTCCCGCGTAAATTCCGCCGCCTGTTGATGCTGAGTTGCCCGTTAATGTTGAATTGATTAACTCTGCCGCCCCGTCTACAAATATACCTCCGCCGTAAACATCCGCGCTGTTGTTATGAATTGAGCAGGCTTTTATTATTTCCACGTAATATGCATTATAGTAATCATAGTAAATCCTGTAAATACCGCTTCCATTGGATGCAGAATTATTCGCTATATTGCAATTCGTTATCTCTAATTCGTCGCTATGATCAAATATTCCTCCGCCTTCTTGGGATGCTTTATTGCCGGAGATTGTGCAATTCTTTATTGTGCTTCCTCCATCAATAATATAAAGTCCGCCTCCTTTTTCCGCTGTATTGCCGATGAATATGCAATTTTCGAGAGTTCCATAGCCGTAAAATCCGCCGCCTCTTTCATTGTAATTATTCTCAAATACGCAATCAATAAATTTAGCACCTTCGCATTCAGCTCCTCCGCCGTATCCACTAAGATTATAAGTATTAATATTGCCCCTGAATATGCAATTTGTTACTGTTGTATCTCTATGCTCAACATGAAGGCCGCCGTCTAAATTTCCCTCAAATAATGTGTCAGTTATCGTGAAAACTGGATAATAGTTTGCCTCTATTCCTCTTCCGCTGTTTCCTATAAATTTTGACCCGATTACAGCGCATAAATGAGAAGAATAGCTTCTTATGCCATCTTCTTTGTTATCAGTAACTTCACAATTTACAAGCCTGGAATTTCCCGACCCCCCTAAATAAATTCCTCCCGCGTCATTGCTGGTGATAATAGAGTTCCGAATTGTTACACTGCACCCGTCAACATAAATTCCTCCTCCCCTGCTATCGGTCGTTCCGTGAGTAATCGTAAGGCCGTCAATCGTTGTATCGGCTTTAAGATACATAGCAACACCCGCATATCCGCCGTCGATTATAACTTTATTTCTCGTGAAGTCTTGTGTGTTGCCGCCGTTCGCAGGATAGCCGCCTAAAAATGAAAGTATCTTTGATGAGGTAATGTTTTCTCTGTAAGTTCCTGCCGCCACGTAAATCGTATCGCCCGAAGCCGCAGTTTTTATCGCGTGGTCAAATGTCGCAAATGCTGTGTTCCAAGTTAAGCCGTCGTTAGAATCACTGCCTCCGTTCTCAGTAGTTTTAAGGTAATAACCCCCCCGTAAGCAAAACGCGCAGAACTATTCAGCAAGACTACGCAAACGAACAACAATAATATTGACAAAAATTTTCTGGTCCGCATGATTAAGTTACCTCCTGTGAAAAATTTATTGCAAAAAATTATATCATTCGCATCTTCAATTTCATACGCATCATAATAATAGAACATGTTATATTTTTCAGCTCGCATAAATCTGACACGCTTAATCTTGATAAAAAATGTCGGATATGATATTCTTTGCGTCGTTAAAATTGGTCAGAAGGGAGAAAAATATTCGTGAGGCTTTCGACAACAGCACGTTACGGACTTCGAGCATTATCGGATTTATGTTCGTATTATCATGATGAGCCTGTTTCAGTCAGCGATATTGCGGCACGTCAGGATATTCCCGTGAATTATCTTGAGCAGTTGTTCGGGAAATTGCGACGAAGCGGAATTCTTGAGAGCGTCAGAGGAGCGCAGGGAGGATATTTGCTTGCACGTCCGGCCAATGAGATTAATATTGCTGAAATTTTGCAGGCGCTCGGTGAACCGTTTATATTCGGCTCGTGTCAGACTGAGAAGGGCTGTGAGAATGCCGTAACCTGTCCAACGTTTAATTTATGGCGTAAGGTGAAAGGCTCAGTTGATGAAATTCTGAAGGCTACGACGCTTGAAGATATTGCGGCGGAAAAAATTTCCCTTCTCGAAAAGTTTAATATTGATCCTGAACGTGAAGAAGTCAGAGAACGAGCATTGAAATCAAAGGAGGCATAAATATAAATATGTTTGTCTACATGGACCATACAGCAACAACGCCGACAAGCCCGGAAGTTCTTGAAGCGATGATGCCATATTTCGGGGAAAAATTCGGGAACCCTTCAAGCGTGTATTCCTTCTCGAAGATGAGCCGGGAAGCAATCGAGAAAGCGCGTTCACAGGTTGCCAGTGCGTTGAATGCTGACCCGACAGAAATTTTCTTTACGAGTTCCGGAACCGAAGCCGACAACTGGGCACTCAAAGGCACGCTCGATAAAGCAAAAGCTAAGGGGAAAAATCATCTCATCACTACACAGATTGAGCATCACGCGATTTTGCACACGGCTGAATACCTGCATAAATATCACGGCGTTGATGTTACGTATCTTCCTGTTAATTCAGAAGGTTTCGTTAGTGTCGAAGATGTCAAGAACGCCATCACCGACAAGACAGCTTTAGTGTCCGTAATGTTCGCGAATAACGAGGTCGGAACGATTGAGCCTGTTGCTGAGATTGGGGCTTTGTGCAGGGAGCTTAAAATTCCGTTTCACACCGACGCTGTTCAAGCCGCCGCGCATCTGAAAATTGACGTTAAAGCGATGAATATTGATATGCTCTCGATGTCAGCTCACAAAATGTACGGGCCTAAAGGTGTCGGAGCTTTATTTTTGCGCAAGGGGATTAATCCTGAAAACTTCATGCATGGAGGAGCTCAGGAACGCAAGCACAGAGCCAGCACGGAGAATATTGCGGGGATTGTCGGCTTCGGTCAGGCTATGGAGATTTTACAGGGAAGACTTGAAGCTGATAAAGCATTAAACTCGGCACGACGCGACAGGTTGATTGCTGGCATCCTTGAGAGAATTCCTCACGCTAAACTTAACGGAGCAACAGGCGATAAGAGACTTCCGAATAATATTAACTTCAGCTTTATCGGAGTTGAGGGCGAGACGTTATTGCTTGAGCTTGACCTTAAGGGAATTTCAGCCTCAACAGGGAGTGCGTGTTCGTCTGAAAGTTTAGATCCTTCGCACGTTCTTTTAGCGTTGGGACTGAAACATGAGATGGCTCACGGTTCATTGAGATTTACAATCGGAAGATTAACGACGGACGAACAGATTGATTATGTGCTTGATGTTTTGCCGGAGATTGTAGCAAGAAGACGAGCAATGTCGCCTTTATGGGAAGATTATATTAAATCACAGGGGGAAAAATAATTATGGCGTTAGATTACAGCAAAAAAGTTATGGATCACTTCATCAATCCGCGCAATGTCGGAGAAATTGAGAATGCTGACGGAGTAGGCGAGGCCGGAAACCCGAAATGCGGGGACATCATGAAGATTTATTTGAAGGTTAATCCTGAGACAAAAGTTATTGATGACGTGAAGTTTAAGACGTTCGGTTGTGCGAGCGCAATAGCTTCATCGAGTATGGCGACGGAATTAATCAAGGGCCGTACGATTGAAGACGCTTGGAACTTGACAAACAGCGCGGTTGCAGAAGCTCTTGATGGACTGCCTCCGATAAAGATGCATTGTTCGGTATTGGCCGAAGAAGCAATTCATACGGCGTTGAATGATTATCGTGCTAAAAACGGAATGCCGGTTATTCCGATGGAACATCACGAAGATTAAAGATTGCCGCATGAGGTGAAAATATCAGCGTTTAAGCGCGACGGTATGAATATTGTTATTATGAGACATTACGAGGAGTAAAAAGTTACAGCATCATTAATATCTTCCATGAAAAGCTCGCTTCTCAAGGAAAAGTCTTCTCAGCGATAAATCCCGCCCGTTGGTCGGGAACAGTCCGACTTTTGTCC
>JAFTCP010000081.1 GCA_017454625.1 Synergistaceae bacterium
AAGGAGTATGAGAGAAATTTTGTGTGATAATATTTCTCGTTAAATAAATTTACACAGGACAGGAGATTTTACACATGAATTTTCTTCGCAAGGTCAGTGAAGCCTTCGGACGTTACATGGCCGCAATTGTTGTAGTCGTTACGCTTTTAGCTTTGTTCGTTCCTCAGTCCTCAACATGGATAAAGACGACATGGATTAATCCCCTTTTGATGGTCGTAATGTTCGGAATGGGCTTAACGCTTGACTTAAACGACTTCAAACTCGTATTCACTCAACCGAAATATATTTTGCTTGGCTGTCTCGCTCAGTTTATCATTATGCCTGCGCTCGCTTACGGTTTAAGTCTTGCGTTTGCACTTGATGTCGCTTTGATGGCCGGAGTCGTCTTAGTCGGAACATGTCCGGGCGGAACTTCCAGCAACGTTATAACTTACCTGTCAAAAGGTGATGTTGCTCTCAGCGTCGGAATGACGAGCGTAAATACCCTTCTTGCTCCGTTCTTAACGCCAGCGATAACATATCTTCTTCTTAACACGACAATCAAAGTTGATATAGTCGCAATGTTTATGTCGATCGTTCAAGTCGTAATTATCCCAATAGTTTTGGGCTTCATAATCAACAAGCTCTTCACGAAATTAACCAGAAGCCTCGTTGACGTTCTGCCTGCTGTGAGCGTTACGGCGATATGCTTAATCGTTGCGTGTGTAGTCTCTCATAATGCCGCGCGGATTTTATCAACCGGATGGCTTGTGTTCGTTGTCGTGTTTCTTCATAACATGTTAGGCTATTTATGCGGCTTCATTCTCGGAAAAGTTTTAGGGCTTAACGTTGCGCGGACAAAGGCACTCTCAATCGAGGTCGGAATGCAGAACTCAGGACTTGCGACAAGTTTAGCGGGGTCAACTTTCCCTGAGCTTGCAATGGCAACGGTTCCCGGAGCAATCTTCAGCGTCTGGCATAATATCTCCGGAGCTTTACTCGCGAGTGTTTATAGACGTTGGGAATAACGACTAGAAATTTTCATTAACGAAAAAATAGAACGTGTTATATTTTCGCGTAAGTTTTAAAAATTGGCCTGAATGAAAAATTTCGGGCCTTATTTTCAGTAAAATTCTTCGGATAAGTTACGCATTTCTCCGCTTCTCATACCCCCCCCCCCATTAGCATAAACTACGTAGAAATTTTATAGACGAGGTGAAATTTATATCATGAAAAAGTTTTTGTGCGCAGTTATCGCTCTTGTGTTAGTGATGTCGTTATGTAGTGTCGTTAATGCCGCCCGCAAAAAATCCATTGATGAGATGAGCGATGAGGAAATTGAGGCAGAATTACAGCGCCGCAAAGATGAGGACGTAAAACTTCAAATTCAGGCTGAGCATGAAAGGAAACAGCGCGGTGAAAAAGTTGATGATATAAACGAGGAAAAAACAGCTCAATCCGAAGGCCGAAAATATCAGTACGGTTTAGATAAATGGAGAAAAGGCGCAAAATATCAGCTCACTAATTGGAGTTTCTCACCAGATAAAGTTACTGCGGAGTTAATCGACAGAAAAGGAAAAGTTGTTAGAACTCTTCATCCTGTCAAATTATCAGACGGCGGCTTTCAGTTACAATCAGGAGGCATTCCGCAAGGAACTCAACTTATTGTCCCGGAAGGTTGTCTTTTCTGCGGAAATGCAGCGTACGTAGGCAAATCCCCAAAATCAGGTACAGCTGACTTTGAAGAGGGCGAATCTGTTTACTACTTTGCAAAGGATCCCAAATATGGATTTACAATTTTCCCGTATTATAAGCCCGTTGGTTCTCAGTCTCAGGTTATGCCAGAATACGAGGAATGAATTTACAACGTAAACCCTTTATACTTGTCAACGTAAAAATTCGCGCGTATAATTCAAGCAATTTCATGATTACAAACGTGGAAGGAGTGGGAAAAAGCCCTCTCCTTTTTTTATATGCGAGTGAAAATTATATGAATGAAAATTTTTTACAGCAAATTCAAGAAATCGTTACACGCTCAGGCTATGAATGTGTTCATGTCGGAGTTCGTACGGATTTCGGAAGAATGAAGATACAAATTTTAATCGACACGCTCGGAGGAATTAACGTTGACGACTGCGAGGAAGTCTCACGCCACGTGAATAAATTTCTCGATGAAAACTCTGACATGCCCGAACTCGACAAGGGACGTTATTATCTCGAAGTAAGTTCGCCGGGAGTTGAGAGACCGCTTTATACGTTAAACGATTACGAAAGATTTTCAGGACGGGAAGCGAGAATAAGATTATCACAGCTTCTTGAAGGAAGAAAAACTTTCACGGGAATTATTCAGGCTGTCGATGAGAAAAATATTAATTTGTTGTGCGACGGTGAAGAGAAATTAATACCGTTTGAGATTATAAAGGGAGGAAACTTAGTTTTCAGGTTTGAAGATGAGAATAATAACGAGAATAAACGCAGAAAAAAGGGGAGAAAAAAATGATTCAGCTCGGTCATGACTTTATAGATGCTCTTGAAGACCTGTCTGAGGAACGCGGCCTTGATGTCGACGTGATAATTTCAACGCTGGAGTCCGCTTTGTCGTCAGCTTACGGAAAATATCATCCCGGCAATCAAGAAATAGAAATTAAGATTAATCATGATACCGGAGATATTTCAGTCAGCGAACTCCGAAAAATCGTAGATGTCATTGCGGATAAAGACAAGGAAATTACTATCAGAGACGCAAGAGCCATAGACAAAAACGCTGAACTCGGCCAAACTCTCAGGATTGAACGTAACCCGAAGGACTTCGGAAGGATTGCGGCACAAACAGCACGGCAGGTAATCTCTCAGAAACTTCGCGACGCTGAACGTGATTTAGCTTACGGGGCTTTTGCTGATAAAGTCGGTGATATGGTCAACGGAATTATTTACAAGCTAGACGGGGATCAAGTAATTGTTCACCTCAACGACAGGACCGACGCAATTCTGCCAAAGAAAGAGAAAATTCCTGGTGAAATTTACAAGCCGGGAAACTCTATGATGTTTTACGTTCTTGAAGTCAAGCATCAGGCGAGAGTTCCGAAAATTACGCTCTCAAGAACTCATCCGGGACTTCTCAAAAAGTTAATGGAGCTTGAAATCCCGGAAATCCAGCAGGGAATAATCGAGATTAAGAATATCGTTCGAGACGGAGGAGCACGCGCAAAAGTCGCTTTGGTTACGCTGGATCCGAATGTTGACCCCGTAGGAGCTTGCGTAGGAAACGGCGGCATCAGAATTAAAGCTGTCAGTAGTGCCCTCAAAGGTGAGAAAATTGACATAATCGTTCACAGCGCTGACCCGTTAATTTACATCAAGAACGCTTTACTTCCGGCGCAAATTTCACGGGTTGAGCCGATCTTGGACCAGAAAAATGAAGCGACTGCATACGTTTATCCGGATCAATTATCGCTGGCAATCGGCAAAGCAGGGCAAAACGTGAGACTTGCGGCGAAATTAACAGGCTGGAAAATCAACATAAGCACGCTTGAACCCGATAGAATGCCGACGCTGAAAGATATTTTTCACGACGTTTTTAATGATAAATAATCATGACAGAATTAACCGTTTGGAAAATTGACAGAAGCACGAAACAATGCCGACGCTTAAGAAACGTATTTAATGGCAAGTGAGAATGAAGAGTAAACACATTCCGCAAAGATCTTGTTCGGTTTGTCGCGCTAAGAGTGATAAACAGGATTTAATCAGGATTGTCCGTAGTCCTGAAGGTCGTGCAGTAATTGACATCGCTAAAAAATTACCGGGCAGAGGCGTATATATCTGTCCGGATTTAGACTGCATCGAACGGGCGAAAAAGTCAGGTTCACTCGCTCATGCTCTGGGAATTAGCATTGATAATAACTTTTGGCCGGAACTCGAAGAATATATCAAAAATTTCTCGGTCAATGTAAACTTAAAAATCCGTTCCGTTTTGGGCTTGGCGAGAAAGTCAGGAATATTATTAATCGGGACGGACAAAATTGCTGATTTTACACACAAAGTTTTAGTTTTATGCGCAAGTGATTGTTCTGAGGGCGTGAAAAGTTTTGCGGCTTCACGTGAGAATTTTACGCTCGATATGAACTCGGAAGAATTATCAGAAGTTATCGGCTCAAGGGGCGGCGTTCAGATTGTCGGGCTGCCTCTTAGTTCAGGTTTCGCGAAAAAGATTATGAGCCTGAAGAATTAAGAATTGCAAAATGAGAGGAGCAACGCTATTTGAACAGTAAAATTAGGATTTATGATTTAGCCAAGAAACTCAACAAGAGCAACAAGGAATTAATCGCAGTATTACAGCAACTTGATATACCCGTAAAGTCTCATTCAAGCTCAATAGATGAAGAGACAGCACAAATTGTCGAGAATATTTTGAACGAGGCCAGCGAAGCGAAAACTCAAGAGAAGAAACAGCACGGCACCGAAACTTCCAAGCCTCAGACTAAAAAGGGAACGCCTGAGCGTGATAGAACTCCAGAACGAGAAGAGAAGCACGAGAAACCGGAAAGGGAGTTCAAGCCTCAGGAAAAGCCATCACAACAAAAACCCGCGAAACCAGAACAAAATTCACAGCCTAAGCCAGCTCCCCAGCCTGAAAAAATTAACAAGAAACCCGAAACTCCGAAGCATGACGCTAAACCTCAAGGGAAACTTTCAGAGCGTCCGCCGATTATTACTGTCATGGGACATGTTGATCACGGCAAGACAACTTTACTTGACCATATCAGGCATGCCAGCGTTGCCGCACACGAAGCCGGAGGAATTACTCAGCATATCGGAGCTTATGTTGTGATGCATGACGGGAAGCCTATAGTTTTTCTTGATACGCCCGGACACGAAGCGTTTACAGCAATGCGAGCTCGCGGCGCGAACGTTACGGATATTGTTATTCTCGTAGTAGGCGCTGACGACGGAGTTATGCCGCAAACTCGTGAAGCAATCGACCATATTAAAGCCGCCGGAGTTCCGTTAGTTGTGGCGATTAACAAGATTGACAAGCCCGGAGCAAAACCTGACAGAGTTAGACAGCAATTAAGCGAACTCGGAATTTTCACGGAAGGCTGGGGCGGAGACGTTGGAGCTGTCGAAATTTCGGCGAAACAGGGAATTGGCGTTGATGATTTACTCGAACGAGTTTTGCTTGAAGCCGAGATGCAGGAACTCAAAGCTGACCCGAACGCTGAGCCTGAAGGTGTCGTTATCGAAGCGCGCTTAGACAAGGGAAAAGGCCCGGTTGCTACGGTCATCGTCAAAAATGGAACGCTTAAGCACGGCGATATAGTTTTGTTCAACTCGACGTGGGGAAAAATCCGCGCATTATTCGACTGGGCAGGGAAATCACTCAAGAAAGCCGGACCAAGCACACCCGTAGAAATTTTAGGGCTTGACGGAGTTCCTAATCCCGGTGAGAGTTTCAAGGTCGTAAATTCCGACAAGGAAGCCCGCAACGCTATCGCTGAAGCAAGAATGAATGAGCGCGAGAATGCCGGTGAAGTCAAGAAGGCATCATTCGAGGATTTATATTCAAACTTGGAAGAAGGCCAATTGCCCCATCTAAATTTAGTCGTGAAATGCGACGTTCAAGGCTCACTTGAGGCGTTATGCGCTGTCCTTGAGAAGTTAGCCACGAATGAAGTCGGAGTTTCGATCGTTCATCGCGGAGTTGGCCGAATTGCAGAGAGCGACGTAATGTTAGCGTCAACGTCAAATGCCGTAATCGTCGGTTTCAACGTGAGGCCGGACGGAAATGCTAAGCGTGTTGCTGAGTTGAACGGCGTGGAAATCAGAATTTACAACGTTATCTATGATGTTATCGATGATGTCAAGGCCGCAATGTCAGGATTATTGAAGCCCGTTTTGCGCGAAGATACACTCGGTGAAGTCGAAATCCGGCAAATCTTCAAAGTTCCGAAGGTCGGTAAGATTGCAGGTTCACACGTTACGAAGGGATTAATCCGTAGGACAGCGAAAGTTCGTGTAATTCATGACGGAATAGTCGTTTGGGACGGAAGAATAGCATCACTCCGGCACGAAAAGGACGAAGCACGCGAGCTTAAAGCCGGAATGGACTGCGGAATTTCATTAGACGGCTATCAAGATTTCGAGGTCGGCGACATTTTGGAAGTTTACGACGTAATAGAGGAGAAACGTTCTTTATAAATGGGCACGAATTTACGAATGTCGAGGATTAACAAGCAGCTTCAACGTGAGATTGCATTAATCTTCGAGAGCCAAATCAAGAAAGAAAGCGTCAAGAGCATAATCATAACCGGCGTTGAGTGTTCAAAGGACTTGGAACGCGCAAAAGTTTTCTTCACGGCTTTGGAAGCCCGAAAATGTCCGGGAATTTTACGCGACTTGAACGAGGTAAAAGGAGCAGTCAGGGGTTTACTTGGCCAGACGATGAAATTGCGTCGTGTTCCTGCGCTTGAGTTCGTGATTGACACGAGCAGTGAATACGGAGCAAGAATTGACAGCATTCTTGACAATTTAGGGTTCTCCAGCGATTACAGGAATAATAATAACGACGAGAACGAAGCTGAGGACACCGGCCCTGACTATTACGGCTTCAGCTTCAACAATGGGAATGAGAACGATGATACATAGGAATTTCAACGCCGAAAATTTATTCCGAGCTTCGGAGATATTGAAGGCTCATGATACATGGGTAATCTTCACTCACAAGAAGGCTGACGGCGACGCTGTAGGTTCAGCAACGGCGGTTTTCGAGATGGGAATTAATGCGGGTAAAAAAGTCAGCTGGTTTAGTCCTGATGAAAAATTGCCGGATGCGTATTCTTATCTTCCACATTTCGGCGAACACGTTACGCAGGAAAATTTTGACTTCGTTGACGACGGGAAAACTTTATACGTCTTTGTTGACTGTGCTAACGAGACGCGCGGAGTTTCAGGCTTTGACGTGAGCAGAAATATTAACGCCGTCAATATCGACCATCACGAGGATAATACGCTTTTCGGACGGGTAAATTGCGTTGATGGTTCGGCTTCGTCGACATGTGAAATGCTTTATAGAGTTTTTACGGCTGGAAATTCCCAAAAATCCGGCTGTGTAAATTCTGTTGATAATTCGGCTTCGTCGACTTGTGAGACTTTTGGAAATTGGCCCATTACGCTGAAAATCGCTGAAAGTTTATACACCGGGCTTTACACCGACACAGGAGGCTTCAACTTCTCGAACACAACGCCTTTGTCTCATAATATCGCCGCCGAGTTAATAAAACTTGGAGTTAAGCCGGATTACATGAACGATTTAATCATCCAGAATAAAACGCCAGCGGGACTTTTATTGTGGGCAAGAGCTTTTGAGAGGTTAAGAGTTTTCGGGCCTGACAATATTTTTGCGATCTCAATTATCGATGCTGACGACTTGCGCGAGACCGGAGCCGATATGACTTTGACGTGCGGACTTTCCGGATTTTTCATGAGCTTACGCGGAGTGAAATTGTTCGCGATGATAGCTGAGAATTTGCAAGGTGAAGTTAGATTAAGTTTTCGTTCACGCGAGGGAAGCCCGATTTGTGCCGGAGAAATTGCCCGTACACTCGGAGGAGGAGGCCATGAACGTGCGGCAGGCTCACCGTTTTATGCCAAGCCTGAGGACGCGATGAATGAGCTTGAAGCCTTAATCATGAAGAAATATCATGAACTCTCTTGTGCTGATAAATAAGCCGGTTGATTACAGAAGCACTAAATGCGTCGCGATTGCCCGTAAAAACTTCGGGGGGCTGAAAGTTGGTCATGCCGGAACTCTGGACAGCACGGCTTCGGGGCTTCTTGTTCTGCTTGTCGGGAATGCTACGAGGTTTTGCGAGTTCGTAATGTCGTTGCCGAAAGTTTATCGTGCTGTAATTCAATTTGGCGCTGAGACTGACACATGCGATTATTCGGGGAATATTACGGCTGAGAAGGGATTTGCTGATTTTGACGTGAGGGCTTTGGATGATGCGTTATTCTCGTTTTCGGGATGGCGGCTTCAAAGTCCTCCGGCTATTTCTGCTGTGAAAATTGACGGTAAACCTGCTCATGAATTGGCCCGGTCTGGTCAGGAAATTGAGATTAAATCGCGTCCGGTTTTCTTCAGGAAGATAAATATTCTCTCGCCATTTAACATGGAAACAGGAACGCTTGAACTTGAAATTTCTTGCGGACGAGGAACGTATATAAGGAGTTTAGCGCGGGACTTAGGGAAAATCACAGGAGCCGGAGCGTATGTAAAATCCCTTGAGCGTGTATCAATCGGCAAATTCAACGTGAAAGATGCAAATTCCCCCGACGACGAGGAATATAACACGTTACCTTTGAGCAGACTTGCTGAGAATTTTACGCGTATTTACGTCTCACCGAAGGACGCTAAAAGTTTCACTAACGGATTGAGCATACTTTTACGTCAAGCAGTGAGAGTTTCACGCGGAATTGCTGACCTGAGGGATTTAATCTGCGTTGAAGGCGATAACTTTCTCGGCTTCGGAACTTACGCGGGCTACGACTACATCAAGCCTCTTGTAATTGTCCCCAAATAATTATCATGTTTCACGAAGGACACTCTGAATTTATCTTGCTAGCGAGGAACGGTTAATCATGTTAATCACATTCACAAGGGAAAATGCGAAGACAGCTGAGATGTGCCGAGAAAACGCGATAATTGCCGGAACTTTCATACACTCATCATGTTTCTGTCGTGAAAATAATTCTGCTGGATACGTTTGTGTGAGGGAAAAATCATCATGTTAATCACCATCGGATCATTTGACGGTTTTCATAAGGGACATGCTGAGCTTCTCGATATTTGCCGCAAAAACTCACACGGCGACGACTGGGGAGTTGTTACGTTTTACCCGCATCCGTCGGAATATTTGCATACCCTCAAGCACTCATTATTTACCCTCAAGGAGCGCGAACTCGTCAGAAAATACTTAGGCATTCCCAATATGTTTGTCTTAGCGTTCAATGAATATCTCAAGAATTTATCGCCTGAAAATTTCTGGAAGCTATTGCGTGAAAAGTTTCATGTTGACGGTTTAGTTATGGGCAGTGATTTTCACTTTGGCTGTAACCGTTCGGGAAGCGCTGAATATCTCGGAAAATTGGCCGGGCTTGACGGGATTAACAAAGTTTTCATCGCTGACTTATACGAGAAAAATATTTATTCCAGCTCAAACGCTCGCAAGAAAATAGCTTCAGGAGATATTACCGGTACAAATGAAATTCTCGGCTATAACTGGTTCATGATTAGCGACGTAATTCACGGCTCAGAACGCGGACGAACTATGAATTTTCCCACAGCTAATTTAAATCTCACCGGCTCAAAGATAATCCCGGCTTACGGAGTTTACGCGACAGCTTTGCTCATAAATCGTGAATGGCACTGTGGAGCACTCTCAATCGGCAATAATCCGACGTTTCACGATATTAACGAGACACGCGCCGAAGTTCACATTCTGGATTTCAACGGGGATTTATACGGTGATGAATTGCTCGTTGTATTTCTTGACAGGGTCAGGGAGATAAAAACTTTCGCGGATAAATCGGAGCTGATGAGGCAGATTGCGAATGACATTGAGACTTGCAGAACGATTTACGACGCGGCATTAACGGGGAAATTTTTACGGGATTTACGGGAGATTTATAGTTCAGGAGGAAATTTATTAATGCCTGAAATTTTACACTTTGAGACTACATAGAGAAAAATAATCATGCTAATAGATTCACATTGTCATATAAATTCAGAAGAGCTTAGATTAGATGCTCGCGGAGTAATTATGCGGGCGAAGAGTGCCGGAGTCGGGAAAATGCTGATTGTCGGCTGTGATTACGAGGATTCCTGTGAGGCTGCAGGAATGGCTTATGATTTTGCTTCGTCGGGGTTATACGCTTCAATTGGAATACATCCTCATGAGGCTAAACTTTATGAGAAAATCCCGGACGAGTTCAGCAAGATGCTTCATTATGAACGTGTTGTTGCTGTTGGGGAAATCGGGCTTGACTATCATTATGATCATTCGCCGCGCGACGTTCAGAAGAGAATGTTTGAGCTCCAGTTAAGATTTGCTGAGGATAACAACATGCCCGTAATCCTGCATATCCGGGAAGCAATGAACGACGCTATGGAAATTCTCACGGCTCATAGGGGCTTGAAGATGTTATTTCACTGCTACAGCGGAGGCTTGGAGTTTCTTAACGAAGTATTAGGCATGAAAAGTTTATGTGCGTTCGGCGGAGCTGTTACGTGGACGGGAAAAGCATCTGATGAGTTGCGCGAGGTCGTGAAAAAAATTCCCCTTGACCGAATATTAATCGAGACCGACAGCCCTTACATGTCCCCTGCTCCGTTCAGAGGCAAGAAGAACGAACCGGCCAACGTGAAATATATTTATTCAGCCGTCGCAAGAGAACGTAATATCAGCGTTGAAGAGCTTGCATCACAGGTTGAAATTAACGCGAAAAATTTTTTTGAGTGGGATTAAGTGAAAATGTTTGAGTTCAGAATTATCGCGGAGTGTCCGGTTACTGGAGCGCGGGCCGGAGAATTTGTAACTCCTCACGGAATTATTCGCACGCCCGTGTTTATGCCCGTCGGAACTTTAGCGACCGTTAAAGCAATGTCCCCTCGTGAGCTTGAGGAGATTAACTCGCAAATTATTCTTGGGAATACTTATCATCTTTATTTGCGTCCTGGAGCTGAGATTATTTCTGAGGCTGGAGGACTTCATAACTTCATGAACTGGAACCGGCCAATTCTCACGGATTCGGGAGGCTTTCAGGTATTCTCGCTCGCTCGTTTACAGAAGATTACGGATAAAAATGTTTTATGCCGCTCTCACATTGACGGTTCGCAGTTAATCATGTCGCCTGAATGGTCAATGAATATGCAAAAAGTTCTTGGCTCGGATATAGCCATGTGCTTTGACCAGTGCTGTGAATTTCCCGCAACTCACGAGAAAGCTGAAGATGCCGTAAGACGAACAACTTTATGGGCGAAACGTTCACGAGAATTTTTCATGAGCAATAACAATCCGGACAAACAAGCCTTATTCGGTATCGTTCAAGGTTCAGTGTATGAGGATTTACGAAGACGAAGCGCGGAAGAGATTACGAGCTTGGATTTTCCCGGTTACGCAATCGGCGGGCTTTCTGTCGGTGAAAGTCATGCGGAGATGTATAGAATACTTGATGTCCTGAAAAATATTATGCCTCGTGAGAAGCCTCGTTACTTAATGGGCGTTGGTTACCCGCTGAATATCGTTGAAGGGATTGCGCGCGGAGTTGACATGTTCGACTGCGTTTTGCCGACACGAAACGGAAGAAATGCTACAGTTTTCATGTCAACAGGACGGCTGAACATGCGAGGGAAAATTTACGCTCATGACTTCTCCCCGTTGGATGACGAATGCGACTGTTACGCTTGCAGGAATTTCACACGCTCATACTTAAGGCATTTAGCGATGACCGGCGAAATTTTGGGAGCAAGATTATTCTCATGGCATAACTTACGCTTCACAATAAGAATTGCTGAACAGGCGCGAGAAGCGATTATTAACGGCAATTTCCCGGAGTTTCTCGAAAGTTTCACAGTAAAGTTTCATGATGATAATAATAGCGAAGATTAATTGTGAATATGGGGTTTTGTCATTAATGCTGAGGAGTTTTTCACAACGAAGATTAATTTATCCTTTGTGTTTAAGCAGGCGGGGAAAATTTGACATGATAAATAAGATTAATAAAAGTATCTTTTCTCGTGCCGACGTTCAGGGTGAGAGTTTAGCATGACAATCACAGCAAAAATAAATAAATGGAACCCCGACAAGAAAATAATCTCGCAAGCCGCCGAAATTTTACGTTCCGGAGGTCTCGTTGCATTTCCGACAGAGACAGTTTACGGTTTGGGAGCTGACGCGTTGAACTCCGAAGCTGTCAGAAAAATTTATCTCGCTAAGGGCCGTCCTTCGGATAACCCGTTAATTCTTCATGTTCACAGCATCGCTCAAGCTGAAAGCCTCGTTTTCATGAATGAGATTTCACGCAAGCTCGCAAAAATTTTCTGGCCCGGACCGTTGACTTTCGTATTGCCCGCGAGAGAGATTATCCCGTTACGAACACGCGGAGGACTTGAGACAGCCGCCGTGAGAATGCCCGATAACCCCGTTGCATTGGCCTTAATCGAAGCCGCGAATATTCCCATAGCCGCACCAAGCGCGAATTTAAGCGGACGACCAAGCCCAACGGATTCAGAAAGTGTTTATCAGGACATGAATGGCCGGATTGATTTTATTCTTGACGGAGGAAGTACGGAAGTCGGAATTGAGAGCACCGTAATTGATGTGAGTAATCCCGAAAAAATCTTGATGCTCAGGCCCGGAGGAATGTCGCGTGAAATTATCGAGGAAGCAATCAACACAAAACTTCAAGTCCCGGATAACACGAGCAAAAAACGTTCGCCCGGCACAAGATACAAGCATTATTCTCCGGCAATTCCCGTAAAAATTCTGCGAAGAGATAAAGCTGTAAATATTCCTGACAATTCCGGCTTCATGGGAGTAAATAATTTTGATGGATTAAAATTTGCTGAGAAAATTATATTTGATGATATTAATAATTATGCTCATGGATTATTTTCTGGATTTCGTAAGTTCGAGCGTGAAAATCTTGATTACATCTTTGTTGAGTGGCCGGAAGATAACACGGGATTGGCCGAAGGATTACGCGATAGAATATTACGAGCGGCCTGCGATTATGTATAATAGGCAGTAATTTTATTCTGAAGGAGTGAAAAAAGGGAAAAAATGAATTGGATAATTTTAGCGTTGACTTTAGGAGTGTCGATTACGTCTATCATACACGGGGTATTTATGCTGTTCGGTTCAATATCGATCAGCAACGGAGCGCTTCCAGGAATTCCGTCAACAATGCTTGCAAGTCTTCCGATTGTGGCGGCCGTGTTCGCTTTAATCGGGGGGATTATCGCATTTAATCGCAACAAATGGGGCTCGTTGTTCCTGTTAATTGCAACCGGAGTTTGTGCAACTTCCCGCGATACTTGGCTTTACGGAGGAATATATTTCTTCACCGGATTATTTTGTTTCTTACTCAGGACAAAGCAGCAAGATTACATGTCTTACGATTACGACGACGAACAGGAAAGCGATGAGCCTTATTCACCAGCAAGCGAGGATTTATTTTACGAGCAGGACAGAACTTTTTCGCCTCAGCCGCCTATTGTTGATAATATTCCCGTCAACAACGTAAATTTCAATACTTACGACGACGACATGACAATTCAGCCGATTGTTCAGCCTCAAAAAGTTACGAGACACAGGACGACAAAATCATGTCCGACATGCGGGGAAATAGTTTCACGTGATACTAATTTCTGTCCGACGTGCGGGACTAAACTTTTCGTTGCAGAGAATATTGAATTAACTCCTCCAATCCTGAATAATAATAGTGAAGAGAACATAGAGATTAATCAACAGCTTCTTACTCCTGCAAGTTCTCAGCGTCAAGATGATGTTGATGATGTTGACGCGAACGACGAGGTTTTATTGACCCCAGAAAACGCAAATTTTAATGATGATGATGGTGATGACATGAGCAGAGTACAGACGGCTCCGAGCCGAAAAGTATTAGTTAGGGACAGACGCGACGACGACGATTATTATCAGCCGAGAGCTTCAGCTTCAAAGCGTCCTGTTAAGAGGCAGTTTGTCGATGATGAGGCGGCATCTTCGTATCAGGAGTTTTCGCAGTCTCCTTACACACGAAGAGCCAAAAAGCGCAAGCGTTCAGCCGGACGAAAAGTTTTGAGCGTAATGCTTCTTGTTGCGGCTGTTGGAGGAGCTTTGTATTTCCTTCTTGGACTTCGTAAACTTCCGCCCGGAGATTTGCCTCCGATAGTTCAGCCTGAAGTCGTAACAGCACGAGACAATTTGCCTCCCGTGAACAATGCTAATTCATCAACAACTCAGAATACGGAAGTGTCCGTTGCCGAACCTACTGGGCTTGCTGTTGCTGAGAACATGCTGCCTAATTTTGTTCCTGACAGGGAGCCGCGAAACGGAATTATCACGGGAAACAGCGTAAATTTCCGTGCAGATCATACTACCAACTCGGCGAGTCTCGGAAAATTGAAAGTTAATACGCGCGTTGAAATTCTTGACACTTTCAACGTAACTTCGGGCAAGAATACGGGCATCTGGTACAACATCAACGCTAACGGCAAAGACGGCTGGGTTTACGGTCAATATTTACGTCCTGTAGGTTCAGGCTTGCCGTCAGGATATTCAAACGCGCTGTTAAAGACTTTTGGGAGCAATCGCAGTGAAATACTTGAATCACTCGGAGCGCCGCGAAGAAGCACGACATCAAGCGCGGAATGGTCGGGGCTTACTGCGACGTTCAAAGGCGACGACATTACGAGCATTAAGCTCACGAACTCCAGCCGGGAATTGCAGAACGGCTTGAAGACGGGAATGAGCCAGACGGCATTACAGCAGGTTATGGGTTATCCGTCGAACACTAAGGGAAGAACTTTAAGCTATAACGAGGGCGGCAAAACCGGCTTAAGTGTTCAGCTTGACAATAAGAATATTGTGAACGCGATCACAGT
>JAFTCP010000082.1 GCA_017454625.1 Synergistaceae bacterium
CAAGAATGGGCCAATGAAGCAATAAACCTCTCGCACAATCATCACAGGCAGGACATGAGCATTTACGCCCGCGAACACGGCTTTGATATTCACATTCAAGCAGAAAAACTCACAAAATGGTATTGTCATCTTCTCGGCATTCCAGACGATGAAGAAAATACGTTACAGCTAACAAATCCCCTGAACCGCCGGGACTGATATACTCGGCGATAAATTCACGGTCAAGCTCGCGTATTCCTTCAAGCCCGGAGTTCTCAGCTAAAATTTTTTCCGCACGCTTCATGACGAGTTCAGCCGTCTTCAGGTCATGACGAGATATTATATTCGTGTCGTGAGCATTGGCCATAATGTGAATTAGCGTAAACGCAAGCGCATCATTCAGGCTCAAGCCGTCAGCAAGATATTTTCTAAGCGCAGGAAGTCCGACATCACGCACAGCAGGATAACCGGCCTCAGCTTCTCCGCGTATGCCCGTAATTCCATGCTCAAGATAAACGCGTTCGCCCTTCGTCAAAACTTTCTTGTCATGAACTCCCGCAAAATCGCGCTCGCAAATTCCATGACACATTTCACTTGCAAGTTTCATAACTTTTTCAGCCGTGAGTGTTTCATTTTTACCCGCAAAAAATCCCGCAGACGCACTCAACAATCCCAATGAGAAAATCTCGCCTTTGTGCGTGTTAATCCCGTCTGTAGCCGCAAACATCCTCTTTTCGGCTTCAATCCCTATTTGACGGATTAACGGGAAAACTTGAACCGGTGAAAAGTTTTTCTCTCCTCCGACAAATCCGGCTCGCGCAAACTCCTCAAAGCTCGAATGAAGAGAAGCGGCACTCCTCAAAAACGTGAAAAAATTCATGTCATGATGAGCACCGCTGTTATTCCTGTCGACAAGTCCAGGCTTGGGAGTTATGGACACTTCAACGAGCATCGCTTCAAGTGCTAAAGTTCCAATCTCCTCACTCGTTATCATTCATATTCTCCATGAAAAAAGAAGAGAAGCCCATATTTCTATGAGCCTCATGATTTTATGTGTTGACAACGTTGAAATTTATTATTCGTCGTCATCGTCGTCTTCGTATTCTTCCTCGTCGTCATTCTCGCCATATTCACGGCCTCTAATTCTAGCCCAGAATAACCGAACTCGCCACAAAACTTTATACGCCGCAGGAATTGACAACATCGCTAACATTCCGCCAGCTATCAAGCCTCCAATTGCGACGACAGCGATCGGACGTTTCATTTCGCTCCCTCGTCCAGTCGACAATAACGGCAGAAGTGAGACAACTGACGTAACGACGGCCATTAACAATGATTTAAATCTCACGTGGCAGGCCTCCTCGACGGCTTCATATGGATGCGTTCCCTTCAGCCTCAGAACTTCCGCGTAATCAACGACAACGATAGCATTATTAACGACCATTCCGACAAGCATAATCATTCCGATTAGCGCGAATATCGAGATATTGACTTCGGAGATTAACATTGCCGGGACAACTCCGATTGCCGCCATAGGGACAGTCGCAAGAATTATCACGCTGTACATCCAGCTTTCGAGTATAGCCGCGACGACAAGATACGTTACGACGATTGCGATTACGAGCGTTCGGATTAACTCTATGAAGTTCTCGGCCATATCCTCCTGTTCACCGCCGAAGTTTATGCTAACTCCCTCAGGAAGTGTCATTTGGTCAACAACCTCACGCATTCTCGCGTTGCCTTCACCTGACGTTATAAATCTCACGTTTCCCGTAACAACAACAGCGCGTTCACGTTCAACTCGCCTAATTTCCGTCGGGCCGTCGCTCCATGAAACATTTGCCATCTCATCAAGAGGAACTAAACCGTAAGCCGTCATTATCGGGAGTTCGTGAGCGTTGAAAATATCGCTTGCCTTTTCACGCGCAATCCTGGCTTTGATGTCGTACTCGTAGCCGCCCTGCCTGAATTTCCCCGCGTCTCGTCCGATTAAATAGCCTCGAACAATGCCGGCCAAGTCAGAGATATTTATCCCAAGCGGAGCAAGCCGCCATCTTAACGGGTGAATTTGAAGCTCAGGTTTTCCCATTTCCATCTCAATTTTCAAGTCTCGAATGCCCGGAATAGTTCTGCCTCGCGCTCTAATATCCTCAGCGAGATTATACAAAACGTTCAAGTCAGGTCCCTTAATCTGAATTTCGATCGGATTTCCGAAGCCTGAACGTGTCGCCGCAATCGCTATGTCAACTCCCGGCAAACTCGAAAGATACGGCCTTATCTTGTCGGCTAAAACTTGAGTTGAAGGACGCTCCGGATCTTCGGTCATGTACAACGCAACTTGAGCTTCACTGATTGAGTTACTCCGCATTGAGCTTGCTATTGTCGAGACTACGTTTTTGATGTATTTGCGCTCAGGAAGTGAATTAATATAATCCTCAACGTGATAAACCAAGTCAGCCGTTCTGTAAATCGATGAATTGTTATCAAGCGTCAATGTAATTCTGACTGTTCCGTCGTCCATTGATGGAGTAAATTGTGTTCCGATGAAGCCGCCGAGTTTCAATGAGCCGTAAGTCGCAAGTATCGTGAAAATTACGGTCAAAAGTGGAAATCTCATAGCCACGTGAAGAACTATGAAGAATAAATCACGGAAGCCGTCAAATATCCAGTTCCACCAGCCTGTTAAAATTTTGCCGATTAATGGGAGCTCCGCTGAATTTCCCTGCTGTTTCTTGATACGTGCCGCCAAACACGGAGTTACTGCCATTGTTACCCAGAGTGAAAACGCCGTAGCATAAACGATCGTTACAGCATAAGGCTTCAGGAATTGGCCAGCAATTGTCGACATCAAAGCAACCGGCATGAAAACTCCCAAGTTCGTTAAAACTCCGGCCAATACGGACATTGAAATTTCAACGGTTCCTTCTTCGGCCGCTTCAAACGGCTCATATCCCATGTCGCGAAATCTATAAATATTCTGGATTATCAAGATTGCGTTCATAACGAGCGTTCCCATTGATAAAGCAAGTCCGAGCGTGCTCATTAAGTTTAGAGTGTAACCGTGAACCTGTAACGGGACGAACGTAGCCGCAAAAGCAACCGGCATTGAGAAGGCGACTATGAAAGTTGCTGAGAACCTGCCCAAGAATAAATATATTACGAGAGCCGTTAAGGCAATTCCGATCGCCGTATCACGAATGATATTTTTTACAGCGCTCTCAACAAATCCTGTGTCGTCGTAAGTGTATTCGTATTGAAACTCCGGGAAGTCGCGCATTGTTCGTGTCATTAAGCGTTTAATCTGATTGCCGGCCTCAACAACGTCTGCATTAGAACGCGGGCTTATTCTGAGCTGAACAACAGGATGACCGTCTGAACGTGCCATACTTCGCTGGTCTTCCTCGCCGTCAACAACTTCACCGAGCATTGACAATCTCACTGGCTGACCGTTAGGCGTTGGGATTAAAATATCCTCGAGCTGTTCGACTTCGTTAAATTCGCCCATTAATCTTAGAGAGACTTCATCCTGCCGCTGAGTGATGTAACCTGAAGGCGTAGTTTGGTTATTCGCGGCTACGACGTTGCAGACCTGCATATAGTTTATTCCGTAATCGCTCAATGCCGCCGGATCTAAGTTAATGTGAATTTCCCGGTCTCGTCCTCCCGTAACGTCGACACGTCCAACTCCTTCAACACGAGCAACAACCGGCTGTATTCTGTCCTCAATCATCTTTTTCGCTGTCTTCTCCGGCATCTCCGAAGTGAACGAGACGATTAAGAAGGGCTGTGCGCTGATGTCAAATTTGCTTGAAACTGGTTCGTCGGCATCATCGGGCAAATCCGGGACTTTCGCTTTAACCTTGTTATTAACGTCAACGAGTGCTAAGTCGGGATTTGTTCCTGCTTCCATTTCGACGGCAACCATTGAGATGCCTTCGATTGAGTACGTCGTGATTGACTTTAAGTTTTCGAGGTCAGCTAATGCGTCTTCGAGAGGCTTACTGATTAACTGTTCGATTTCGTTCGGGCCTGCTCCTTGATAGATTGTTCGGACAAGCACAAACGGAAGCTCAACATCAGGATAGAGAGTTACACCGAGCGTGAAATAGCTTGAAATCCCTAACAATATCCATATAACAACAGAACACCCAGTAAAAACTGGGTGCGTGATACAAAACTTTATAAATCCTCTCATGAAAAATTAGCCCTCGTTTGAATTACCCTGATTATTTCCGTTAGTTCTTCCTGCAATTCCTACATTCCTGACAATTCCGGCTCCGTCGTAAAGTACACGATTTCCGCTTGTGATTAATGCGTCTCCCGGCTTAAGTCCCGAAGTTACGATGACTTTTCCGTCGCGTCCTTCTCCTGTTGTAATCGCCGTGAGCTTGGCTTTGTTCCCGTCCGCAAGATAGACTGACTGAGTGCTTCCGCGATAAATTATTACGTTTGAGGGAATTACGACAACATTCGTCTGTGAACTCACCCTAAATCTGCCCTCAACGTAAGTTCCCGGCAAAATCCCTGAGTTCTCAGGAAGTCCGACGATTACGGGATAAAGTCCTGAACCCGCCTGAGCTTCCGGGCTGATGCGCTTAACTGTTCCTGTGTGTTTTTCGCCGTCTACATAAATCTCTACTTGAGTTCCGCGATTAATTTTCGTTACGTCCTTCTTCGACACCATTAATTCGGCTTCCATAGTTTTTGGGTCAACGATTGATAATAATACTGCTCCGGCTTCGGCGATTTCTCCGGGCTCAACGTTTCGTGCTGAGACTATACCGTTAATGCTGGCTTTGAGCGTCGTCCGCTGTAATGATGACTGTGTTGACTTCAAAGCTGCTTCGGCCGTCTTAACTCTGGAATATGCCGCGTCAACTTCTGATTTGGAAATTCCTCCCTTAGCGTTTAACTGTTTCAGTCTGTTGTAATTCAATAATGCTTCGTCGTACGCCGTCTTCCCTGACTGAACCTGAGCTCCTCTTGCCGCAACCTGAAGAGTTATAACCGTCTGACCTGCTTTTACCGGACTTCCAACGTCGACATTTACAGTTCTGACGATTTCGCGCTCGTAAGTCGTGATGTTCTGAGTGTGAGCGGATTTTGCCTGACCGTAATAGCTTCGCCAAGTTTCCCAGTTCGTTGATGTAACTGTTTCGGTCTCGACGGGATAAACTGTTTCAGTCTGAGTTTCAAGCGAACGTAAATTTTGCTGGGCCTGAGCGAGTTTTAAGCGAACCTGAGTGCTGACGAGAAAACCTACTCCGACCAATAATAAAATCCACATTAATATTCTTATACGCGTAAAAAATTTCAGCATTAAATTAACCGCCTCCATTATTAATTTTATTGTGAAAGTGCTTTGTGAAATCGCATTATAGCATAGTGATTATTAACACGTATATTTGAAGAAATTATGAATAGCGAAAAAATTTTCCCCTTCATATAACAAGCAAAATGTTTCATATCACGAAAAAGTTTTAGGTTTGCCAGCTGTGTTGAGAAAATAGAGCCTCGTATTCCTCTTGAATTTGTTGGCAAAAACTCACAGCAAAATTTAATCTGGTAAAATATCAACAGTTTCGGCCGTAGTGAAACAGGATGACCCCGGGGCAACTTACCGGGGGGTTGTCATAAGGGTAAAATTTTCCCCCGGCAAGAATGGGGGTGAGAGCAAATGCTTCACGAAATCACTGAGCTGGTATTAGCAATTGCAAAGCTATTAGTGGCGGCAGCGATACTCATCCGCTCAATAAAAAGAAAGTAACTACATCAACATTTTACAAGTCCGATTGAAGGTGTAGCGACCCATAATCGGCAACCATTTTTACCACCGTCCGCGTCATCCCGGACGCTTCTAATTATATCATTTACGTTGCTTATCTGATAATATCTCCTCTCGCCGTAACAATTTCATAGCCGATTTTCCGCATGCGATTATTCAGGCAATCTTTACATTGTGCGCTTTCTTCGCCTGTGCAAATTTTGTTGTCGTAAAGCTCGTATTTCTTGCGAACATTCACGGGCGACAAGTTCGGCATCACGACGTTTGCTCCTGCTAAAATTCCCATTTCGCGGCCAATGGGATTAATCGTTCCGAGTGCTGTTGTTGCTGGCAAAAGGACAGGAGGATAAATCAGTCTTATTATAGAAAGAAGGTAGCAAGTTAATTCAACAGTTCCGGCCTGATAATCTTTGAACGGAGTATCTTTATGCGGGATAAACGGGCCAATTCCGCACATTTCGGGCTTGAATGTCTCGATGAACTTTAAGTCCTCAGCAAGATTTTTCGCCGTCTGGAACGGAGAACCGACCATAAAACCGCATCCAACTTGATAGCCCAGCTCGCGAAGTTCCTGCAAACATTTCATACGGTTATCAAATGACATTTCTGACGGATGAAGTTTTTCATAATGCGTTTTGTCCGCTGTCTCATGCCTGAGTAAATATCTGTCAGCCCCGCAATCTCTCAAGAACGCGTAACTCTCTCGTGAACGCTCGCCAAGTGAAAGGGTTATAGCACACTCAGAATGCCGCGCCTTAATCTCCCGAATAATCCCGCCTAAAATTTCGTCAGTGAAAAAATTATCTTCCCCGCCCTGAAGTACGAATGTCCGAAAGCCTAAATCATATCCCTCATCCGAACAAGCAATAATCTCTTCCGGAGTCAATCTGTAACGCTCACAGTTCGTGTTGCTCCGTCTAATGCCGCAATAAATACAGTCATTTTTGCATATATTCGAGATTTCGATTAAGCCCCGCACGTAAATATCAGTCCCGTAAATCTCACGTCTCGTCTTCACGGCCAATTCACGAAGAAGCCTTGAAGATTGCTCATCACGCTGGGAAATCAGAGCTTCGTATTCTTCAAGACTTAGTGAATGATTATTTGCGAGCTTGTGAATTAATTCATTCATCAACGAGAAAATATAACATGTTCTATTTTGATGCAAACGAAAAAATATAACACGTTCTATTTTGAGAATGCGATCGTTACGCTAACCCCGTCAAGATTTCCTATTCTTCCTGAGAGTGCCGAGATTACGTCCTGCGGAGCATCAAGAGCTATGCTGATAATGTTAATGTGTTTGGGCTTGTAAGGTAATCCCATTCTGCCGATGATATTATCCCGGAACTCATGCAAAGTGTTATTAAGTGTCTCAATCGATTTCGTGTTCTCCACAATGATACTCATTACAGCAACTCGTGTTTCCATGATTAATGTACCTCCTGAAAAGTTTTATTCGATAACGTGAAAAATTATACAGCCTATTAACTTTGACTGCCAGACCTGAATACTTTACGAAATATTATGATGAGCTTAATTTATCATTCTCAATGACACGAAATTATAAATGTAAAGTTTTGCGGCTTTACTGGTAAAATATAATTTATTCATGAAAGGGGGCATAATTAATATGATTAACCTGAAGAGTTTTGATTCGCTCGGACAAAACGGGCTCGCTATGATGCAAAGTTCCCTCAACACAGCCAACGCCGCCGGAGCAAAAGTTATGGAGAGCGGCGCGGACCCCATGAGCGTAGCTGAAGCGTCAATGGATTTGAGCCAGGCAAAAGTTCAGATGGCTATGGGAGCTTTCCTCGTCAAAGCACAAAATGAACTCATGGAGACTTCGTTACAGATCTTCGGAATCGGCACGAAGCACACTGGATTATATTAGCATGATTTTAACGGCCTGCCTGTAAAATTTCGGGCGGGCTGTATCTTTACAACATAAAGGGGGCTTTGTCCAGTTGGATCAGACCCAATACGAAAAACTTTCACTAATTAACGGCAGAATACACACTCCATCAGGGACAGCCGCGAATATTACGTTTGAACACGGCCGGATTGTCTCGATTGATGACGAAATGAGCAGCCTTGACGGTAAAATTATTGACCTTCACGGAAGAACTGTTTTACCCGGCTTCTGCAATACTGCCGCAAATTTTTTATCGTGGTCGGAAAATCAGGAACGCTTGAACTTAAGCAGTGTCCATTCGGTTAAAGAATTTACGGAAGCACTCACAACTTATTCACACGCCACGCCGAAACCTTTGCGAGGATGGTATATTGCCTGTAACCTTCCGGATGACGTAATAATCTCGCGCGACGACATAGATAACGTAATTCCTGAGCTTCCCTGTGCAATCACTGACGCGAAAAATAATCACGTCGTCTTGAACACGCCAGCAATGAACGAGTTCAATATGCCGCAAGACAATGTTGAACTTGACGAGTTCGCGGGACATTTACCGGCATTAAGCGAAGAGGACATAATTTATCTCGTTAAGACTTATTCGCCGAAAATTAACGCACTTGGAATTACCGAGATATGGTCGGACTTTTACGACGATGCTAAAAGATTTTGGGATATATTTTTCACGGATGCTTATCATCTTTTATCGTTCAGGCTTCGATGCGATTTCGGATTTGACGACGTTAATACGCTCAACGAGTTTTTATCGACGGGATTACGAACGGGGGACGGCAAGCCGTTTTGCAGGTTCGGGGGAATTATTGTAGGAGGAAATCTTGACCAGCAGGACCAGAAAAATATGATTAACTCGGCTCATCTCTCAGGCTGTCAGATTATCAGCGACAACAACAAATACTGCATTAATGCCATTGAACGCGTGATAAAACGTTTCCGGAAAAACTCACGGCATTTAATACGCGGCTTCAATGGGAGCATGTTAGACAGAATGAAGATGCTCAATTTAGGCGGAATTTACATTAACGGCTCCGACGATGAATTTATGCATGAGGCGTTTCAAAACGGTTTAGTTATCTCCGCCGGCTCTGGTGAAAACTTAATGCCTCCGTTACGTGGGATAAGTCAGCTTGTAAGTCATGGCTTGAGCGTGGCTGAAGCTCTGAGTATTTACACTTGGTCGGCTTCATGGAACGGGAGTTGTGAATCTCGGCGCGGTGAACTTGCTCTAGGGAATGACGCGGATATTGTGATACTTGAACAGGATCCGTTTTTAGTGAGACCCGAAGAGATTGCCGGAATTGACGTAACTATGACTTTCTGCGCGGGCTATGTAGTTTATGACTCCGGAGTAATTTAATACGCCGTCAATGTGAGATAAAAATTATTCTTAGTGAAGCCTGAAGGGAACGACGTTCAACACGGGCTGTACTGGGACAAAATAAATTTATGGAAGGGAAAAATTTTCATGACTAAGAAAAGAAAACGTTCTGCGGGAATATTACTGCCGATTACGTCGCTTCCTTCAGATTTCGGCATTGGAGATTTCGGGCCTGAGGCTTTGAAGTTTGGGAAATTTCTTCACGATGCCGGGCAGTCTTTATGGCAGGTTTTACCGATGACGACGATTGATGCCGGGTGCGGAAATTCGCCGTATAGTCCGACTTCTGCGTTTGCCGGGAATTATTTGCTGGTCAGTCCGGAATTGTTGATTGATGAAGAATTATTGACGACTGATGAGCTGAAGAAGATTGCGGCAAAATATGACTTCACGAAAAATCCCGACAAAGTTGATTACGAGCAGGCCAGAGAGTTTAAAACTGAGATACTCAACGCGGCCTATAAGCATTGCATGAAGAGCGGCAAGGCTGATTTTGAAGCGTTCGTGAAAAAAACGGACTGGCTGAAGGATTTTGCGTTATTCAGCGTGATTAAGCAGGTTCAAGGCGGAGAGGCTTGGTACAATTGGCCGGAGGAGTTAAAGCATCGGGACAAGGAAGCGTTGAGAAAATTTCAGGCTGAGTATTCAGAGGAGATTGCTCGTCAGGAATTTTACCAATATGTATTTTTCTCACAGATTAAGGCTCTCAAGGAAGAGTTGAACGCGCTTGATATTGAGTTAGTCGGTGATGTCCCGTTGTATGTAACGCGGGATTGTGCGGACGTTTGGCAGAACCCGAAATATTTTGACTTGGACGAGGATTTGACCCCTGTAACAGTTGCAGGAGTTCCTCCGGATTATTTCAGCGCGACCGGCCAATTGTGGGGAAATCCAACGTATAAATGGGACGTAATGGAGAAAGATAATTTTTCCTGGTGGATCAAGCGCATCAAAAATTTGCTCTCAATGTTTGACCGAGTTCGCATTGACCATTTCAGGGGATTAGCGGCTTACTGGTCAATCCCTTACGGTGAGGAGACTGCGATTAACGGTGAATGGGTAAAAGTTCCATATGAAAAGTTTTTTGCGTGTCTGAAAGAGAATTTTCCGGAGATGCCGTTTTGGGCTGAAAACTTAGGAATTATTACGCCCGACGTTGAGGAACTGCGCAAAGATTATAATCTTCCCGGAATGCTTGTACTTCACTTTGCGTTTGGAAATCCTGCCGATAATCCTTACGCTCCGCACAACCACACACGGGATAGCGTAGTTTACACTGGAACTCACGACAATAACACTTCGCGCGGATGGTTTGACAATGACGCGACCGAAGACGAGATTAAAAACTTTGCTTCTTATATTGGCCGGGATGTGATGGACGGATATATTTTTACGTCGGAAGTTACGAGATTGGCTGTGAGTTCGGTAGCTGATACGGCGATTATTCCCATGCAGGATTATTTGAGGCTTGGAGCAGAAGCGCGAATTAATGTCCCGTCGACACCTTCGGGAAATTGGGTTTGGAGAATGCTGAAGGACGCGATACCTGACGGATTAGCTGACAGAATAAAGGCGGCCTGCAAACTTTACGGAAGAATATAGCTACAAAAAAACTCCCAGACAAATTTTAATCTGGGAGCTGTTATTATCACACTCAAAAATTAATGGGCCCACCTGGACTCGAACCAGGAACCTTCCGGTTATGAGCCGGTGGCTC
>JAFTCP010000083.1 GCA_017454625.1 Synergistaceae bacterium
TTGGAGAAATACGGAAAATTAGGCTATGAGGACTTCAAGGGAATAGTGAGCGAAGAATTTTACGCCAAGAACAAATTTGCAGAGTTTGGAGTATCAATAGGCAAGGGCTTAATAACATTGGAGCAATTGCAAGGATATTTGAGGAATTTTGCGGGATGTTTCTTTGATGGAGGAGAAAGGGATTAATGGCAGTTCAGTATGTGAAAGATAGCGGCGGAAATAATTTATTAGGTATGTTAGGTGGATTGGCGACGCTCGGCGGTACATTAACGGGGCAAGGCTGGCTTACAGGTTTAGGCACTGGGCTTGGTACCGTAAATGACATGATGAACGGAACCGCGAAGAATGAGGATATAAAAACGCTAGGCGATATGTTAAAAGAAATGGCAACAAGTTGGATAAACCCCGCGAAAGGAAATATAGCCAAAGTGAGGAAAGAAATTAGTCCGATAGCCGAAACGATAGCAAATGCGGCCGGTCAAGTAACGAACACCAATCCTTATATGACCTCATTAGGCATGCAACACAAGCTGAAAGGTTTTTAGTAATGGAGGAAATTAGCAAATGTCAGTAGTACAAATCCGAGACGAAGGACCGAATTGGGGAGCAAAAGCATTAGTAGATTTTCTGAGCCCGTTAATTAGTGATGCGATAAAACAACAACAGCAACGAGACGCGAACCGAAAGAATAATGCATTTCTAGGAGAATTTGCCAAGCTCATGAATGGCGGCCAGCAACCGACGAATTTATTAACTGAGCAAGGTACAAACGGCTGGGAGAACGCATTCAATCAGAGTGGAAATTCAGCCTTAAGCCAATTTGACGCGAATACAGCGGGAATAGCTCCGCAAGCTACCCCGCAACAAGCTAAACAACAACCAATAACACAGACCGATTTACTTCAAATTTTCGGTGATTTAATTGGCAATAAGAGATTTTCGGGGATGAACACAGCCGACGCATTTAATATGGTTGCGCCGTATTTTAATGCTTCGGAGAATGCGCGGCAGGAAATGTTAAAGAAAGAGTTAGCTGACGCGGTAATGAAGTCTCCGGATGCGGCCGGACGCTTAGGAGAAATTTGGGGAGGAGCGATAAGAAACTTAATCCCGTATAGTGCAGTTGACCAGGCCAATGCTCAATATCAATATGCTAACCCCCATAAACAGCCTTATTTACAGAATACCGGAGCAACGACACGTTACGGGACTTTTAACCCAGCGACTGGCGATTACACGCAAGCCGGAGAATATACGAACACTTTAACGCCTCAGCAAGTAGCGGATAATGATTTTCGTAATCGACAATTAACGACGCAGGACGCACAATTTACAAGAAATCTCGCTCAGCAAAAAGAACAATTCAACAAGACATTAGACTATAATAGAAAGCAAGCGAACCGGCCTAAATACACCTATCAATATGGAGACGATGGGCGATTATGGAAGCTCGACCAATTCGGGAACGGCGGGCCAATTGACCCCAACAGTGTATCATTGAGTAATTACGAGAAACAGAAGTTGTCAACACTTCAAGAGACGCGAAAGGGATTACTAGAACGTCTTAAGCAATTACGGCTTGAACGAGAAAACGAAGTTAAGAATATTTCAGGCGGAGTAGCCTCAGGCCTAGAAGGAAGCGGCCAAAAATCACCAGAACTCCAAAGGATAGATGATGAACTTTCACAAGTAAAAGGTCAGCTTGATAACGTCGATGCTCAAATAAATCAAATATTCCAGAACAAAGAAACTCCAAGTCAACCTGTTAATAATTCTCAGTCAACAAGTCTGAATGCTTCAAGATTGGGGACAGGAACGGACATCGGAGCGAATATGCTAGGCCACGCCAATAATGGAGTAATCTCATCAAGTTACGGAACGCCTCGAACTCATAACGACGGCACGAAATATAATCATACTGGCACGGATTATCCAGCTAAAAAGGGAACGCCTATACTGGTGCCCGACGCAGGAACGAGGCTTACAGTTGCGGATGTAGTGAAAGGTCATGCGGGTTACGGAAATTATGTAGACTTAGAAGGCAATTTGAACGGTCATAAAATCTGGTTCCGAATTGGTCATATGGATAATGGCAGCATAAGAGTTCAGAAGGGGCAGGAAGTATTAGCAGGTGATGTAATCGGCGGAGTTGGGAATACCGGAAATATACGAGGGAAGAACGGCGGCTATCATATGCACTTGGAGGCAAAAATAGATGGTCAGCGTGTAGACCCTGTGAAGTTCCTGGAATTAATTACGCCGTATATAAGCCGAGAAATAACAGGTCAGCAAGCGCAGAAATTACGAGCGCAACAGAATAGCAATTCAACTCAGCCAGGCGGAAAAATCTTATTCAAGCATCCAAACGGCCAAACTGTAAATGAAGCTGAATTTAGCGCACTCCAAAGCACAAGAAACCAGCCAGCTGACCAAGTACGAGCTGCATTAATGCAGGAAGGCTTTGCAGCATATGGAGATACTGCAAGCGCAAATACTCCGACACCAAATGTAACGAGTTCGGATGTTTCTGTTGCAAATTCTGAAGTTTCTTCCGTAAGTCCTGATGTTTCAAGCAAAATTAGGAAACCTGCAATGACAAGTCCAGACATAACGAATAGGACGGTGCAAACTAATCCGAAATTAGATATGCGGCCGAGCTATCAGAAAATTGGAATGTCGCCAGCATTAACAGCACCTGTGAATATTGCTTCATCTAGACCGAAAATAAAGCAAACTCAAGATAATATTGCGTGGCGTACCAAAGACGGCAGAGTAATGGCAACTACTGATGGACGACTTATGACGCAAGAACTTTATGAGGGAATGTGCCGAAAAGCAGACGCTGGAGTCTATAGTAAAAAAGGGATAAATTCACGAGCTGACTTTGATGCGTATCTTACGAAACTTGGAGGCGTGAAAACTAATCCAGCAGAAATAAGAGCGGTAGACAGATTAAACGGCAATCGAACAACTCAGCCTGACACTACAGACCCTAATACCGCACAATTACCGCCTGACCCTAAGACAAGTCCTGAAAAATTTTCAGCCCCAATTTTCACGGACAATATCAACCATACGACGGATGCTGATACGCAGGAATTATTGAGTAAGCTGAACGGATTAACACAGGACGAGTCAGATTTTGCGGAGTATTACAATCGAAAGCTGAATAGGTTAATGGGAAATCCTGATTTTCATTCTAATATGATGGAAAGAGTGAGACGAGAACGATTAAATCATCCTTCTTGGGGATGGCCTGATTATCTTCCGCCGCGAGATGCTTTTGAACCGTATAATCCGTACGATTTTCCGAGACTATAAATTAGCGTTTTAGCGAACGACACTTTGAATTTCTCAGCACACCAAGCTGGGAAATTTTTTTACTTTGGAGAAAGATTGAGAGGGAAAAAAATAAATTAATGAGTACAATATCAGAGGATTTAGACAGAATAAAGCAACAAGTATCGGAGAATAGTCAACCATTAACGAACATACCAGGTTTATTTTTAGCGCAGGACTTGAACACTATCAAGAACAGAGAACTTCATCAGTCAATTTCGGAGCAGGCTCAGCCGCAAGACCAAGAGACAGCTTTTGAATACGCATTAAGAGCAAATCATGTACCTGAATTTTTGCATACACCAGCAAGATGGCTTGCAAATTATGGCGTAGGAATTTGGGACTCAGGGCTTCGCGGTGCATTAAATACATATGCTTCTCTTGAAAGAGGATTAAGTATGCTTACAACTCCTATATTTGGAGAGAATAATATGTTTCATCAAGCCGCTAACATGCTTAATGATTGGGATGAGCAATACGCGATGGCTTCCGAAGATGCAATAAATTTTGTTAGAGGCGGTAAAACTACAAATTCCGATGAATGGTTTCACGGTTTCGGAACAAGTACGCCATATTGGTTGTTAGGTATTCTTGGAGGTAAACTCGCTGGATTGAAGGGATTGCCTAAGCTAGCGTCAAATACGATAGGTTATCTCACGAAAGAAATATCGGAAGCACTAACGGAGGCTAGCAACGTAGCAAGTGAAGTATATGCACAAGATAAGACGAGGTCAGATAAAGATATACTTTCATCATGGTTAAATAGTTTTGTGCCCAACGTAACACTAGATACACTTCATGGTGCAGGTGAAGGTGCGTTAAAAACATTTTTAGATTATTATTTATTCCCCAATGCAAGTGGAGGTATAAAATGGTTGGCTAATGAAGCCTTAAAGAATACCCTTGTTGAAGTTGCAGATGAAAGTCTTCAAGAGCCACGTCAGCAATTAATAGAGACAGCAGTCAAACGAACGGCCCAAAGTGGTAATAACGCACTTTATCCAAGATTTTTAGCTGAAGAAGCACGTAAATTTCCCGAATACTTTGAACAAACTTTTATTCCTACGCTTGGTTCAACTGTATTAGGAAGTATTGCTTTTGCTCCATTTGGTTTTGTTGGCGGTGGAAAATCTCACAGACAAAATACTGTTACATTAACGGAAGATGAAAAAGCTGCGATTGAGAACGCGAGATTTGAAGCCTTAAAACGTCAGCGCGAAAATCTCCAGACGAGAATTAACAATGCTTATTCTTCATATGGCTCAAGTCTTGACACGGATTTAGATGCTCTGCAAGATATTCAGGATATGGAAGCTCGGCTTCAAAATCTTGATAATTACATAGCAAACTTCTGGGGAGATACCGGCGTAGTGATAAATACAGTTCAGGACGATGATATTGACTTATTCCCTGATGGTGAAGAGCCTATAATTTCACCGGCACAAGACGAACAGCTTTCAGCTCCAAGTGAAACGACAACAGAGGATAAAAATACGCCGCCGAAAATTGATTTATTGCCAGAAGACCAGCAGATAACAATTCCCGCCAATAATCCGTTATCGCCGACGAGTGAAGTTCTACCGCCGATTACAGGGCTTCGTGATATTGTGAATAACGAGGCAAAAATTTCACCATCAGAAAACGCACAAAATGAAGTCAAGCCAAAAGTTTCACTAGTTGAAGAAACTCCAGCGAGTTCACCTGAAACAAAACAGAGTGATGAAACTCTGAAGTCTAACGAAGGCTCAATACTTTTACCGCCTGTAACAGGACTTCGCAATGAGCCGCAAAATTCTAATATTGCTCGCGTTCGGACAATGCGAGGAACAGAAGCCGACGTTCAATATCGAGTTGTTGAAGCTGATAATTTAGTCGTTTCAACTTTGGAGAACGGTGAACCTAACCCCGCATACCCTCAGGAATATCAGCCTAGACAGCGAAATCGAGAGGCAAGCCGCCGACAAGTTGATGATATGGCGAATGACCTTCAACCTGAATTACTCGGTGAAAATCCCTTAGCTTCCGACGGAGCACCGATAATCGGCTCAGATTTAGTTGTAGAAAGCGGCAATGGGCGAGTGATGGCGATTAAACAGGCTTACAAGAGAGGGAAAGCGCAAAATTATCGTTCATGGCTGAAGAAAAACGCTTCAAAGTTCGGGTTAAATTCTGAAACACTCTCCAAGATGAAAAATCCTGTGCTTGTTCGTGAGAGAATTAGCGAAGTTGACAAGGTAAAATTCACTTCGGAAGCAAACGAGAGTTCAACAGCACAAATGTCAGCGTCCGAGAATGCCATTAATGACGCGAAAAAAATCACAGATACAATGTTAGCGGACTATGATACGAATAAACCTTTAGCAGGTAATAAGTCATTCATTCAATCCTTCTTGGGGTTATTCTCACGGAATGAACGCGGGAATTTGTTGCAGTCCGACGGAAAAGTTTCACGTTCAGGGCTTGAACGAATGCAGAATGCCTTAACCGCGAAAGCCTATAACGACACGAGCATAATTAACCGGTTAAGTGAAGTTTACGACGACGACATAAAGAATATCAGCAACGCATTAATTCAAGCGGCCCCGAAAATAGCGATACTCCAAAACAGCGGCATACGTCAAGAACACTCCATAACAGAAGATATTATGCAAGCGGCAAATATTCTTGTAAATCTCCGTCAAGAAGGCCGAAGTGTAGGTGAATATCTCGGAACTCTCAGCATGTTTGATGATGTTACTCCGGAAGCTCAAAAACTCCTGAAATTTTTTGACGACAATAAACGCAGCGCGAAGAGAATAGCTCAGGGCTTAATTAACTATGCTGAAGGTGCAATGAATGAAGCTAAGCAGAGCCAAGCTGTAATGTTTGCAGACAGTATCAGGACTAAAGGGCAAATTCTCGATGAGGCTATCAATCATGCACAGAATGATAGTGAAAGTTATCACCAGACCACCGGCGAAAACACAAACCAGGAAGCCGGACATTTCAACTTTTATCAAGACGGTAAAGCTCATCAATTCACACTGTCAGAACTGGCGAATATTCAGATAAACATCCGACCCACAAAAAATATGTCGGCCGCTTCTTAGAAATTCTTGACGAGTTAGGAAGAGTTGTAGCACGTTATTCACCGTATACGAAGAAATTGCAGATGGCGAAAATTGATGATGCCGCCGAGTTAAAGCCGCAAGTTCAAGAACAGCTGAATAAAAATCTTAGGACATATTTGCGCAATGGAGGATTTCTTGATGAGAAGGGTAAATTAAAATCCGACGGCAACGAAGAGTTCCGCCATCAATACCGAACCAGAGCTGACACGACTCCAAAAGGTAAAGAGGCTCACTCAGAGAACCTAAAGACTGAAGAGCACACCAAGCGAAAAGATACACGGACATTTTGGCGTAAGATTAAAGACACATTATCCGAAAAGAGAGCTTATAAGCACGTTCGCAGGGATATTCAGGCGAAAATTCAGGAGCAGTTGCAGAAAGTTTCAGAGGAGCAGGAGCGTGAAGCAATCAGGCAAAAAATTTCTAAAGCTATTGGAGAAAAATATACAGGACCGATTGATTTAAACGCTGAAACTCTCGCGAGAATTAAACGACACACTGAGGTTTTAGCCAAATTTTACAGCCAAGTTGCCGCCGCCAGACTTAACGCAGACGCTCATCTTGCTGGAATGAGTATCAATGAGCTTTATAAACTCTGGAACTTCAAAGCTGTTGCAGACATTCTAGACAATCCAGACACGCGGGGAACTACAGAATTTAAGCCGCCAGTGTTCAATAAAGACGGTACGCTTAAGGAAGGCCCGGCAATTATCATGCACCTAACGAATGCGGCTAATACAAGCACAGTGTTACATGAGTTTGCACATATTTTCTTGAAGGATTATCAGGATTTAATTGCGACAATCCCAGATTTACCCGCTCAGGTTAGAGAAGATTGGCTTAATCTAACTAAATGGCTTGGAATAAGCGACATTGACCCCAAATCGACGGCTTCAACAAGAACTTACGAAGAAAATGAACGCTGGAAGAATGCTCATGAAAAATTTGCGTCAGCTTTTGAACAGTATTACATGACCGGCGAAGCTCCAACTTCATGGCTTAAACGTGCTTTTTCCCGCTTCAAAGAGTGGATAAGCCATGTTTATGACAATATCAAGGATATTAAGTATACTGGTCAGGACGGACAACAGCATGAAATTGAAATTTCTCCAAACATTAAAGCTATCTTTGACAGAATGCTGAGTGATAATGTTCCGTTTGTGCCGAGTGCAGAGGGTAAAGAAGCTATGATGGCTCGTACCGGTTTAGCAGGTCAGAGTGAAGATTATTTTGGTCAATCTAGAAATTCACGAAGCGACTTGCAAGGTGAGAGTGAGAGTTACAATCAGCCGTTGAATAATGATGTTGATTTAGACAATCAGGTTAACGTCGTGAAAATTGCTGAGACTATGCCGAATGTCCCGTTCTATCAGAGAATTAAAGCCTTCAATAAAACCATGCAGAATGAAATTATTGGTCGTTTTGCTGACGGTCAAGTTGTTAATGAACACACGGGCTTAACTATTACTTTATCGAAAAATGGGCTTAATCATATTCTTGATACCGCTCGCGCCAATGATAACATAGCAGGTGAAGTAATCTTCCAATCTGTACCTTCGCTTGATATTCTTGCTCGTGAAGCATATCGCGTTGAAACTCACCAAGACAGAAAACCTTCGGCTACTAAGATTGAAGGACAGTTAGGCAATCTTAAACAGGTTCATAGATTTCTTGTTCCTGTGGAGTTTAACGGAGATACTCATATTCTTAAACTTACTGCTAAAGAATACGAGACTGGAAAGGCTGAAATTGATGAAGTTAGCTTGTATGATATGAAATATGCAAAAAAATTGTCCAGCCACCCCTCCCAGAACAGTCCTAATTTAATAGGACGAGCCACTGGAACCTTAGGCAGTCCAGACATGGTTAGTGTACGCGATATGATTAAAGATGTCAACGATGCCGAAGGAAATCCGTATTTCTCCGAAGATAACAGCGAAACTTACAATCAGTTCATTTATCAGGATGCCGCAAAAAGGCTCGATGAAGCTGAACACTCAACTTTACGCACTGACAGCTTGAAAATCGCAAAACGTTTAGCTCGTAAAGGGAACCCAGATAAAAATATTTGGCTCGCTACTGGCTGGACACAAAACGCTCAAGGTCAATGGCTCTACGAAATTCCGGACGGTAAAGTTATTGCACTTCCTACACAGAAAACTGAACAGCTCCCCGCAAACGTCTTAACACAGCAGGAAGTTCACGATTTATTCGCGGAAATTGGAATAGATGACATACCTGAAACTTTACCTGAATATAACTTTGATGCAACTGACACAGTCGAACTATCCAAAGTCTTTAACGCTCCTGAACTCTTTAAGGCTTACCCCCAACTTAAAACTTTGGAGTTCATCAGAGCCGCTTTACCTGATGGCGTTTACGGTCAATATGAAATGGGCACTCTTATCGTTAATTCTAAGCTCAATCGTAATCAGGCTAGAAGTGTCATTATCTACCAGTTGCAAAGAGCTATTCAAGACATTGAAGGCGGCGTTTTATCCGACAATTTAATTCTTACTGATGAACGTAACGGCGTAAAAAATCTTCCTTCCGCTTTAGGCTTTTACATGCTCCATCTTTACAAAAATGCTAGCCCAGAGTTGCGCAAAAAATTCGTGGAACTTGAGAAAAAAGCTAAGCAATTATCTAAAAATGAGTTTGATGAACTTGTACGAAATTCTCTCAGAAAACCTGAACGTAAATTATTCCAAAAATTATTGAATGTTTCAGGTATGATGAGAAAATTAGCCCGCAATAAGTATTCACAAGATGGCACAAAATTTATCGAGTTCATTAAACTTTCTGATGAAGCCGAAGCATTAAACGCTCAACAGCGAAGAGATTGGGACATTTCAAAACGAAGAGTTAATCCGCCTGACATGTTCAGCCTACGCAAGAAAAATACTAACGGGCATGGAGACATTCAAGTTAATAGTGATATTGAAATCTACAACCAAGCATATCATTTCGATGACGCTTTTCTCTATGGTTACGGCTACGGCGAAGAAACCGACGAGGACAACGACATTGAAACTGACGATGAGGGCTTTACACCGGAAGGCCGAGCACAATTTGAAGAAGTCCGCAAAAAGTATCAAGGCACTGAACAATGGATGAAAGCTCCAAACGGCAAGAAAACTAACCTCACTGAAAAACAGTGGCTTCAAGTTCGCACGCTTAACTTCAAAAAATTCTTTGGTGATTGGGAGAATGACCCTGAACACGCCTCAAAAGTTGTTGATGAAAATGGTGAGCCGCTCGTTGTATGGCATGGCACTCCAAAGGGAGGATTTTCCGTATTCGATACTACTGGGGAAGGAATGAGCGCAAATACTGGTGCTTGGTTCACTTCAAGACGCGAAAATGCCCAAAGTTATCAAGAATACAGCGACGGTGAAAGTCTGTATCCTGTATTTCTGAATATCCGCAATCCTTACGTCATTGAAGGCAACGAAAGAAATTGGAACGAACTCGGCGATATTCGTATCGTTGACGAGGAAACTTGGGAAGACTTTTACGAAAAAGATAACGGCGAACCTTTCTCCTCTCGTCAGGATGCTGAAGATTACATTTTCTCCAAAGTTGATGACGGAACTTTTGAAGTCGACGAAGACGCTAGACCTTACGAAAGCGGAGACCCTTATCAAACTGGCGGATTACTTTTCGGCAGATACCGCGTTGAACTCGACGAGGAATTTTCTCACACTAACGATATTGTTCGCGGCGTTTTCAATCACGACTTAACTGATGATGACTTCGACGGCGTTATCTTCAAGAATATTTATGACACTGGGCCTTACATGTCAGGAGAACTTTTAAGCGACGTTTTTGTTACCCCAAATTCAAACGCTATAAAGTCAGCTACAGGCAACAACGGAAACTTCTCAAACTTTGATGAGAATATTTATCACCAAATTATAGGTGTCAACGGGGCTCTTAGGCTTGACGAAGCAGAGGGCGTTACTACTCGCATGGACAACCTCAAAATTGCTAAACGTTTGAAGAAAAAATTAGCTCCAGATTGGCAAATAGTTCCTGTTGATAATTCCAATAGGTGGTGGAATACAAAGTCAGCTTCTCGTGATATTTGGCTCGCTACTGGTTGGTTTAGAGGCATTGACGCTCAATGGAAGTATGAAATCCCTTATGGTGATTTTATTCCCAAAAAGTTAAAGCAGATTAAAAAAGGCAACATTAAAGACGCTAAACTCTCAGAAATCTTTAACGCCCCTCAACTCTTCAAAGCATATCCAAACATAAAAGATATTCTTGTCAAATTTGAAGACTTGCATGAAAAGGCTCGCGGCATGCTCAATGAGGACGGTTCAATTTCTATCGATGTTAGCGGAACAGGCTTCGGCGAAATTTTAAGAAGTGTGCTTATCCATGAGCTTCAACACTACATTCAAGGCGTTGAAGGCTTCGCGGCGGGCGGCAATGAAGAAACTGGACGTTATCTCAAAGACAAAAAGGCCGTCAATAAACACGATAACTCCTTCTTAAATCCTGACTATTTCGCAGGGAAAAATTTCACTCGACAAGCTAACGTTATCTTCGAAAATTTATCTCCAAAACAGCAGGATAATTTTATCTTCCTTCGTGAAGCCCAGAAAAATTTATCTCAGGACGAGTTCAATAAACTTTTACGTGAAACTCTCACTTCCGGCTTCAGAAAAAAATTCGACACTTGGAGCTGGTTTATTGAAAGAGCTGAAAGACATTCTAAAGCCGCCGATATGGGGATTTATTACATGCCTGGTGATGAAGCATACCAGTATATCGCCGGTGAGGTTGAAGCTCGTAATGCCGCGCGTAGAGCTACTAAGTATTCTCCAAGTGAAAGAATGTACAACGCTCCTAATCGAACTCAAGATGTGGAAGATGATAAACAATTCGTTTTTGATGATAACCGGAGAGCCTTTGACAAAACTTTACGCAAAGACGGCTTCATGGGAGAAAGGCAGCTTGAGAAATTTTATCAGCTCGTTACTCACGCTACTGGCAATATCATTTGGGGCAATCAATTTGACTTGGCTTATGTCGGCTCAGGTGAGGGCTTCTCGGACTTCGGACACGGAGCGTACTTCTCGCAAAATCCTGAAATCGTCGAAAAGTTCAGGAACTCAGGCAAAAATAAACAGGTAAACCAGTTCAGGAATGAGATTATTGACCGCATTAATAATAACTTGAATAACGGCGTGAAACTTAATGAAGCTCTTGATGATATTCGTAAAGATACAAAGCTGAAAATTAAGGACTTACAGCGTGAAATTAAAGCTCTCTTCAATGAGTTTTCGCAAGATGATAATTCGCCGGTACGCAGAAGTAAATCTACTCTCAAGTCCAAGTTGATTAAGGCCGTCAAACAGCTTAATGCTCTTCAAAGCGGCTTAAATCTCATTAATGGCATTTCAACTTTGGAGGACTTCAAAAAACTCCAAAAGAAAAATGGTAATCTTTACACTTTCGACATTCCAGAAGACAGCGAATTACTTGACTGGGATTTACCATTGTTCCAACAGCCTCGACAAGTTCAAGAAAAGTTGAAGGATATGCTTAATGCGCTGGCTCAGATGGGCTTTAGCGGCGGCAATATTTACAAAAAAGCGTTCTTCTCGGATTTAGGCGGCATTGACATTACTCAGGGACGCGCAGGAAATATTACAGGCGGAATGCTCTACCAGAATATTATGGACTTCATGAAGCAGGAAATTTTGAAAACTTTATCGCCTGAACAAGCTCGTGAAGCATTCATTAACCACGACAAAAATATTATCCCTGAAGCGAAAATTAGAACGTCGCAGATTTTTAATGAGTTCGGTATTCCGGGACATAAATTTTTGGACAAGTCGAAAACTGGTTCGCATAATTATGTTATCTGGAATACCGACAAAACCAAGATGACCGGTATTGACCCATCCAGCAACCAAGACGCTATTGACTATTTCAATAAATATAAACAGGAACATTCGGACGGCTTTATTAATCCTGAAGCTGCCGAGAAATTTAATCAGTCTGCAATTTACGTTACTCGTGATGTCCTTTTGGGGGATAAATTTGCAATTCCAACTGACAGCTTTACTGGATACTTATCAACTGGATACTTAGCTGGACATTTGGGCTATGGCATTCACTTTGAAAGTTCCCTTGATGCGGCAAAAAAACGTCGCAGCTCTGTCTTAACAAAAGATGATAAATTCGGGAATATTCGGTTCTCTCTCCATGACGGAAGATTTTATTCTCATAATCAACTCTCCGAAATTTCTGATAAGGCTTTACATGACGTTCTGGCAGACGCTAGCGGGTATATTTTGAAGGCTCCAAATACTAAATGGGATGACGTTAAATCTAGATTACATAATTACTATAGCAAGGGACTTGCGCATTACGAAGATATCTTAAAACTCAAAGGTAAGAAACCTTCTGCTTCAGATAGAAAGATGCTTAAATCCTTCAAGCAGAAAATTGATGTATTAGACGAAATTAACGGGTTCGAGATTGTCGGCCAGAAAAATGGTAATCTCTATAAGTTTGATATCCCGGAAAATTATGAGCTGCTTGTGTGGAATTTACCGTTATCACAACAATCAAAACGGGTTCAACAGCGCGTTAAACTTCTCATTAATGAATTTGTCCGCAGAGGTTATGCCATTGAAGAACAATTAACTAGCAGGCCGGAAAATATTTTCTTAGACGGCATTGATAAAAATTCTGCTCCAAATGGAGAAATTACAGGCGGCATGTTATATCAAAACGTTGTCAGTGTCGTTTATGACTTGATGAAGAAACTTCCTAAGCAAAAAGACGGCATTAATGACGCGCTAGTTAGAGCTTCAAGATTGTTTAACTCGGCTGGCATTCCTGGACATTATTATCAGGCTGAAGGCAATAATTATTATGTCATTTGGAACTTGGAGAAAATTAAGATGACTGGCATTGACAGTTCAAGCGACAGTGAGGCTATAGATGCTTTTAACAATGGCGGAAGAAAGCCTGAGAGTGAAAATTACAATCAACAAGTTCTTGAAGCTGACGAACAGCATTTAACTCCTGAAGCTCGCGCACAAATGGAGAATATCCGTAAACGTTATCAAGGGACAAATCAGTGGCTCAAAGCTCCAAATGGCAAAAAGAGTAATTTGTCTGAGCGGCAATGGTTACAGGTTAGAACTCCTAACTTCATTAATTGGTTCGGTGATTGGGAGAATGACCCAGAACATGCCTCTAAAGTCGTTGACGAGAATGGCGAGCCTTTAATCGTTTATCATGGCTCTAGAAACTTCGGCTTCTCAACTTTTAATACCGAAAACGGTGCGTGGTTCTCCGACAGCCGCGATACTTCTGATACTTACGACACTTCCGGCTCTTATAGTGTCTTCCTGAATATCCGTAATCCTCGCATCGTCGATTACGAGGGTAAAGGTTCTCTTAATGACGGTAATGAAGCTCCTTCTTACTGGCTCGAAAATTCTCGAAGTCATGACGGCGTTATTTGCTTGAACATTAAGGACAGAGGAGATTATTTAGGCGGATATGCCGAACAGGATGAAAACGGAAATTATACGGAGTTTGATGAAGATACCGTGTACGGCGTTAAAAATCCTGAACAGATTAAATCGGCCACTGCTAATAACGGCAATTTTGACACCAATGATGCGGAAATTTATCACCAAATTGGAGTTAAACGCAAAAATGAAATGGATGCCGCTCTCTCCAGAAGAAGACCTGACTTGACACCTGAACAAAGAAAATTTGCCATTGATGAAATTGAAAAACTCGGCGAAAGTGTCAGAAACGGCGGAAATCCTAAAGTTGAGAAAATCGCTATTAAATGGCTCTTGGATGGTCATATCATTCTGCCCGAAGATAACTACAAAATTCTTGACGCTATTAAAATCTGCGAGCAACAGCACCTTGACCCCATGCACTTTGATGACCCTAACGTAATTTTAGCTCAATACACCATTAAGGAAACTAAGGCTTCAAGACGTATTAATCCTGACACAGTGCCGGAATTTTCTCATAAAGTCGAATATCCTAACGGAATTACTGTTTACACTGTCGATAACTCCAGAGATGGACAAGCCGTCGTAAGAAAAATTATTGACACTCATTGGGGCGAAGATGCTAATCCCTGGTGTCTAGCCGCTCGAACTGATGAAGACGAATATGAACTTAGCAAAGCGTGGAATTATTGGAATAACTATGACACTGTTGATAAACGTATTGCTTTTTATAATGGGAAATTGACAGCTTTCTGTGCCTCCGACGATGAAACTAATACTTGGTGGGATAGAGAAGACGAACCCCATAGCGACAAAATACCCTATACGTTCAAGCAAAACGGAATAACCTATGAATATATTTATGATGAAGAAACTGGGAAATCCTCAAAAACCACAGAAAAACTTTCAGACGGTACAATACGCGAATGGTACGAAGATGGGCAATTAGCAACTGAAGAATTACCAGATGGAACAGAACACAGTTGGTATGAGAACGGACAATTAAGAGAAGAAAAATTACCTGATGGAACTATTCACCTATGGCACGAAAACGGTAATCGACAAGGTGAAATATTACCTGACAGAACAATTCGTGAATGGTATGAAAGTGAACAATTAAAAAAAGAAGACTTACCCGACGGCACACGGCGTGAATGGTATGAAGACGGCAAACAAAAATATGAAATGTTGCCGGACGGAACAAATCGTACTTGGTATGAAAGCGGACAGCTAGAATTTGAATATTTACCAGACGGAACAACTCGTGAATGGTTCAAAGACGGCACACAAAAACATGAATTTTTACCTGACAGAACTGAACACCAATGGTTTGAAAATGGTCAACTGCAATATGAAGTATTACCCGACAAGACAATTCACGAGTGGTACGAAGATGGTAAACAAAAATATGAAGCCTTACCAGATGGTACAACTCGAAAATGGTATAAAGACGGTAAACTAGAAAGTGAAAAATTACCAGACGGCACAAATCGTCTATGGCTTGAAGACAGAAAGAAAAAACTTGAGGAATTACCTAACGGAACAAAACGTGAGTGGTATGATAACGGTAATAAAAAATACGAACACTTACCAGGTAAGTCAACTCGAAAGTGGTACGAAAATGGACAGATAAAATCCGAAAGATTAGCGGATAAAACATTTCGTGAATGGTATCCAAATGGGCAGATACAATCTGAAAAACTACCAGACGGCACAAGTCGTGAATGGTACGAGAACGGTCAATTAGAAAAAGAAATTTTACCCGGACATGAATGGCGCGGTTGGTATAAAAATGGCCAGTTAGAATATGAAAATTTACCCGACAGGTCAAGACGAGAATGGGACGAAAACGGACAACTCCAATTTGAAAGATTAGCTGATGGTGAAGAAAGATACTATCAAACTGCTAATAATTATGACCAAGAGGCTGTAGACTACTTCAATAAATACAAGCAGGAACACCCAGACGGCTTTATTACTTCTGATGCTATCGAACGTTTTGAACAGCTCGTTACTCATGCTACGGGAAATATTATTCTGGGCAATAAATTTGATTTGCGTTACGTCGGAACTGGCGAAGGTAACAGAGTTTACGGACATGGCTTTTACTTTGAGCAAAATCCTGATGTCGCTGAAACTTATCGCAAAATGGGCTTGCCTAATGAAGGTCGTGGAAGTATTAGCATTCGTTTATCCGACGGAAGAACTTTCATTACTCCAAGATACAAAAGTTCTGAACTTAATCCTGACGCAGCTTTAAGCAACGTTCTTAATGACTTATGGCGTATCATCAGAAGCTCAGAGTTTACAAATATTCCTCTTCAACAGCTCAAAGAAAATTTATTACGCCAATATCATGATGAATTAAATAAAGCTAATGAAGCCTTACAAAACGTTCATGATGAGCCTGACACTCCAATTCAACAGGATAGCTCAAAGCCTAAAAGTCGGTTCGCTCTTTCTCCTGAGACCTTACGCAATAATCTCTCTGAACGTATCAAGAATATTCGAGAGAAAATTAACGCCCTCGATTTAATCTCTGACTACGAAATTCATAAACCTAGAAACGGAAACGTTTACGATGTTGATATTCCCGAAGATTATGAGCTGCTCGACTGGGACGCGGATTTATCTCATCAACCCGAAATTGTTCGCAAAGCTCTTCCTAAAATTAGGGCAGAACTTAGACGCTTAGGCGTTAATATGAACAAATTCAATCGCGCTAAAAATGGTGAGGACTTATACAGGGCTATTTCCAGCGCTATGGATGAATATTTGATGCAGAACACTCCAAGAGACGGAATTGATGACGCTGATGAAAGAACTTCGGCTTTGTTAAATAAATTCGGCATTCCTGGCCATCGTTATCTTGACGCGGGAAGCAGGGCTAAAGGTGAAGGCTATCATAATTTCGTCATCTGGAATACGGATAAAATTAATATCGTCGGCATTCATCAGGATAGCGATACTGAGGCTATTGACTACTTCAATCGCACCAAACAACAGCAGGAAAACGGCTTTATTAATTCCGCTATGCTTGAAACCTTCAATCAGGACGCTTACACTGGTACAGGCAATATCATTCTCGGCAACAAGTTCGATATGCGCTATAAAGGGTCTAATGAAGGCAACGCAACTTTTGGACATGGCGCGTACTTGGCTCAGAATAAAAAAGTTGCTGAACATTACAGGCGTTACGGACTTTCTCCAGATACTCGCGGACAACTTACCATCACTACAATTAATGGCGACATTTTCAAGTCTCAAGGTCAAGGACAATGGGATAACGCTGCTAACTCAATTATCCTTAACGTCCTTAATGACTTTGACAGCTTATTACATAATTCTAAGGGAACACCAAGTCTTGAAAGCATCAAGAAAGATATGGCAAAGTCTTATAAGCAGGAATTAAGAGAGCAAAAGAGAATTATTGCAGAGCTTAAGCATGAACGCAGAAATTTCGATAAGAAAACCCCAGAGTATTCCAGCTTCAATGATGATATTGAACACAGACAGCAAATTATCAACACCATTGAGAAAAAAATTGAACTTATGAACTCTTTCTCGGCTTTCTCTCTTGATAAACGAAAAGGGAATATCTATAAATTTGACGTTCCTGAAGATGAAGACTTGCTTAACTTGGACGCTAAACTTAACAAGCAAAGCGAAAAAATTATGCCCGCTATTCAGAAGGCTATTGAGTTTCTCTCTGAAAAAGGTTATGGCATTCTTCCTAAATATCATACCGGCGAAATTTTATATTCTTACTTGGAGGACGCTCTCGGTTCCGATGAAGCCGCGTCGGACTATCTTAATAATTTAGGCATTCCAGGACATTATTACTGGGACGGTGAAAGCCGAAAAGTCGGTGAAGGCACTCATAACTTCGTAATCTGGAACATGGATAAACTTAAAATGTTAGCCGTCGAAGGTGATAAAGAAGCCGAAGAATATTTCAGGAAAATTCAACAGGCTCAAACTCAAAACGAAAACTCCAATAGTGAAAGCTATATTCAACAAGTTCTTGGTGCTGGCGATGAAATTTTATCTCCTGAAGGTCGCGCACAAATGGAAGAGGTCCGCAGACAGTATGAAGGCTCCGAAAAATGGCTCATGGCTCCTAATGGCAAAAAGAGTAATTTATCAGAACGTCAATGGCTTCAAGTCAGAACTCCTAACTTTATTAATTGGTTCGGCGATTGGGAGAATAATCCCGCTGAAGCTAGCAAAGTCCTTGATGAAAACGGGGAACCTTTAGTCGTCTATCACGGCTCAGAAAAAGGCGGCTTCTCTATCTTCAACACCAAAGGGAAAAATAATTCTAAAGGGGCCGGAACTTATTTCTCGTCCAATCAGGATGTCGCTCGCACTTTCATTACCGGCAAAATTTCTGACGAGAAACTTTATCCCGTCTTCTTGAACATTCGCAATCCTTACGTTTTGACAGATAAAAATTTTTGGAGCACTCTTGAAGAAGTGCATGTGTTCGACAATTTCAGAGCAAGAAATATTTTCTCTAAGAAAGACGGAACTAATTTCACTTCTTATGATGACGCTCAAGAGTATATTAAAAGTGTTCTTCATGACCCCAATAATAAACGATATTCTGTTGAAGCTCGTTCGCCTTTAACCACTGATGAATTAGCTCGTTTCGTTTGGCGGCAATTCAGACGCAAATTTGACGGCGTTATCATTAAAAACGTTTATGACATCGGCTATCCTACTTCAAAACCTATAGACACCATCGGCGACGATTTCATTATCCCTAAGCCTAATCAGATTAAATCGGCTACTAAGAATAACGGCAATTTTTCTCCAAGTGATAATGAAATTTATCAACAAATTATTGGCGAACAGGGAGCTCGAAGACTTGATGAGGCTGAAGGCGTTACTTTCCGTATGGATAATCTCAATATTGCTAAACAAATGGAGAAAAAAGGTCTATCGCCTAAAAAAATTTGGCTCGCTACTGGTTGGGAACGCGGCACCGAAGGAAAATGGCGTTACGAAATCCATGACGGCAATATTATTCTCGACAAATGGACAAATTTAGTTAATGAAGGAGATAAATGGGGCGGCATATCTGATACTCGTCTGCATAACGTTTTTGAGGCTCAAGAACTCTTTAATGCTTATCCTATACTTAAAAATTCTGTCATTGTCCTTGATGAAAGGTTAGATAGTTTAGCTTCTTATCGTAAAAGTATATCCGAAAATAAAATTATTTTTTTCGTTAGATTTGACATAGCAAAACAAAACTTGAATAAAAGCAAATTAGCTCTCCTTCACGAAATTCAACATTCTATTCAAGATATTGAAGGCTTTCCTAGCGGCTCATATACTACAGAGGAAGCAGATGCTTTGAAGAAACATTTTGACAGCTTAATCAACAACGCAGGTGAAGAATATCAAAGAGGACTTCGTGCATTAGCCTATGCTTTATTCTCTAAAAATATAAATTTAGCTAAAAAAGTTGTCGCGTCTGCTCCTAAAAATATTCGCCCCATTACTACCGAGATGCTCAAGACTTTTAATAAATACACAAAAGCTATGGAGCCTTATACTAACGAAGCTGGTGAAGTCGAAGCTAGAAATGTGCAAACTCGTTCTTTGATGACGCAAGAACAAAGACGTACTACTACCCCGCATGAAACTGAAGATGTCCCCAGAAAACGACAAAAGCTAGCTCAAAACGGAAACTCCAATAGTGAAAGTTATAATCAGGTCATTGGCGAAAACGGCGCTCGTAATCTTGATGCGGCTGGCAGTGAGACTTCCAGAATGGATAACCTGAAGATTGCTCAAAATATGAAACGTTCAGGCAAGGACGATAAGACTATAAGGCTAGCTACTGGCTGGGAATTAGGACACGAAGGAAAATGGAAATATGAAATTCCTGATGGCAATTTTTCTACAGATTTCATTAACGGCGAACGGTTGAACTTTAGTACTTCAAAACATTACAAACTCGGTGAAATCTTCGACGCTCAGGAACTCTTCAAGGCTTATCCTGAACTTAAAAATTATCGCGTTCTGTTCAATGATTTCGATAACGGCACTTTCTTTGAATGGGAGGATAAAACTTTCAACATTGAGCATGGCATGACACCTGAAAAATCTCGCTCGGCTCTCGTTCATGAAATTCAACACGCTATTCAACATATCGAGGGCTTCGGACTTGGTGCAGGTATGCACACTTATGATAGATTTAGTGAAGGATACGGGAGAATTAAGGCAGGTAAATTAACTTGGCGAAACTGGGATAGAAAAGCTCAATCTATTTGGCGCTCACTTACTCCAAGTCAAAAAGGTTTATGGCGTTACCTCGTCGGAAGAGTTAATAACGAGTTCGACGGCGATTATCGATTTGCTGACGACATTAAAGCCGACATCTTAAGCAAGTATTTGGACGACAAACAGCAGGACTTATTTATCACTTGGAATGAAGCTAGGCTTAATGCTCGTGAAGGTCGTTCTTTCGGCGAACCTGTAATTTCCAGCCGTGATGCTTACTGGCGGAGTGCGGGCGAAGTTGAAGCTAGAAATGTTCAATCAAGGCTCAATATGCCGGACGAGGAACGCAGAAATTCTTTGCTCGCTGAGACTGAGGATATTAAACCGCAAGAAGAACAAATTATCAGGAGATTTGACGACAAAGGCCGTGAAGTTTTCGGCTCCAATAGTGAAAGTTTCTTAGCTCCTCAACAGCTCGAACGCTTCAATCAGCTCATGTATCACGGCTCTAAAAATATTCTTCTTGGCAACCGCTTTAACTTAAAATATCTCAGCACGGGGGAAGGCGGTCAGGCTTTCGGTTACGGCGCTTATCTCGCTCAGGCTAAAGACACAAGCGAATATTACAGAACTGCGGGCATGTCGGAACTTGAACAAAGTGATACTGCTTTCATTATGCAGGACGGCAAAGAGATTGCACCTAATAACTTGGCTAACTTGTTATTTAGGACAAAAGAAAAATTTCCCCAAAAATTAGAACGAGCTTTTAATCCTCACTCTCTCACGTCAGCCCTGCAAAATTTAGCTCATGGCAAAAATTCTCAGCTGTATTCGTCTGTTGATGAGGTCGTCGACTTCGTTATTAATAAGATGATTGACAGCGAAACTAAAGATGAAAAATACGGCGTTCGTGGCACATCCTTCAAAGTTTTTATGCAAAATCAAGGCGAGAAAATTTTTAGAGACACAATTCAACCTTTATTACCCGTTGAAGTTCGTGCTAAAACTCCTCAAAAAGGCAATCTTTACTCTTTCGACGGCCCGGATGATTTTGAACTCTTAGACTGGAACGCTCATGTGTCCGAACAACCCGAACAAGTTCGTAATGCTCTTGAACGCGGTGGCTTAATTCTTGATGATAACGAAACTGGCGAACAGCTTTACCGAAGACTTCAAAAACAATTCGGCGGCGGCAAAAATGGTGAATTGTTAGCTTCTCAAAAACTTAATGAGCTGGGTATTCCTGGACATCGTTTCTGGGATAGAATGAGTAGAGATGCTAAATCAGGCACTCACAACTTCGTTATCTGGAATACTGACACTTTGCGCTTACTCGGACTTTCAGAAGACAGCGACATTGACGCTCAAGACTATTTCAGAGCCGAAAATTTATATCAAGATGAACTTGACAGCCTCGATAATGACAGCGATGTTATTGATTACACCAATGGAGATTATGAACAAGAAATGTCGCGAATTGACGAGTTCTCTCGTGCTTCTCTGGATGCACAAGATGACGACGGTTTCAGTGAGATTTATCATCAACCTGCTAACATTGCGCAAAATCCTCTCGTTGAACGTTTTGAACAGGCTCACACCTTTGACAACCCTGAAACCGAACGCGCATTCTCCGACGCTTTGAAACCTGAAGACAATTCAAGCTCCCTAATCAAAAATCTTGGTGCTGTCTTTCATGGCTTCAAAGGCGATTTCCCCGAATTGGCCGGTAAGAATGAGTTTATCTTTGCTCGCGAAGTCCTACGAAAACTCGGAAGAAAATCGGACGCTAAAACTCAATTAGCCGTTCAGTCTCTCGAAAAGTCTTTGCATAATTTAAGCCTCGAACAGTTCAATACTTTTACGCGCTTATTGTTAATCAACGACCTGTACACTTTCAAGCGTTATAATCCTGGTGCTAATTTGCCGCTCGGCTTTAACCCTGAGAGTTTGAAACTTGAACGCGAAAAATTCTCTCGCCTGGCTCAGAACGACAGCAACATTCTCCAAGCTATTAAAGCTGAACAGACCGTACATGAAGCTATTCGCGATGAACTTTCACAATTGGCGAATGAACTCGGCATGAAGAAATTCGCGGAGAAAGTTAAATGTTACGACTTCTACATTCTTGACTATACACGTGTCATCAAGGGCGGCAACGTAAACGCTGATTACATCTCTGCTATGGGCGATTTCAGAACTAAACAGCTCCAAGATATTGAACGTTTGAAAGCTCTTAAGGATATTCTCGAACGTTACGACATCAAGAAAAAATTGCAGGAGAAATTCGGCACTCAATGGGGCTTGCATATTCCAGAAGGTTACAGGACTTTTAACCCGCTCGCTGGCCAGTTCGTTCATTCGGCTCACACTCTCACGGAAAATATTCTTGATATGGCCATTGAACAGTCCGGAAGAGATTTAGGCCTTGACGATAAAGCAGTGAAGGAGTTCAAGCGTAAGTTATCCGACAACTCAGGTGAACAGCTCTTAGTTTTGCCAAATGAAATTGCTGACAGTCTCGAAGGCTTGAGCAAGCACAACGAAACCGGCCCCATCATGAAAATCTTGAAGGCTATTACATCAGGCTGGAAAAAAGCCGTACTTTTCTTCCCAACGCGCGCTTTCAAATACAATCTGCGAAACTTAACCGGCGACGCTGACGCTCTCATAGCTGGCAATCCTCAGGCTCTCAAATTTACTGGACGCGCAATTAAAGATTTATGGGCGGCTTATTATGGCAACGGCGAAATCTCCCCAGAGTTGAAAAAGTTTCAGGAACTCGGCGGCGCTATCACAATCGAGAATACCCAAGAACTCGGCGACTACAAAAAACTCAAAGAGTTTCAACATCTCATGAGTGAACTTGAAGGCAAATCGGCCCCAGCTTGGAAAAAACTTCCCGCGTCTGCTTGGAAAATCATTGATAAATTCGCATGGTCTGGCATTCAGAAAGTTACGGACTGGCGTGAACAAATTTTGCGTTACGCCTGCTACTTAAGCTACCTTGAACAAATGCAGAAAAATAACGGACTTCCTAATAATTGGGGAGCTTCTGTTAAAGATGAAGTTATGAGTTTGCCCGACATTCGCGATAGAGCCTTCAAAATGGCTAATGAATTGCTTGGAGCTTATGACCAAGTTTCGGAAACTGGGAAAAGTATTCGTGAGTTCACTGTCCCGTTCTATTCTTGGCTCGAAGTAAACGCTAAACGTTATTATCAGCTTCTCAAAAATGGCTTGTTTGATGATGCTCCTGGCGATTTCGTTGCTCGGTTCCTCAAAGGCCAGTTAATGAACACTCCCTATTACGCATGGAAGCTCGGCAAAACTTATTTCTTCGTCAATCTATTCACTATGTTAATTGCCGCGTTCAATCACCTTGTGTGGCCGGACGACGAGGATAAATTGCCGCCGGACGTTCAGGCTAGACCGCATATTACGCTGGGGCATGACACCAATGGTAGAGTTTTATACTTTGAACGCGTCGGAGCTTTACTTGATAATCTGGAATGGTTCGGACAGGAAAATTCTCCGTTATTCCCGTTCGCCAAAGACATAAAGGATATTCTTGACGGCAAGCAGACTTTTACGGACTTCGTTGGAAAACTCATCAGCTCGCCAATTAACAAAGCTATCAACGCCATTAATCCAATTATCAAAACTCCGGCGGAACTTGCTACAGGTAAATCAATTTATCCGGACTTTACTAATCCTCGTAACATTGGCGATGCTGGGAAATATATCGCTCAGTCTCTCGGCTTATCGTGGCCGTATAAAATTATTATCGATGAGCCGCGTTCTGATTGGCAGGAGTTCAAGAACTTGTTCACTTATTCCGCTGATGCTGACGAGGCCGCTTATTTCTACACTATTGGGCTTGTTCGCCAATTCAGAGAAAACGTTTTAGGCAAAAAATTTAACTCCTTCAGCTCAACTCGACGCGGTGAAGTCCTCCGTAAGCTCAAAACGTCCTTACGGCTTGGCGATAATGAACGAGTTCAACGATACTTGAAAGAGTATTACAGTCTTGGCGGCGACAATAAAGGCTTGAAA
>JAFTCP010000084.1 GCA_017454625.1 Synergistaceae bacterium
AGATTATAAAGCTCTTCCCATTTTTGACGACGCTAAACACTGGCTTGACATATATTTTTCGGGACAGGCTCCGGACTTCACGCCTAAGCTCAAAATTCCAGGCTCAGAATTTCAGAAGTTAGTGTATGAAATTGTGTTAACTATTCCGTTTGGAGATGTTATGACGTATTCTGAGATTGCCGAAGTAATCGCGGAAAAACGAGGTCTCGCGTCAATGTCGCCTCAAGCTGTCGGTGGAGCAGTCGGCTGTAACTCCATCCCGCTTATAATTCCTTGTCATCGAGTTATTGGAAAAAACGGGAAATTGGTAGGTTATTTCGGAGGAATTGACCGAAAGAAAAAGTTATTGATGCTTGAAGGTGTTGACATGTCAAAACTCTCTGTGTAATGTGGAACTGGCGCGAGAAAAAGTTATTAATGCTGAAGGGTGTTGACATCTCGAAACTCTCCGTGTGATGAAGTGTTAGAACTCCACAAAAGCTCATGAATTACGGCGAGGCGGAATTGACGTAAGAAGAAATTATTGATTAATTAAAGTATTAGACCTCGACAAGACAGCAGAATTGACGTAAGAAAAACTTTGTTAATGCTTGATGGGATTAATAACGTTGTGGGGAAATGATTTCTGATTGTCATTCATACACAATAGGCGAATAGTTACGTTATAATACTTTCATTCACATTCATAAACTTAAAGGGGGTAAAATCACAATGGGAATGAGAGGAATTCACACATCAATCAACGACATACGCCGAGCAATTTTCGCTGAGGTCGCAAGATTATCGTATAACTACAAGCCCGGAGATTTATCTGAAATGGAATTAATCCCGTATAAAATAATTCCCGGAGAAGTTTCGCATTACAGGGACAGCGTATTTCTTGAGCGTGCAATAGTTAAAGAAAGAATGCGTCTCGCAATGGGCCTTCCTCTTCGTAAAGCCTCAGAACATGCGCCGGTCTCAATGGGAGCTGAAGAGTGCGTTCATCCTGAGAAATATTATCAGCCGCCGTTAATCAACATCATAAAATTTGCGTGTCATTCATGCCCCGATAACAAAGTTGTGATAACGGATCAGTGTCAGGGTTGTTTAGCTCGCCCGTGTTCTCAGGTCTGCCCGAAAGAAGCAATAACTTTCTCAAACGGTAAAGCTCACATCGACGATACTAAATGCATTAAATGCGGAAAATGCATGAACGTCTGCCAATACGGCGTAATCTTACGAATGCAGAGACCTTGTGCGGTTGCGTGTGGAATGAAAGCGATAATCACTGATGAGTTCGGACGTGCTGAAATTGACCAGGATAAATGCGTTTCATGTGGAATGTGTCTCGCTAACTGTCCGTTTGGTGCAATCGCGGATAAAGCTCAAATCTTCCAGTGCATTCAAGCCATAAGAAGCGAAACTCCCGTTTATGCCGCAATAGCTCCAGCAATAGCCGGCCAATTCGGAAAAACTTTAACTCCTGAGAAAATGTGCGCGGCTTTCAAAGCGTTAGGATTTACTGACGTTGTCGAAGTTGCAATTGGAGCTGACTTATGCACACTTCAAGAGGCCGAAGATTTCGTGAAGGAAGTTCCGGAAAAAATCCCATTCATGGGAACTTCATGCTGTCCGGCGTGGTCGGTTATGGCAAAACGTGAATTCCCTCAATACGCCGAGTGCATCAGCATGGCTTTAACTCCAATGGTCTTAACAGGACGATTAATCAAGAAGGAACATCCGGAGTGTAAAGTTGCTTTCATTGGCCCGTGTGCCGCAAAGAAACTCGAAGCAAGCCGCCGAAGTGTCCGAAGCGATGTTGATTTTGTCCTTACATTTGAGGAAGTTTTAGGAATGTTCGAGGCAAAGGAAGTTGATTTTGATTACCTAGAGAAAATGCCGGTCCCTGATAACGCGAGCGCAGACGGAAGGGGATTTGCTGTTTCGGGCGGAGTTGCAGAAGCCGTCTTGAACTGCATCAAAAATTTACATCCTGATAGAGAAGTCAACATTGAACGCGCTGAAGGTTTGAACGACTGCCGAAAAATGTTAATGCTCGCTAAGGCCGGAAAACGTAACGGATATTTGCTTGAGGGCATGGCATGTCCGGGCGGTTGTGTCGGTGGAGCAGGAACGGTTGAGTTAATCAATCAGGCGGCAGGAGAAGTTGCGAAGATTAAGAAGGGTTCAAAGAAGGCTCATGCTTACGAGAGCGAATACGAGACAATTTTACCTTCACTTGAAGAATAATATTTTGCTCTAATGATATAATAATTTGACTATTTCACGAGGAGGTTAAAATTTATGGCGAACAAATACGCAGGAACACAGACGGAGAAGAATTTACAGGCGGCTTTTGCAGGAGAGTCGCAGGCTCGTAACAAGTACACATATTTTGCGTCGAAGGCGAAGAAAGAGGGATTTGAGCAAATTTCTGCTATTTTCCTTCAGACTGCGGCGAACGAGAAAGAACACGCTGAAATCTGGTTCAAGGAACTCGACGGGATTGGCGACACTGCGGCTAACTTAGCGGCTGCTGCTGAGGGCGAAAATTACGAGTGGACCGATATGTACGAGGGTTTTGCTAAGACTGCCGAAGAAGAGGGCTTTAAGGCGTTAGCGGCAAAATTCCGTATGGTCGCGGCAATTGAGAAGAAACACGAGGAACGCTACAGAGCATTACTCAAGAACGTTGAGGCTCAGGAAGTTTTTGCGAAGAGCGAAGTTAAAGTTTGGGAATGCAGGAACTGCGGACATATCGTCGTCGGAACGAAAGCTCCTGAAGTCTGCCCGGTCTGCGCACATCCGAGAGCATATTTTGAGATTCACGCCGAGAATTATTAATCTTTATTGAGAATTGGCCTCCCCTGTGAATTTTCGCGGGGGAGTTTTTGTTATAGCTGGAAATTGTTAGTATAATTAGCATAATTTGTTAATAGTAAAAATTCATGAAGGAGAAAGATTTATTATGACATTGAAAGAAGAAGCCTATGCGTTGATTGATAAACTACCGGATAAAGTTATGGAGGATGTATTACGGAGCTTGAAGGAGAAAGACAATGACCCTAGAACTTGGGAAACGCCGGAGCAGGAAAAAGAGAGGGAAGCAAGGGAACTTGAAGAAAGACGAGAGGCGTTCCGATGGATGGAAGAAATGAGAAAAAAGAAGCCGCTTCTTATTCCTGAAAACTACGAAGAAGTTTACGCGGACGTTATGGCTGAAAAATACGGGCTGGTGAAATAATGATAAAAGTACTTGTTGATACAAACGTCATTATAAATTATCTTACTTGTCGCGAAGATAAATATTCCGAAGAATCAAGGCAGATTATGGATATGTGCACCGAACATAAAATCGAAGGCTACGTAGCTTTTCATTCACTATCTATAATTTGGTACACTTCAGGTAGGATGAAAGAGACAGAAGAAACTCGCCGAGAATGGCTGGAGCGTGTATGTAAAGTTTTGATGACAGCGAGCGCAAAACATGAAGCCATCATTGAAGCTGTGCATAACGTCGAGTTCAGGGACTTCGAGGATAATTTACAGGATTGCTGTGCTGTTAGCGTCGGTGCAGATTACATTGTTACGGTCAACACAAAAGACTTCGAGCATAGCAAGGTCAAAGCTGTAACTCCTGAAGAACTCGTACGAATTATTAATAGCTTCTAAGTGATTTTTTAGGGTAATAGCTAAAGTTTCGCGCATAAAAAAGATAAGGTGTGCTATAATTAATTCGTTCAAAAAATTTTTGCACATGACAGGATAAAAATCCTATCATCTCCCTTATCTTATACTATTATACCATGAAAAAATTTTTCTTGTTAATCGTTATTGTTATACTCTCCGTCTCTCTTGTATCTGCTACGACTACTTCACAAAAGGAATCCTGCAATTTCATAATTCATGGTGCAACTACAGCACTGGGAGGAATGACCATAGCACTTGCAAATGTATTTGACTTGTCTTTTGCTGAAACCACAGGAGAATCTATAAGTGTAAGCATTCTCGGTTTCTTTAGTACCGCAATAGCTGTTCGAGTAGCCTCTCAATGGGCATTTGGCTGGATACCATTTTTAGGCAATACTATTAATGCTGCTACTATGTTCGGAATGATTGAATGGATAGGCTGGACGGTGGCAGATGCTTTCGATGAAATTTCTAGCGCTTCAGTACAAGTTGCTACGAAAGTTGGAGGAGTAGTTGTTACAGTGGCTGAACTTCTGTCTAAGTTGGCAGGCTCGCAATAAGATATACAAGCAAAGCCCCCCTCACATTCTCAAAGGGGGAATAATTTTTACAGCGACGTAATCATTATTTCAGCATCGCCATCAACAGCAAACTCACATTCACAATTGGCCGGTACAAAAACATTCTCGCCCTTCACAAGTCCACACGAAAATTCACCGCACGAAAACTCAGCTTTCCCGTCAAGACACAACATAAACTTGAAACTCTCACCGTCAACTTTCCCTGAAAACGGAGCCGAAAATCTCTCAACATGAAACTTATTACAGCTCACAACGACTTTATCATTCGTTCCTGGAGGAGTTATTCTTAATGGGAACGTGTTAGTAACGTCAAGGGCCTTCTCAATATGAAGCTCACGAGTTTTTCCGTCCGGGCCTCGTCGTCCGTAATCGTAAACTCTGTAAGTTACGTTTGAGTTCTCCTGAATTTCCGCGAGTGTAATCCCTGCTCCGATTGCGTGAATTGTC
>JAFTCP010000085.1 GCA_017454625.1 Synergistaceae bacterium
GGGGGAAACTTTTTACTTTGCTTTTTCGGCTAACCTTTTACCTAATTCATAGGCTTTGCGCAAATCTTCCGGGAAAATTTTTTCTCGTTGTTCAGCTTTCACGCTTTCACTAAACATATTCGCGTTATATTTCGAGTAATCTCTGAATTGATATGTATTATAAGCGCATAAAACTTCACAGTCGCCAAGTACGAGCCCTGCCGCGTCAGAATTTGGTGCGAGCAGTTCAGGATAATGAATTTTTCCCGCTAAATCTTCTGGGCAATTCATCGTGTAAATGATCGCCGAGTGAATAATTTTATCAATTGCACGCGGCCTTGTCCCATCTGGATTAATATCATAGCTCATAATTGGGAATAATAAACGCTCAATGAATGAACGGAACATTCCCGTCGGATAACTGAAATATACCGGACTTCCCATGATGATAAAATCGCTTGCTAAAGCCTTCTCCAGTATTGGCCTTAAATCATCACGATACGCGCAAAGTCCGTTAGTCTTGGCATTCTTGAGCTTACACGCGAAACATGAAACGCATCCTTTGAAGCTGTAATCGTAAAGATGAACGAGTTCACAATCAGCTCCGGCATCTTTTGCTCCGTTCATTGCACTTTCGAGCATTTTATGAGTATTCCAGTTTTTACGCGGTGAGCCGTTGACAAATAGAGCTTTCATGAAAAAATTTTACCCCCCTCAGAATAAAATTACTTCTTCATGAACTCAGCACCGACGCGCCAGGCTTTAGCGATTTCGCTCCCGACAGTGTAATAAGTATTTCTGAACTGATCGAACATGAGAGCGTTTAACTTTTTCGCGTCAACTTTTCCGTCAGCATCTAAAACTTTTTCGTCAGCGATTACGTTTACGATTTTGCCGGTAACTTTAACTTCGCCGAAACTCTCGCGTTCTTCAACGAGTTCACATTCCATTGTAAGCGGAAATTCAGCGATAACAGGAGCGTCAACGTGAGCGCTTTTCGATGCATGAAGTCCTGTGCGCTCGAATTTGTCAGCCATCGTATTGCCTGAAGCTGTCCCTAAGAAGTCAGCTTCTTTTACGTGAGCTTCGTCGGCGAGTGCTACGGTGAAGGCTTTCTTTGCGCGAATATTCTTGAGAGTTTTGCGTTCGGGAGCTAAGTTAAGCGCTATTTTGTCCATTGCGCAGATGTTGCCCCAAGCTACGTTCATAACGTCAACTTTTCCGTCTTCTCCGTAAGTTGCGACCATAAGAACCGGCATAGGGAATACAGCAGGGATTGAGCCTAAATCTTTTGCCATGATAAATTAATCTTCCTTTCATGTTTAATTGATTATATTATGTCAAACTTGTCAAGCCTGCTAAAAAAGCCCCGCTGAAAACTCAACGGAGCCAGAATAATGCGAGAATTAATTTTTGCGTCTGAATAAAGCTAACATTGTGAGCGCAAGAAGAGTGAAACCGGAATTACAGCCTCCGCCTCCTGAACTGCCGACATTTCCGCCACCGCTACCATTCGAGTTATTGCCGTTATTGTTACTCGTATTATCGCCGCTTTCATCGTCCTCGTTAGAGTTGCCCTGATTATTATTATTGTTGCCGTTATTATTGTTATTATTATTACTTCCGCTGTCTCTAATCGTTATAGTGGCTGTCCTAGAACCCGTATCAGTTTTGTACGTGGTGTAAGGATGAGGGAAACCATTTATATAACGATACTCAATGTTCGTAACAATCACGGTCGCATTAATCGTAAATGTATAAGTCCCTGCTTTTGTGGGTGTTCCGTTGATAGTGGCGAGTTTGGAATTAGCATCATGTTTCAAACTGCATCCGGGCGGTAAAGTTCCGGAAATTGAAAAGTTACCGCTCCCCCCTGTGCCCAGAACCATCATAACCGCAATATCTCCTGTAGCACCTACATAACATTTGTCATCATAGGCATTAAATTCGATATTCAGAAATCCCCATGAAACCGAAGCTATTACACAAAGGAGAGTAACAGCAAGAGAAACGGCGCAAAATTTTTTCATGATATAACCTCCTGTAGATAAAATTATGGAAGAAAAAATCATAAATACACATGGCCGTCCCTAATGATTATTCCTAAATAAATTAGTTATAACACGCCTTGCTATTTTTTCATGTCCTTTTCTCACAATAAATAGGCAAAATAAAACCTCCCCTGCCGTAACAGAGGAGGCTGATTTTTATTCCTCAGCATGTAAATTAAACGTCTGCCCCAAATTTCACGCCTTCGTAATCATCGCTGTTCGTCAAAAGCAAAACGACTGTATCAGGATGTCCGGCCTTCTTGATTTTCTCGCGGTCAAACTTCATAATCTTCTGGCCCTTCTTAACTTTGTCGCCCTCTTTAACGAAGTCTTCAAAGCCGTCGCCCTTCATCTCAACCGTATCAACTCCGACGTGAATTAAGACTTCCATATCGTTCTCGCCGCTGATACCGATTGCATGCTTGCTCTCGGCTACTGATGAAATCTCGCCGTCAATAGGAGCATAAACAAACTCGTCATCTGGCTGAATACCTACGCCCTGTCCGAGTGTTCCGGCCGCAAACGTCGGGTCTGGAATTTCGGTATACGGGATAACTTTACCGGCTGTGCACTGGGCAATCTCTCCTGCTGATGAGCTGATTACTGTTCCGAACTCCATAACTTTCTCAGGCTCGGCCGCCGCTGGTGCTGGTGCTGCTTCAGCTTCGGGTGTCTCTTCATGCCACATAATCCATGAAAGCACGAACGCGATACCGCCGGAAATTGCAAGAAGGATTGTGTACTGCATGGGCTGGGCAATTGTTAAGTAACCGGGAATTCCTGTAACTCCGTAGGCTTTCGCTCCGATTCCGGTGAATGCTCCGTAGAGTGCTCCGACTGTTCCGCCGATCATTCCTGCGATAATGGGCTTGAAGAAGCGAAGGTTAATACCGAAGATTGCAGGCTCAGTAATTCCGAGTGCCGCTGATAATGACGAAGGAATTGCGACAACTTTCGTTCTCTGCTGTCTGGCCTTGAAACCTACCGCTAAGCATGCTCCAAACTGGGCGAAGTTCGCGGCTGAAGCTATCGGCATCCACGTGTTAAGTCCGCCTTCAACTGCAAGCATTCCGGCTTCGATGACGTTATACATGTGGTGAAGTCCCATGACAACCGTCCAAGGATAAATTGCTCCCATTACTGCCGAACCGATCGGGTTCTTAACGAGGATTTGTGCTCCGACCAATACCCAGCTTTCAAGTTGCGAGAAAATCGGGCCAATAATCGTGAACGTTAAGAATGTTGTAACAAGAACTGTCGTGAACGGAACTACGAACAAGTCAATCATTTCCGGCGTGTGCTTATGAAGCCACTTTTCAATCGTGCACATTAACCAGACGGCAATAATTACCGGGATAACGTGTCCTTGATAACCGACCTTCTGAACGTTTACTATGAAGTTAAAAATGTTGAAGTTCCAAGCCGGAATTGTCTCGAGTGAACCGACGACCCAAGCGTTTACTAAGTTCGCGTGGATCATGGCAAGACCGATAACAGCTCCCAAGAAGGTATTTCCGCCGAAAACTCGAGCCGCTGAGATTGCAACGATAACAGGCAGATACGCAAAAGCCGTGTTCGCGACCATGTCTAAGAAGTCGTACCATGATGTTGATGCGAACTCCGGATAAACTTTACCCATAGCCTCGACAAATCCCATCATTAAACCGGAAGCGACGATTGCCGGAAGAATAGGAACAAATACGTCGCCGACTGCCTTCAACATTCTCTTCCAGATTGGCTGACCAGCCGCCGCCGCTGCTTTAACGTCATCTTTCGTGGCTTCGGTCATTCCCGTAACGCTCAAGAACTCAGCATAGACTTTGTTGACCGTTCCAGTTCCGATTATAAGCTGGAGTTGTCCGTTGTTCTCGAACATGCCTTTAACGCCGTCAACGTTCTCAAGGGCTTTCTTGTCGACTTTGCCGTTGTCCTTGATGACCAGACGAAGACGAGTAGCGCAATGGGCAGCTTGAACGATATTCTCACGCCCGCCGATGTGTGAAACGATTTCCTCAGCAC
>JAFTCP010000086.1 GCA_017454625.1 Synergistaceae bacterium
CAGAAAAGCTCTCAGCCAAAACTTGCGAATACTCCTCATCTGTTTTGCAGCACGAGAAACCCGGAACGTTATCTAGCAATCCCGAAGACTTCATCAGAAAAACGCTTCTATATTCCAATCGGCTGGCTTGACGGTTCTGTGATACCTGGCGACGAGTTACGGATAATTCCCGACGCAAATTTGTATCACTTCGGGATTTTAACGTCGCGTGTTCATATGGCGTGGATGCGAAGAGTATGCGGAAGATTGAAGAGTGATTACAGGTACTCGAAGAAGATTGTGTATAACACTTTCATCTGGCCGAGTCCGAGCGATGAAGTTCGCGTGAAGATTGAGCGGTGTGCGCAGAAAATTCTTGATGCTCGTGCGGCTAATCCTGAGTGTAATTTTGCGGCGTTGTATGATGATGTTTCGATGCCTGCGGAGCTTCGGAGTGCGCATGAGGAGAATGATAAGGCTGTGTGTGAGGCTTACGGTTGGCCTGAGGATTTGAGTGAGTTTGAGGTAGTTGGGAGACTTTTTGTGATGTATAACGAGGTGAAGAATAAGGCGTGAAGAAAAATGCAGCCTGCTTCATCCAAGAAACAGACTGCAAACTTTTTTATCCTCCGTATGTCAGCTTCACAATCGCTGTAGTTACTGGCGGGCAGAACGTCAACAACAGGAGCAGGACGATCAACAGCAAGTAGAACGGTATAGCTTCCTTCATGAACGTCTTAGTCTTGCATCCGGTTACTGAGCACGTTACGAACATCAAAGTCCCCATAGGAGGCGACAATGCACCGATCGCGTTGTTGAAGATGTAGACCATCGCAAACTGTATCTCGTCAATTCCGTACTGTCTGGCTATCGGAGCAAGCAGAGGGACGAGAACGATCATTGTAGCGTTGCCCTCGATGAACATTCCGACGATGAGGACGAAGATATTTACGGCGATTAAGAACGCGTATTTGTTCGGACATATTGAAACTATGAACTCCGTCAACTGCTGGGGAATTCTTTCTTTCGTCAATACCCATGAGAAAACGGAAGCCGCCGACACGATTAACATTATGCCGCCGGTCGTGCTTACGGTCTCTTTGCATGCCTGAACAATTCCTTTGAGCGTCAACTCACGATAAAGAAGTCCCAAGATTATGGCGTAAATTATCGCGATAGCTCCGGCTTCGGTCGCTGTGAAAACTCCGAGCCTGATACCTCCGATTATGATTACCGGCAGGCACAACGGGAGCAATGCGGGCTTTAAGTGTCCCCAGAGTTCGCCCCATGACATTTTAGTGTTCCTGATTGGAAGATAACCGCGCTTCTTGGAGATGAAATGTACAAGTATCATCATGCCTATGCAAAGCGCTCCGCCTACGGTAATTCCTGACATGAATAATTTTCCGATTGAAACGTCAGCAATGCACCCGTAAAGTATCATAGCAATTCCAGGTGGGATTAACGGCGTAATCATTGCGGACGCGGCAGTTACGACTGATGAAAATTCTTTCGAGAAGCCTTGTTTTTCCATCTCAGGCACGAGCATTTTAGCTTCCATTGCGGCATCAGCCAAGTTTGAGCCCGACAATCCGCCCATTAACGTCGAGAGTAAAACGTTGACTTGCGCGAGACCTCCGGGCATTCTTCCTGTTACGGCGGAGCAGAAATTCATAATTCGTGTCGTTACGCCTGAATAATTCATGAACGTTCCGGCGCAGACGAAGAAGGGAATTGCTAAGAGTGAGGGGCTTTCTGTTCCTGTTACGGCTTTTTGTCCGAAGATGATTTGATTGATGCCGGGATTGAACAGGAAATATATTAGCGAGCCGCCGAGAACTGAGACGAACACGGGAACTTTCAGGAATAACAGCACGAGCATTAACACCGCCGAAATTCCCAGAACTTTATTAGTTCCGAGTGAACGGCCAATATTCTCTAAGAACGGTTTTATCCACTGGATATTTACTCCGACGAGAAGCACCAAAGCCGCGACTATCACGACAGGCCAGGAAACTTTTAACACTCGCAGTAAAATTACAAGCAAGATTGCTCCGGCTATGCTCAAGTTTAAGGCGTTAATCATTCTTCGTTCACCTCATTTTCGGGGACTTCAATTGACTTTGTGAATACTGGCGCATATTTCGACACAAAATAGCTGATTATCATTAAGCCGCATCCGTAAGGAGCAACGCCGTAAAGATAAGTGTATGGTATTCTCAAAATCGGCGTGGGTCTTCCTGAACGTCCGAAAACTTGAGCAACGTATGCTTGAGACTTCACCAGCAGGAACACCAGCACGAACAGAACTATCATATCAATCACATAGCCCATAAATTTCTGGAGCTTCGGCGGCAGTGCGTCAACTAACATTTCAATTGCTACGTGGCTTCCGGTTCGGAATGCAACGCTGGCCCCCATGTAAACCATCCAGACTTGACAGAACGCGGAAATTTCTTCCTGCCATAAGATAGGATCTTTGAGAACATAACGCTTGAAGACTCCGGCAGTCGTAATGAGAGTTAAGATTATGAGTGCAAGCGCGGCTATGATTAAGTCGAGGTTGCATATAAATTTCACGAAGGGATTAGCTTTTTTTCGTGTTAAATCAGTAGTCAAGAATTTTCACCTCCGAATAAAAACAGGGAGCAAACGTTAAACTCGCTCACTCCCCGAAAAATTAATTGCTATTTCATTGCTTCTTTTACGCGCTCATAAAGTCCGTCAGACCACTTGAACAACGCGCCTTCTTTGTAGAAATCCTGAGCTTTTGTCCTGAACCCTTCAAGAACGCTTTCATCAGGCTCAACAACAGTAACTCCCTCTTTCTTCATGAGGTCAAGATAATAATCGTTGGCCTTCGATTGAAGCTCATTGTTGTAAACTCCGGCTTCGTGTCCAGTCTCAACAAGAGCTTTCTGCTGTTCCTCAGTGAGGCTGTCGAACCACATAGATGAGCAAATCCAGTTGGTATAGTTCAGAACATGGCCGTCAAGGATTAAATACTTCGCGACTTCGTGATGTTTTCTGCCGTAAAGCGTGCTCAATGGGTTTTCTCCGCCGTCGATTGTTCCCTGCTGAAGAGCCGTGTAAACATCGCCTAAGCTCATTCCGACCGGTGTAGCTCCGAGTACCTCAAAACCTTTCGTCTGAATTTGGTTTGTAGGAACGCGGATTTGTAAGCCTTTGAGGTCATCAACAGTTTTTACCGGCTTCGTTGTGAGAGTATGACGTTCGCCGTAAGCCCAGTTTGACGCTACAACTTTAATTCCCATAGCGTTGAGCTTCTCACATTCGCCCTTCCACCAATCGGACGCTACGAGTTTCCAGCATTCGTCCCAATTCGCGAAAAGGAAAGGCCCGAAGACTATTCCCATGTCAGGCACGCCGTAATCCGCGAAAAATGCTCCGTCAGCAAGCGTCATAACGGGTTCGCCTAAAAGCATCTGGTCAATTAAATCCGTCTTGTTGCCGAGCTGAGAGTCCGGGAAAATCTGCATTGTGAGTCCGGTATTGCGAGCCGCTAAGAGTTCCTGCCACTTCAATAACGCCTGACCAATCGGCTCACTCATGGAGTTCTCAAAGCCGAGCTGTAAAACCGTATCAGCCGAAGCAGAGCTCACACAGAGCATTAACACAAGGATAACCGCAAATACTTTCTTCATGTTACAATTCCTCCTTATAATAATTTCTTGACACTGACAATTTGCCAGCGTTAGAACTCAATCATGACTTTCAACATGCTCCCGGCGTTTTTGTCGAAGTCCTCGAATGCCTGAGCAGCTTTATCAAACGGATAAATGTTCGTGATTACGTCGTCGAGTTTCAGGTTTTGACTGCGTACAACATCGATTAACTCTACGAAGTCGCGGGTCATTGCATTTCTTGAGCCGTAAATGTTGAGCTCCTTCTTCTGAATGATCGTGAAGTCCAAATCGATATTATGTTTACCAACGCCGATTACAGCAACCCTAGCACCGAAACACGCGGCATCAAGGCAATTCTGGAACGTTGAAGGAAGTCCGACGCATTCAACGGTAACATCGAAGCCGTTATTGTCCGTAATCTCTCTCCAGCCTTTATCGAACGCCTCAGCTCCTGAGTTTAATATAGTACCTTCGAGGCCGAAACGCATAGCATACTCCAACTTTTTCGGAGCAACGTCGCAAATCCAGACTTTAGCACCGCGAGATTTTGCCGCAATCGCCGCCAACACTCCGATTGTTCCTGCACCGACAACGAGAACTTTATCGCCAGCCTTAACTCCTGCGCGCTGAATCCCATGATAGCCGATGCAGAACGGTTCGATTAACGCTAAAATTTTCGGGGGTAAACCTTTTCCGTCGATTAAACGGCTTCCGGGCATAGCGACGTACTCAGCAAATCCGCCCTCACGCTGAACTCCCATTGTTTGGTTTGACATGCAAGCGTTGACTAATCCCCTGTCGCATGAGTAGCAATGTCCGCAGTTGAAATATGGATTGGCCGTAACGATGTCGCCGACTTTGAAATTTTTTACGTCCGGGCCAATTTCAACAATTTCCGCGCTGAACTCATGACCTGGAACTCTCGGATAAGCCATGTAAGCATTTGTGCCGCGATAAGAGTTTAAATCACTTCCGCAAATTCCTCCGAACAATGGACGAAGCAGAGCCTCATCATGCTTAATCTCCGGCTTGGGAAGTTCGCGAATTTCGACTTGGCCGGGCTTTACGATGGTAATAGCTTTCATTGATAAGCTCTTCCTTTCTGTATTGTGTGTAATTGGAATTATAAAAATTTTATTAGCGTAAATTCTTTCTGTCAAATAATAATATTCGCGTTTAATCCCATTATTCGAATATTAGGTATAGCAAGCTCACTGTCTGCTGTGATTATGAGTTAGAGAGTAAGCCGATTTTGCAGGACATCATGACGCGTGAAAAATCTTTCTTGCTTCAAACTCGTCTCAAAAATAGAACGTGTTATATTTTTTTGAAGATTATAAAACGCTGAAAATTTCTTTATGCTGTATTATAATTTTTCACATTCAAATTTTAACGAGGTGAATACTTCTCATGAAGAAATTAATATTTACCCTTCTTTGTTTATCACTGTTTGCTTCTTCCGCGTTTGCTGTTGAGCCGATTAAAATAGGCGAGATTGCGACAGTAACGGGAGATTTTGCGGCCTACGGTGTTGCTGAAGTCGAGAGCATCAAGATTGCCGTGAAAGAAATCAACGAGGCTGGCGGAGTTTTAGGTCGTCCGCTTGAAGTAATCATGTATGACTGCCGAACTCGTCAGGAAGACATGGTTAACGCGGCACGTCGACTTGTTGAGCAGGATAAAGTTGTTGCGACGATTGGCCCGTCAGGTTCAGGGTTATGCATCGCGGCGGCTCCTATCTTCAATCGCGGTCATGTTGCACACTTAGGAACTCTTCCGACGAACCCGCTCGTAACGGTTGACGACAACGGAAAAGTCAGACCTTACAACTTCAGAATTTGCTTCCTTGATCCATATCAGGGCGCAATAATGGCTCAGTTCGCGTTCAAGAACCTTAACGCTAAGAAGGCGGCTTTGCTTTACGACGTTTCGAGCGATTACTCACAGGGTCAGCGCGAGTTCTTCATTAAGGGCTTCGAGGCGGCAGGCGGAAAACTTGTTGCTGATGAGGGCTTCAGAGGTGAGGACGTTGACTTCCGTTCACAGCTCACGAACATGAAGGACAGCGGAGCGGACGTATTCATTTTCCCGTTCATGGGTAAATCCCTTCCGTTGGCTGTCAAACAGGCACGTGAACTCGGAATTGAGCTTCCTATCGTCGGCGGAGACGGTTACGGCGATTTCATGTGGGAAATTTCCGGCGAGACACTTCGCAATACTTACTGGGTAAGCCACGTTGACAGATATGATCCGACATTGAAGGAGTTCTTCGATAAATACCTTGAGAGTGCCGGGACTGAGTGCCAGGAGTTCATGAATGCTGTAATGGCTTATGACTGCGTTTATTGGCTTAAAGATGCAATTGAGCGTGCCGGAACGGATGATCCCGAAAAGGTTCGTGATGCTTTAGAGCAGACGAAGGATTTAAAACTTCTTCATTGCGTCTTGACTATGGACGAGTTCCACAACCCGAAGGATAAGGACGGAGTTATGCTTAAATGCGACGA
>JAFTCP010000087.1 GCA_017454625.1 Synergistaceae bacterium
ATTGACAATTTCAGCGGAACTTTCGACGGCAACGGGCACATAATTTACATCAGAATAGAAGCGTTCGACGAGGACGACGACAGATTATTGACTTATGACCGGGCATTATTCGGGACTGTCAACGGCGGAACAATCGAAAATTTACATGTTACGGGCGTTGCAAAAGGTTACAATGCCGGAGGAATAGCCGCAACACTCTCAAGCGGAACAATCAGCAACTGCACGTTTTCGGGGGACGTTGAAGTTGAGGAAGTCTTAAATGAGGCTGAACAGGAACGAACGAAGATTAACGCCGGAGGAATTGTAGCGAGATTAACGGGTGGAAGTATCACAAATTGTTCATTTAGTGGGAATGTTACAGGCTCAACTAGCACCGAAAAAATTTATGCGAACGCCGGCGGAATTGTCGGACGCTGGACTGGAGGGAATATTACGGGCTGTTACGTGGATCAAGAATCCATAATAACTAGTGAAGGAGACGGCTCTGCTTCCGGTGGAATTGTCGGCTATGGCGTTGTAAATCTCACAGATGAACTCTCTGAATGCATGTTTGACGGCACAGCAAATTCTGATTATTCGGCTGGCGGAATTATAGGAACTCTGAATGGAGGAATTATTCAGAGTAACGACGTTCTCGGAAATTCGCGAATTAATGGGAATTACAGTGCTGGAGGCATAGCTGGAATTGTTCAAGCAGCATCAACGATAAGAAATAATAACGTTTATTCAGGTGCTCAAGTCTCGTCATCGTCAAGAAGTGCAGGAGGAATTGTAGGCTATATCGGTGAAGGAGATAATCCTACACTTGATGGAAATATTTCACACGCTGAAATCTCTGGGACAGCTCCATATAAAGGCGGAATTGTCGGCGAAATTCATAATCACGCAGGAGCTTCAAGCAAAATCACGAACAATCAATACAGCGGCTATGCTTGGGGAATTGGCCGGGACGAAAACGGCAATGTAAATCTCGACATTCCCGGAACCGCTAAAATCGATGCTGAGCTAACGATTACGACTATAGGACATCTTCAGGCGAGAATTGGCACAAGATTTTCTCAGACCTTCACGACAAATTCAACATCAAACGTAACTTGGACTTACGACGGCGATAACATTCCCGGACTTTCATTCACGACAGCTACACTCTCAGGAACTCCGACGGCCGAAGGAACTTATGAATTTACGTTGACAGCCTCATCAAACGGAAGCACGACGAGCAAAGATTTTACGTTGACGGTTAAATCAGCGTTCGAGATTAAGCCTGATTATGTCCCAGCCGGAAAAGTCAACAAGAGTTACACTCAGGACATAACGATTGAACCTGAACCGGCCTCGAATATTCGCGTGAATTGGTATCTTCCTGACAGTTTCCCAGTCGGATTGAGCTATATTTATCCTGACAATCACACTTTGAGAGTTACAGGCACGCCATTAGATTACGGAACATTCAGCGTTGATGTTTACGCGACAGTCAACAACGTAACCCAGAGCAAAGATTACGTGTTCTACATTGAACCGGCGATTGAGATTACTGCGGCTAACTCGGAAAATCTTGACCAAGTTCAAGTTGCCAAAGTCGGAGTTGCGTATAATCTTCAGCTTCAAGTTGAGGGATATACTTCATCAAATATGGCATGGAGGACGAGCGGAGATGTTCCATCAGGCTTAAGTATAGGCTCATCGACCGGCTTAATCTCAGGTACCCCGCAATCAGGAGGAACGTATACTTTTACGGTTATCGTTGAAGTTCAATCGGCCTCAGGAGTTCTCAGGGCTGAACGTTCAATCATGATGCAAGTCGAGGCAGGATTAATCATCACGACTACAACACTCCCGACAGGAACGGTGAACGTCGCTTATCCTCCGTCAGGTTTCTCGTCAACTTTAACGTCAAGCCCGGATGCTTCTTCTTGGTCTTACAGCGGAAGTTTTCCACCCGGATTAAGTCTCACTCAGAGCACCGGCGAAATTTCAGGAACACCGACGCTTGCAGGAAAATATGACTTCACGGCTTATGCTGTATCAGGGACTTTATCGGCGAGCAGGGATTTATCGATTACGATTTTGTCGTCATTGTCGATAGTCTCTCCGGCCACGCTTCCGACGGGAAAGGTCAACACGAATTACACGCCTTACACTTTAGCCGCAAATATTTCATCGGGCGTAACCTGGACAATCATACAGGGGGATATTTCACAATTCGGGCTTGCGTTAAGCTCATCAGGTGTAATCTCAGGAACTCCGACTAAAGCGACAAACGGAGCATATTCGTTCATCGTTCAGGCTTCAATTTCAGGGGGAATTACAGCAACACAAACTTTTTCAATCACTATCAGCCCTTCGCTCGAAATTGCAACGGTCTCGCCTCTTCCTGACGGCATGGTGAGCGAGGATTACACGTATACATTGACGACGACGGACCCAACGCAAACTGTAACATGGGAACTCGTTAGCTCTCTTCCTTCAGGATTGGCCTTAAGCGGAGCGACGATAACAGGAACTCCGGAAATTGCAGGTACTTATTCATTCACGGTTAAGCTCAGTAATGCATCAGGGACTATCTTAGACGTTAAGGATTTTACGATAACGATAGCCGCAAACTCATCATTCCAAATTGCGACGAACACGCTGCCCTCTGGGAAAACCGGCGAGAATTACTCTTACACGCTTAGAGTGAACCCTTCTTCAGTTCAGAATAGATTGACATGGTATATTATCTCCGGCGATTTACCATACGGCTTAACTCTTGAAAAATCAACGGGAACAATCGCGGGCATTCCCACTTTGGACGGGTCATTTGACTTCACCGTTCGAGCTTTGTCGGGAGATATGGCGGCTCATAAAACTCTGTCAATAAAAATAGGCTCCGAACTCGTTATCACGACAATTTCACCTTTGGAACCTGCGAAAATCAACACGGCTTATTCTCAAACTTTGAGGACTAACAAAAGTTCTCCAACATGGACGCTGACATCGGGAATTTTACCGCTTGGGCTTGAGCTGGCTTCGTCTGGTGATATTTCAGGCACTCCGTTAGAGATTGGAACGTTTGCTTTCACCGTTCAGGCTCAATCTGGGGATATTACAACTCGCAAGGACTTTTCGCTTACGGTTAAATCAGCTTTATCAATCACAACGTCCTCTGATTTGCCGAGTGTTAAGGTAAATTCTGCCTATGCTGTAACTCTTGAGACCGACGCAGATCAATCACAAAGTGTTTCGTGGTCGGTAATTTCCGGCTCGCTTCCATACGGTTTAACTCTGAACGCTTCAACCGGGACAATTTCAGGAACACCGACGATTGAAGGGGATTACACGTTCACAATTCAGGCAGTTGCTGGAAGTCTTGTTACAAGCAAAATTTTCACGTTGTCAGTTAATTCACTGCTCGAAATCACTACGACTTCACCGCTTCCGTCTGGAAAAATCGGACAGCTTTACAATTTCACGTTCGCGGCTGATGCTGACAATGTTACGTGGGCAGTAAGCAGTGATGAACTTCCCGACGGCTTAACTTTCACGTCAGGAACTCTCAGAGGAACTCCCACAGAGGAAGGAACGTTTGTATTTACGGTTCAGGCCAATTCAGGGGAGCTTACGACGACGAAGGAGTTTGTGTTAGTCATCAAGCCAGCTTTATCAATCCTGACGGCTTCGGTTCTTCCATCGGCAAAAGTCGGAACAAGTTACTCATTCACGCTTTCAACCGATGCGAGTAATTTAATTCCGTTCTGGACCGTTACGGCTGGAGATTTTCCAGAGGATTTAACGCTTGACAGGACGACCGGGACAATCTCAGGAACTCCGACGAGCGAGGGAACTTACGGATTTACTATCACGGCCTCAGTTACAGGAAGCAGCATAACGGCGAGCAAGGAATTTATTTTGACCATCAGGCCCGCAATAACAATCACGACTGAAACACTGCCTGCAGTTCGGACGGACTCGGAGTATTACGCTTCACTCAGGACAGACGCAGACGAGGATAAAATTGTAATCTGGAACTTGGTCGGAGGAAGTTTGCCCTATGGGATTGAGCTTGACAGTGAGACGGGAATAATTTCCGGATATTCTGAGGTTGAAGGGGAGTACAATTTTACAATTCAGGCCGTTTCAGGAAGATTAACAGCAACTCGTGATTTCGTGTTAATCGTCGGCAATGACATCATGATAGCTAATTCAGCGACGCTTCCGTCGGTTGATGCAGGCTCTAATTTCTCGCAGACGTTTACGCTTTACAACGCCTCAAATTCTGTAATCTGGTCCGTAATTTCCGGTTCAATTCCGACTGGCTTAAACCTCAACGCTTCAACTGGGACAATTGCGGGAGTTCCTGTTACAGCCGGGACATATTCATTCACGGTTCAGGCGCAATCAGGATATTCAATCACAAGCAAGACGTTCATATTAACGGTCAACTTAGCGATTACGACGGAAGCGTATTTACCGAATGGAACAGCGGGCGAGAGTTATTCACAACGATTTGAAGTTAAAGGTGCGGCGGCAAACAGTGTAATCTGGTCGGCTGATGCAAATTTGCTTCCGGTTGGCTTAACTCTCACGTCTGACGGATTACTTTCCGGAGTTCCTTCTGAGCCGGGCGATTCAGCTTTCACGGTTTACGTTTCGGCTGACAACGCAAAAGCTGAGAAGGCAATGCGTCTCACAATCGATTCATTCTCGGCAGTTCCGATTACTACTGCAAGTTTAGTTTCGGGAAAAGTGGGACAGGAATATTTAGCTGAACTCCGAACTCCGCTTGATGGGGTATTATGGTCTCACGTTCGCGGCACTCTCCCACCTGGTTTAACTCTAAGCTCATTGGGAATAATCTCAGGAACTCCGACGGAAGCCGGAACTTTCAAATTCACCGTCCGTGCGGCAACAACAACACGCGAGGGCTTGAGACAATTGACGCTTTTAATTGAACAGTCTGACGAGGAAAAAAGCAAAGATATTACCCCAAATCAGGGCAGCACTTCAAGTTCAGGAGGAGGCTGTAACTCTTCAGGCTTAGAAATAATTTTGCTGGCGTTAATCTTCAAGCGAAAACGTCATTAAAATATAACATGTTATATTATTGCGCTCCCTTTGAAATATTTAGGGGGCGTTAATTTTTTGCGCGAACATAAAGAGTTAGCTATAATTACTTCAACATTAACAAGATGAGAGCAGGTGAAAAAATTTTGTCCGGCATTAGAACTAAAGCATTGATACTCGCGGCTGTGTCGGTAAATTTGATTATGCCTTCGACCTATGCCCAAGCCGCTGAGAGATTAACAGTCCGGCCCGACGGCGTAGTTCTGCGTGATACTCGTAGATATTCCGGCGTAGTGATGGGAGCTTATCAGAAAGCCTACGCTATGAACTTTGAAATCTGGAAGCCTCAAGATTTGCCCGCAGGATGGTACGCAACTTTTGACGGTTTCCCTGTAGCGCAGATTGCCGAGAACAGATGGGTATACGGACAATTGAGCATTGACGGGAGCATTAGGCCGACGAATATTTTAGTTGGTTCGGTTGTGCCTTCAAGTGTTCCGGGTTTAGCGAGAATTGCTTCGGTTTGGAGTTACGGAAAAGCTGTAAATTCTCCTGAATTCCTGAAAATTCGCGAGCGAGGCTGTAACAGGATGGGCTGGCTCAGTGAAGGTTACGTGAACACAATAATTGCTTGGCATACGAAAAAGCCCGAAGTATATATTTGGCTTGGCAACCGCTGGAAGAGATTTACGCCTAATCCTGGAGAATATGTTTGGCAGATGTTGAAGCGATTGAACCCGTATATTTCCGAAGAGTTACGCAAAAATAATGCATGGTATCAGGGCGGAGAACCTCTTGAAGTTGCCGATTTGTCCAGACAATGGGGCTTAATCTGGGGAGGACGTGTTGTGCTTACTTCACTCAAGAATTATCATGACAGCGGCGGCGGAGATGGGAATGTTACATCAATGCGCGATAGTTCAAGCTCTGGCGGAAATTCTCAAACTCCTCAAGGCGGAGACGATGACAGCCCTAAATGGGACGTGGATTAATGGAGTGATGAAATTTTTATGACAGATAAACAGGAAAGAATAGAACAATTGCTTTCAATGGCCTGGAACACTAACAGCACGGCAAGAGTTTTAGCGATCGCTAATCAAGTTCTTGAGCTTAATTCGGAGAACACAGAAGCTCTGATACTCAAAGCTGATAATATTATGGATAATAATGATCGAGTTAAATTACTTTTACATGCTGCTTCTTCGCTTGATAACCCTGAAAATTGCAATCCTGATGACCGGGAATTATTATCATTCGTGATTAATCAAAGGCTTGCTTACGTGTTTTTCTCGATGAACAATCATAACGAAGCGTTTAAATATTGTGAGGCTGCTTTGAAATTTGCTGCTGAAAATGATTCAGATCCTGACGCTGAGAGTAATTTAGCAGAAATGAAGAAATTATATTACAGGATATTAATTGAGCGTCATGAATGGCAGAAAATTCTTGAACAGACTATGCGCGACGAGGAACATTCATTAGCTTGGGCTTATTCACGTTTAATTTCAGCGTGGATGATTGCTCCGGGAAAAGCTAAAAGTGTCTGTGCAAATATGTTTTGGGACGCGTTAATGCTTGGGCCTGATGTTCCGTTTTATGTTCTGGGATATCTTGAGGAGCCTGAAGATGATGCGGGGCCGATTGAACAGGAGGATTTTGAATTTGCGTTGATGTATTATGACTGTTTCTCAATTTCCGAAGAATTCTTCAATTGGTTTTCTCGCGGGGCTGTATTATTCGGGTTATTGTCAAATCGTTTTGACGCAAAAGAACGTGAATATATGCTTGATGTTCTTGACACACTCGGCGGCTACGAAGAGTATGAAAAGATGAGCCAAATTCTTGTTGAGGCTGATGATACGGCAATAATCGAAGCATTAGCGGCGTATAAATGTCTTTCGGACTAAGAGACTAAAGGAATTTAATTTACACAATAAACATGAAATTAATTATAGGTGATTTCTTTAATGAATAATGGGAAAAAAACAAAAATATGCTTTATTCCTCAATATTTCAAGGAGCCTGAGGTAATTTTGCGGCTGCTAAGAATTAATGATGTAGTTGATGCCAGAGATTTTGAGATTGACGATGAAGCGCCTGACTATGTTATTGCTACAGATTTCATTTACGTGGATCCGAAGGCGGCAAAAAAATTTAAGCAGCTCATATGGGATCGCAGAGAGATAAAACGTCCTGTTACAATTTTCTTTACTGAAGAATGTTCTGCCCCTGATCTGAATATTTTTGATTACTCCATTACTTGGAATTGGGATATGAATTATCTTGACAGGACTGCGAGAATTCCACCGCATATGTTTATAGGGCTTAACGAAGAAGAATTTATTAACGATTTAACTTATGAAGAGGCTTTGAGATTATTGCGTGATGGTGAAAAGGATTTCTGCAACTTTATTTATTCAAACTGGGATGCTCCAACTTCGCGCGATGAATTATTTTATGCCTTGTCGAGTTATAAGCATGTTGACTCTCTCGGTAAACACTTAAACAATATCGGTGCGTTAATTACTTACGGGGGGGGGGGGGCACAAATGGAAGAAACCCGGCTTGTTCGATGCTGAATTAGGGATTAAGAGAGATTCGTGGCAGGAAGTTAGTATAAGGCTGAAAAGTAAATATAAATTCACTATTGCTGCTGAAAATTCTCGCTCTGACGGTTACACTTCCGAAAAATTGTTGACAAGTTTCCTCGCTCATTCAGTGCCGATTTACTGGGGAAATCCTTATGTCGCCGAAGAATATAATCCCGAAGCATTTATTAACTGCAGTGATTATGACAACTTTGACAGTGTCGTAAAACGTGTAAGAGAAATTGACGAGAACGATGAACTTTGGGCACATATTGTCAGTCAACCGTGGCAGACGGAACAACAGCGGAATAATTCGAAGAAGCAGTATGAACACTATAAAAAGTTTATGGTGAATATATTTACTCAGCCTCTGAATGAAGCATCAAGACACTTTGAAGGCTGGTTCTACATTTATGAATATGGCAAATGGTTCTTCTCTCACGAAATTTCTTATGGGAAAAAACCGTCATATTTATTAAAAATCTTGAAGCTGTTATTTAAGCCTAAATTATTCATGATAAAGTTGAAACGGAATCTGAAGTTTTATTTCATGAGAAAAATTACGCTCGAGGAGTTCTTAATGCGCAAAAACCAGTGAAATTTTAGAAAGGAGTATTAATTTGTCTGACGTAAAAATAAAAGTTTGTTTTCTGCATCCATGGATTAAAAGTATAGAAGACGTGTTGAAATTATTATGTATTCAAGATATGCCTATTGCCGAGAGATTTGAACTTGATTATGAAAATCCCGATTATGTTATCGCGACAGATTATGTTACATCAAGCTATAGATACATGAAACAGTTCAAAAGGCTTGTTGGGTATCAAGACGACAGCGGTAAAAATCCTATTCGTATATTCTGGACGGAAGAATGCGTTTCACCCGACTTTAATATTTTTGACTATTCTATAACTTGGAACTGGAAATTGTCATACAGGGATAGAGCCGCAAGAATTCCTCCGCATATATTCATAGGCAGCAACATGACCGAACGCCAAAATACTTTAAGCTATGAAGATGCAGTAAGTTTATTACGTCAGGGAAATTTAAGATTTTGCAATTTCTTTTACTCAAATCCTGGCCACTTTAAAATGAAACGAGATGAATTATTTTACGCTTTACAAGGATATAAACATGTCGATTCGCTAGGGAAGTATCTTAATAACGTCGGAGGAGTTGTAGGGGACGATAATAAAATAACGGAACCTAAGCAAGGGCTCAGCAGAGGCGGCAGGTATTCATGGCAGGAAGTCAGCGTAAGGCTCAAGAGTAATTATAAATTTACGATAGCGGCGGAAAATGCTCAATCTGACGGATATACTTCCGAAAAATTATTGACAAGTTTTCTCGCTCATTCAGTGCCGATTTATTGGGGAAATCCTTACGTAGCCGAAGAATATAATCCTGAAGCCTTTATTAATTGCAATGATTATGATAATTTTGATAATGTCGTGAAGCGTGTAAAAGAAATTGATGAAGATGATGAACTTTGGGCTCGCATGGTAAGTCAGCCTTGGCAGACGGAACAACAAGCGAGAAAGTCCGAAGCTGAATATGAAAGTTACAAGAAATTTATCATGAATATATTCACATCACCGATTGAGCAGGCATACAGGAGAACTATGGGAGAATGGGTATATCTTTATGGATTATGGTATTTTGAACAAAGATTTATACGGAATAAAAAACGTTCACTTATTGGAGAATTTATAAAATCATTTCTTGATACTGATACGATAGATTCTATAGGAAAATTATTATCTATGCCGAGAGCAATTTTTAATCCTCATTGGCGGCAGGCAAAGCAGTTGAAAAGATACACACTCGAAGATTTCTTAAAGGAGAAAAATTTTAGTTGATTAAGAATTCTAAATATAAATTATCACCAGACAAGTTAAAACGAATTAAGCCCGTCGAGAGCTGGAAAATTCACACGACCGACGAAATTCCCATAACTCGAACCCGAAAGCCTGAACCCTTAATCGGCCAGCAAAGAGCAGTCGAAGCGATCGAGTTCGGCCTTAATGTACCTGGACGAGGCTATAACATTTTCGTAGTCGGTCAGCCTGGAAGCGGAAGGACAACTTACATTCTCGAAAGGTTGAAGGCTGCCGCTGAGAATTTGCCCGCTCCTGATGACTGGATTTATCTTTACAATTTCGACAAACCCGGTGAGCCTCTTGCTGTGAATGTCCCGGCCGGTAAAGGGAAAAAGTTAGCTGATGAGCTCGAAGAATTATTGAATGATTTGAAAGCCGCGATAAGTAAAGCGTTTGAACAGAGCCAGTATGAAGACGCAAAAGCCTCACACGTCAAAGAGTTTCAGGAGAAAGCCGGAGCCATAATGGATAAGCTCAAAGCTAAAGCCGCTAAACAAAATTTCTCTCTCAAGCGGACACCTCAAGGATTTATCAATGTCCCGTTGATTAAAGATAAGGACGAAGAGGGCAACGAGATTACGCGTGAGCTTAAGCCGGAAGAGTTTGAGGAACTCGACGATAAGAAGCAAAAAAAATATCAGGCACTCAGCGAAAAAGTTTCACAACGAACATTGGCCGGAATGCGTGAAATTCGGGACATGGAAAAAGCTCTCAAGGAGAAATTAAGCAAACTTGAAGCCGAAATCTGCAGAAATGCTATAACTCCATGCCTCGACGAGATAAAAGCAAAGTACAGCGACAATGAAGCGTTATTAAGCTGGTTCGACAAGATGGCCGAAGACGTTATAGAAAATTTCGGGGCCTTCGTTACTGCCGCACGCGACGACAACGCCGAAGTCGACTTCACACGCTATCAGGCAAATTTATTCGTCAGCAATGACCCCGCAAAAGGCGCACCGGTAATCTGGGAAACTAATCCGACATATTACAACTTATCCGGCCGCGTCGAATATGAAAGCCATCAAGGATATTTATACACGGACTTCCGCAAAATTTTAGCCGGAGCATTTCATAAGGCAAACGGGGGATTTTTGGTTATTGACGCTGAAAAAGTCTTGATGAACTTCATGGCTTGGGAAGCGATTAAACGAATTTTACGGACAGGCGAGGCCGCAATCGAAAACTTAGGCGAACAGTACGGGGCACTTCCTGTTGCTTCGTTGAGACCCGCGCCGATTAAGATGGACTTGAAAATTATCATGACAGGCTCACCATATATTTATGAATTGCTTCAATATTATGATGCCGAGTTCAGCAAAATTTTCAAGATAAAAGCCAGCTTCGATTACGATATGCCCAGAACAGCCGGGAATGAACGCAAAATGTCCCGTTACATCGCTGAAGTCATCAAACGCGAGAACTTGAAACCCTTTGACGCTTCGGCACTCTCAGAAATTATCGAATGGTCAGGACGCGAGGCTGAGGATCAAAATTTGTTGTCGGTTGAGGTCGGAAAGTTACGCGAATTATTAACGGAAGCTAACGCCTGGTCAACCGGAGAAATTGTTACGCGCGAGAACGTCATTAAAGCAATCGAGCATAAAATTTTCCGTGCAAGCCTCTATAAAGATAAGCTCACTCGTGCGTTTGAGAACGGTATTATCAAGATTGAAACGTCGGGCGAAGAAATCGGGCAGATTAACGGGTTGAGCGTAATTGACCTTAACGATTACAGATTTGGACATCCTTCAAGGATTACGGCTAATGTCTTCATGGGACAAGAAGGAGTTGTGAACATTGAGCGTGAAGTCAAGATGACCGGGCCAATTCATAATAAAGGCTTGATGATTTTGACGAGTTATCTCGGACGTAAATATGCTCAGGATATGCCGTTAAGTTTAAGCGCGCGGATAACTTTTGAGCAGAATTATTCAGGCATCGAAGGGGACAGCGCAAGTTCGACGGAGTTATATTGCATTCTCTCGGCGTTGTCAGGTTTGCCGTTGAAACAGGGAATAGCCGTAACAGGTTCGGTTGATCAGTTCGGAACGGTTCAGCCGATCGGCGGTGTTAATGAGAAAATCGAGGGCTTTTACGAGTATTGCAAGATTTCAGGCTTAACCGGAGAACAAGGCGTAATGATACCTCAAGCCAACGTCAGACACTTAATGTTGAGCAATGAAGTCATTAATGCTGTCCGCGACGGGAAATTTTCGATATGGGCTGTTGATAATATTGATGAGGGCATCGAGTTATTGACGGGAGTAACGGCCGGGAATTTGCGCAAGGATAATTCTTACACTGACGGCTCAGTTCACGGTTTAGTCAAGGCGAGATTAAAGCGGATGTTAAGCGATGGAATGAAACTTGAGAAGAAATTCGGACGTTCAACGAGAAAAAACAAGCCTAACAAGGGAAAAAGTAAGCAATCAAGTGAATAATCAAGCGAAAATTTTTTACACTCTCGACAAACTCGAAGAAGTTTATCACAATGAAGCCCGTTCGCCTGAACTCGGACATTCTGAGCCTCTGGACGGGCTTATACTCACAATTATTTCACAGAACACGAACGATAAGAACCGGGACGCGGCATTTGCTAATCTCAAAGCTAATTTTCCGAATTGGCCTGATGTCGTCAACGCTGGCAACAAAAAACTTGAGGACGTAATCAGGACGGCGGGACTTGCTCACACGAAGGCTGAGAGAATAATTCATATCTTGCAGAAAATTCATGATGACTTTCACGAATATTCGATAAAGAGGCTTGCTGAGAGAACGCGCGATGAGATGAAGAGTTATTTGCGTGCTCTTCCCGGCGTTGGAGCTAAGACGGTAGCTTGCGTGCTGTTGTTCGACTTCAAGATTGCGGCGTTCCCTGTTGATACTCATGTTGCGAGAGTTTCAAAGAGAGTTGGGATTGCTCCGGAAAACTTTTCACCTGAGGAAATTTCATCTATGCTTGAAGAAATTGTACCGGCTGAACGATGCTTAGGAGGACACGTGAATATTATTGCTCATGGCCGCGCCGTCTGTCATTCTCGAAAGCCTGAGTGTAAAATCTGTGTGCTTAATGAAGTATGTAACTATAAAAATTTTCAGGAGGTCTAAGTTATGTTAATTAAAGTTTTATTGATGCTTTTACTTTTCGTTATTCCGGCCAATGCTGAAGGCTCAAAATCTCCGGCATGGGTTGCGAACTTGAACGCTGCCGCTGATGCTGAACAGCTCGCGATTGTCTCAGGAACTCACGGCTCAAACGCAAGATTTTCACTTCACGAGAAAGTTGACGGCGAATGGCACGAGATAATTTCATGTCCTGCGTTTATCGGCAAAAAAGGCTGGGGCAAGACTAAAGAAGGCGACTGGAAGACCCCGAAGGGGATTTACACTTTCACGATGGCATTCGGAATTAATAAAGATCCCGGCTGTCAAATGGAATATACCCAAGTTGATGATTCTCATTATTGGGTTGGCGATTCAAACTCGGAATATTATAATCAATTTGTCTCAACGAGGGATTACGACGACTTCAACAAGAAGGACAGCGAACACATAATCGATTACACGCTCGCTTATAAATACTGCTTGAACATCAGCTATAACTATGATGGAACACCAGGCAAAGGCAGCGCAATTTTCCTTCACTGCCAGACGAAGAATAAATTTACGGCCGGATGTGTTGCAATTCCAGACGAAGCAATGATTACGGTCATGAAGAACGTGAAAGCCGGTTGTGTCCTCGTGATGGATATGAGCAAAAATATTAAGAGTTATTAGTAAAAATATCGTCAATGACTTCAAAGCTGGCTGTGTTGTCATGGTAAAAATCAATAAAGACCTCAAGCAGCAATCGGTTCAAAATATGATGAACTTTAGCGATAATACCATCAATGACCTCAAAGCTAGCTGTGTTGTCATGATACAGCATTATTAAATCATGAAAATATTGATTGACTTATTCATAACCTTTGCAAAAATGGGAGCTGTAACTTTCGGCGGAGGCTACGCGATGCTTCCAATTTTGCAGCGTGAGATTGTCGAGAATAAACATTGGGGAACTGATGAGGAACTCGCTGATTATTACGCGATCGGCCAATGCACGCCCGGAGTTATCGCCGTCAACGTTGCAACTTTCATAGGACGTAAGACAGCCGGAAATTTAGGCGGGATAATTGCAACACTCGGTGTAGTTTTCCCGTCGGTCGTGATAATCTCATTATTGGCCGGAGTAATTCAGGCTTATTCATCGCTCGAATGGGTAAAACATGCCTTCTCTGGAATTCGTGTATGCGTGTGCGTGCTAATCTTCAACGCTGTAATAAAACTCTTCAGCAAAGCCATAATTGACGCGAAAACTTTATGCATATATATTCTCGTACTGGCGGCTTCGTTCATGTTTAATATCTCGCCAGTCGTGTTCGTGATATTGGCCGGATTAGCCGGGATTATATTAAAGGTGATTGCACGATGATATACATTAAATTATTCTGGGAATTTTTCCAGACTGGATTATTCGCGGTTGGCGGAGGAATGGCAACTCTCCCGTTTCTTTACGACATTTCCGACAGAACGGGCTGGTTCACTCATCAACAGTTAGCTGATATGATAGCCGTTAGTGAGAGCACGCCCGGCCCAATCGGCATAAACATGGCAACGTATTCAGGTTTCATCACGGCAGGACTTCCCGGAGCAATAATCTCTACACTCGGCTTAATCACTCCGAGCATAATCGTAATTCTTCTTGTTGCGGCATTCTTGAACGCTTTTCATGAGAATAAATTTGTTAATGGCGCGTTTTATGGCTTAAGGCCTGCGAGTGCGGCTATGATTACGGCGGCAGGAGTAATTTTAGCGCGTGTAGTCTTCTTTTCTGGGGACTTCATGAACGGGATTAGCATAAAACCCTTAGTCCTCGCGATTGTCTTGTTGGTGCTCACGAACATAATAACTTTCACGAAGAAACTTCATCCGGTAATCTGGATATTCATAGCGGCATTAGTCGGCGTAATCTTCAAGTTTTAGGCAAAAAAAGAGACCTTCAGTTTTATACTGGAGGCCTCAAATTATTATTATGATAATGTTGCTGAGGACTTTTCGGCATCGTCCGCCGTCGCCTTAGCGCTTAATGTCATAGTTCATGTTCATAATGTTGCGTATGCTCTCGGCATCGTCCGTAATATTCCCGTCGCCTCTGATTGTGTGCTTGATTACGCTGCTTGCTACGGCAAAGTTGATTGTGTCGTCAGCGTTATAATCATTCATCATCGCGTAGATTAAACCCGACGCAAAAGCATCACCGCCGCCTACCCTGTCAAGAATATTAAACGTGAAAAGTTTGCTCTCGTAAGTCTTCCCGTCAAGCCACATGAAAGCCTTCAAGCTGTTTTCACTTCCGGAATGTGCAAATCTTACGTGTCTTGCAATGCATTTCAAGTTCGGATAACGCTTAACAAACGCATCAAAGACTTCTTTCTGTTGTTCATAATTCGGTTGAAGAGGTACGCCGTCTTTGCAATCTCCCTGTGAATGGTCAGCTTCATTCTTCCATAAGTGATAAGGCTCAATTCCAAGTAACACGTCAACATATGGCAAGCATTGAGTGCAGAAGTCTCGTGCTTCGTTCCACGTCCATAACGTGCTCCGGAAGTTCCCGTCAAAGCTGACTGTTAAGTTCTTCTCGCGTGCCTTCCGCAAAACTTTCAGCGTGAAATCCGCGCATGACTTCGATAGTGCCGGAGTAATCCCGCTCATATGAAGCCAGCCGAAATTTTCAAGCAATGCATCGACATCGACACGTTCATAATTATATTCAGTGAACGCGCTGTGTTTCCTGTCATACGTAACTTTGCTCGGCCTTATCCCGTAGCCTGTCTCAAGGTAATATGTCCCTAATCTATGCGTCGGAGTTTCTTCGGGGGTGCTGAGAATTACCGGCGAACAGTGAACATCATTGCTCCGTAACATTCTGATTGCGCCTTTACCGAGCGAGTTATCAGGAACAACGGAGAAAAATGAGCTGTCAATTCCAAGATTGGCCAGCGCAAGCGCGATATTAGCCTCACTTCCTCCGTAACTTGCCTCAAAGCTCGTAGCTACTCTGATTTTGTCGTAGTTCGGAGGAGTTAAGCGTAACATAATCTCGCCGATCGTGATAAATTTCTGCTTCATTATTGCATCCTCTGATAATTTATCGAGTTTCCATTTGGGAATGTGAGCGTCATGAATTTCCCGGACTGGTCAAAGTTGATTTCAGCCTGGAAAGTTACGCCGTTCGTTGTCCTGCCGCTGATAACGTTTCCGTTAATCTGGAATATTCCCATCTCAGAAGGCACGCCGTTAATCCATCCGTAATATTGATTGCCTTGATACTGAGTTACCCATTGTTGACCGTTGACGATTGCGCCCCAAACTCCTTCGAGCGAGATTGTCGGCTCCGGAAAATCCACTTTCGGCATCTTCGGAAAACCTGTAGGCATTTCGGCTTCAGTTTCAGGTGTTTGCTCGGGTGTCGTCTTCTTAGGTGTGAACTTTGGAGCTTGAGGGTCTTTCGGAGCCTGGAATTTCGGGGCCGGCTTTTTCTCTGGAGCTGGCGACTTCGGAGTTGTTGAAGGTGTCGGCTTGCCTGATTTCCTCGTGAATACTCCGGCGTTTTCGTCCATTCCGTTTGGTCCGCTTGTGAAGGTCATTACGAGCGTATCATTGTCGGCGTTGTACATTGCACAGATTACGTCGCGTTCACCGCTGGGAGTTTTGATTGCTATGCGGTTATCCGAGACTATGTAAGTTCCGAACTCCTGACCTTGTGCGAGAACTTTTCCGTCGGCAAATTCAATTCTGCTTCCGTCTGAACATTCCCAGTCGCCGAGATACCAATTTTCCGGGAACCAGTCGGGCGTTAATGGGAATAAATATCTAAGCTCGCCTGTTTCAACCGAAGCTAAGCACCACGCGTATTTATTTCCCTCTTGAATTACTACGGCGTAATCTTCCGTGAAGAGTTCGTAATCGTCTTCGTCCTCATCATACATGTAAATCCTCTGAATTGGGACTTCTCCGGTTGTGTCAAACGTCATGTAACAGCGTTCTAATCCCTCACCGTAAACGTCGAAGTTCAGCGGGTAAGCGTTGCTCTCTGACGAAAAGGGCATGAGCTCAAGGATAATTTTCGTCGGAGCAAGGATTTTATCGCCGCCTGTCCTTGAAGGAAGCTGATTAGTGTGGGCATAACGTCCAGGAATGAATTTAGCTCCGTTTTGTTTCGTGAACTCGACGAATGGGCCAATTCGCTG
>JAFTCP010000088.1 GCA_017454625.1 Synergistaceae bacterium
ATATCGTGTTGATGACATTCGCTGTGCTGTATATTACTTAACCACTTTAGAGGTTGTTGATGAAAAACGTATCGGAGCGTTAGGTGTTTGTGCGGGCGGCGGTTATACAGTTAATGCCGCAATGACAGACAGAAGGATTAAAGCTGTCGGGACTGTTGTGGGTGTTAATCTTGGCCGTATTTATCGTGAGACGAATACAATTGATACATTAGAGAACATCGCGAGACAAAGAAATTCTGAGGCTAAAGGCGGCGAACCTTTAATTATTCAGTGGATTCCAAGATCTCCGCAAGAAGCTAAAGATGCCGGCATCACTGATATTGATATTCTTGAGGCTGTTGACTACTACACAACGCCTAGAGGTCAGCATAAAAACTCGCCGAACAAGGTAAACGTTCTGAGTTTCGCATCAATAATCAGCTTTGACGCTTTCAGATTTGCAGAGAAACTTTTAACTCAGCCACTGCAAATTATAATCGGAGAAAAGCCGGGCGGGTTCGGTTCGTATCGTGATGGCTACGAAATATTCCACAAAGCGGCCTCAACCAAGAAAGATTTAATGATTGTTAAGGATACGAGCCATTATGACCTTTACGATAAGCCGGAGCCTGTACAAAAAGCTGTAGCAAAGTTGAGTTCATTCTTCAAAGAAAATCTTTAACATTTGAGAATTTGCAGAGATTTTTAGACTGGAAGCCTGAAGATTAAGGACGAGCAAGAAACTTTCTCTCTTCATGTTTAAGCGTGAGGGGAGAATTTATTTTATTGATTGTCAGCAAAAACTTTCAATTTGAGATTTATATTGCTTGAGATTATCATTAATTCATCACAAACAAAGGAGCTAAAACTTTATGAAGTATGTAAAACTCGGTAACTCAGGCGTTGACGTATCGCGCGTATGTCTCGGAATGATGAGCTTCGGCAAACCTGGCTCAGAAAACGGCGTATTCCCTTGGGCAATGGAATTTGACGACGCTAAACCCCTCTTCAAGAAAGCTATTGAACTCGGAATAAACTTTTTCGACACGGCCAATGTATATCAGCTCGGAAGCAGTGAGGAGATTACGGGAAAATTAATCCGCGAGTTTAACCTTAATCGTGATGAGATCGTCGTAGCAACAAAAGTAAACTTCGAGATGAGAGCCGGCAAACCCAACGGAGCAGGTTCATCACGCAAAAATATAATGTCGGAAATTGATCACAGCTTAAAGAGATTGGGACTTGATTACGTCGACTTGTACCAAATTCACAGGCTCGACGCTTTTACACCTATGGAGGAAATTATGGAAGCCCTTCATGATGTCGTAAAGTCAGGCAAGGCACGCTACATCGGAGCTTGTACAATGGACGCGTGGCAGTTCGAGAGATTGCAGAATATCGCCGAACGTCATAACTGGACAAAGTTTATCACGATGCAAAATCAATATAACCTGATTTATCGCGAGGAAGAACATGAGATGATGCCTTTATGTTTTGACAGGAAAGTCGGCGTTAACCCTTGGAGCCCGTTAGCCGGAGGAAGATGCGCTCACGCTTGGGGAACTCAGACAAAACGAACGAAGATTGATGCGGTCTCGCCTATGGTCTGGACGGATAAGACAGCTGAACAGGATAAAGCCGTCGTTGATAATCTCGAAAAAGTCGCGAAGGAAAACAGCCGCACAATGGCTCAGGAAGCCTTAGCGTGGATGCTCAGTAAACCGTTCATTTGCTCGCCAGTCGTCGGAACTACAAGCGTTAAACACGTCGAGGAAATGGCTTCTGCAGTTGATATTAAGCTGAGTAATGATGAGATTGCTGCTCTTGAAGCCCCTTACGTTGCACACACTAAACAGCACGCATTTTAGTTCATAATTTTGAAGCTGGGATTAACTTTTCCCGGCTTTTAATTTTTTGGGGAAGTGATAAATTTATGAGTGTATTTGAGGATTTGAGAAATGGAAAAAGTTATGACATTCGCGATGAAAAATATTTGCGAGAAGCTCACGGTGAAATGAAGCGATGCCGTCGTCTTTGCTGGAAAATTAATAACACTGACCCTGACGACAGAGAAAAAATTATTATGCTCGAAAATGAATTATTCTGCGGGACTCTCGAAGAAGGGACGTTTATTACTCCTCCGTTTCAGGTTGATATTGGATGCTGTCTTAAACTCGGTAAAAACGTATTCGCTAATCACGGCTTAACTGTAATGTCAATCGGCACAATTATAATTGAGGATGGAGTTATGCTCGGCCCCGAAGTCGGACTGTTCACCGTCAATCATGAGCCTAAAAATATTCGCGTTATCATGACGAAAGAAATTCACATTAAGAAAAACGCTTGGATTGGAGCGCGCGTGAATATTCTTCCGGGCGTAACAATCGGCGAAAATGCTATTATTGGCACTGGTTCAGTCGTAACTCATGATGTCCCGGATAATTGCGTAGCCGTAGGAGTTCCCGCAAAAATCGTGAAGAAGCTTTAAATTGTAAATAAATGTGTTATTGTATTTTTAGGTTTTAGCATAATCGCTCGCTGAGTTGGTGCATGGAAATTTAGACTTGGGAAGCCGTAGAAATTGTAAAGGAGTTATAAATTTTATGAATAAAGATGAGTTGTATTATTAGGAACTAGCTCAATCGGTCAAGCAATCGCCCGTCGTATCAGCGCCGGAAAACATTTAGTCCTAGCAGATTTGAAACAAGAAAATACTGAAGCCGCCGCAAAAATTCTTGAAAATGCAGGCTTCGAGACAAGCATAATCACCGTAAACTTAGGCTCACGTGATGATATTATCGCGCTCGTTGAACATTCACAGATTATTATGGCGATTAATGATATGCTCAAGGCCTATCAATATTCAAAACGCTGTAACGTCTTGCGCGTAATGTATGAAGCCGTACGCTGGGGAAAACGAGGAGCGAAGATTAACTCAATAAGTCCAGGAATTATTATCACGCCTCTTGCTAATGACGAACTTTACGGGCCGCGCGGAGATGAGCTATAGAAAGATGCTGAATTTATGTCCAGCTGGAAGAGGCGGAATGACTGATAAAGTTGGGGACTTGGCCGAACTTCTGATGAGTAATAAAGGACGCTGGATTTCTGGAAGTGATTTCTTGATTGACGGAGGTACTACAGCTTCATATTGGTATGGAGATTTGCAATACTTGAAAGCTACAAACTAAAAAAGTTTCCCCCACGTTCGTAATTGAGCAGGGGGAATTTATTTTTCTCTCACAGCTTCCACATATTTTGAAAGCGTCGTTGTTCCTTCGTCTCGTTTAAAACTCTCTCGGCCTCATCGATTAACCCCGAAATTGTCTCA
>JAFTCP010000089.1 GCA_017454625.1 Synergistaceae bacterium
ATTACTCAGAAATTTTTAATTTATTCGCTTTATTCCCAAAATAAAAACAAATGAGATAATATTACATTCAACGAAATATCTTAAGCACAAATTTTTACTTGAAACTTGATAATGATATAGCAAATCGACTAATTTATACATGAAGGGAATGGTAAAACTGTTTAACGGAACAACAATAATCTGCGTGAGACGAGGTTCACGCGTCGCAATGGCCGGAGACGGTCAAGTTACTCTAGGCTCTCAGGTCATCAAGTCCGGAGCTCGCAAGGTCAGGACACTTTTAGACGGGAAAATTCTCACTGGCTTTGCTGGTTCAACGGCTGATGCTATGACTTTGCTTGAGAAATTCGAGACCTGCTTAGAACAGGAAAAAGGAGACTTAATGCGCGGGGCCGTAAAACTCGTTAAGGAATGGCGGCTTGATAAGGCATTACGTCGGCTTGAAGCTATGATGCTCGCGGCTAACACCGAGACAACTTTACTTTTAAGCGGGGCCGGTGATGTTTTAGAGCCTGAAGGTGATGTTGCTTCGATTGGCTCAGGTTCGGGCTATGCTTTGGCGGCAGGACGTGCTTTGTGTGAAGCTACCGACTGGAAGCCTGAGGACATCGCTAAACGTTCAATCGAATTAGCTTCGGAAATATGCATTTACACGAATAATAACGTTATTGTAGAGACATTAGGCGAATGATTTTTTCTCATAACATGTTGTGTGAGAGACGCAAAATTGACAGCATTCAAGAAAGGAGATTAACGCACCTTCTCCAGATTTATACATGGGGATTGTGTGAAAATTTTAATGACGAATAAACTTAACTCAGATTTAACCCCCTCAAAAATTATCGAACACTTAAACCGCTATGTTATCGGCCAGGACAAAGCAAAACGAGCCGTAGCAATAGCATTACGCAACCGAATACGACGGCGGGCATTACCTCCTGAGATTTCACACGAGATTATGCCGAAAAATATTCTCATGGTCGGACCTACCGGCGTGGGAAAAACCGAGATTGCGCGAAGATTAGCGACGCTGTCAAATGCTCCGTTCGTGAAAGTTGAAGCTACGAAGTTCACGGAGATTGGCTACGTTGGACGCGATGTTGAGACGATTATTAGGGATTTGATGGAGTTTTCGGTCTCAATGGTGCGTAAAAAAATGATTGCTGGAGTTCAGGAACCTGCAAAAGAACGTGCCGAACAAAGATTACTCGATGCAATGTTCCCCAAGCCGGAGCGTAAATTCTCAATGCCTGACTTCATGAAAGCATTCACCAGCAAGGACGACGACGACAAAGAACCTGAACCCGAACAGCCTGAACCCAACGCTGAAGAACATAACCGAACACGTCAGAGACTTCATGAGATGCTCAAGGCCGGAAAACTCGACAATCGCGACGTTGAAATTGAGGTGAACGACAGCGCATCAGCAATCCCGATTTTCGGCGCGCCTGGAATGGACATTATGGGCATAAATATTACTGAGATGCTCGGAGGAATGATGCCCAAGAAGGTCAAGAAGCGTAACATGAAGGTCAAAGAGGCCATGAGGATTTTACAGCAGGAGGAAGCCGAGAAACTCATTGACACCGACGCAATGACGAAAGAAGCTCTTGATATGGCTCAGGAAGAAGGAATTGTTTTTCTTGATGAGATTGATAAAGTCGTCGTCAAAAACGGAAGTTCTCACGGCCCGGACGTAAGCCGCGAAGGAGTTCAAAGGGACTTGCTGCCGATCGTCGAAGGCTCAGTTGTTCAGACAAGATACGGCCCAGTCAAAACCGACCACATACTTTTTATCGCTGCCGGAGCATTCAGCGGAGTGAAACCTTCGGACTTAATCCCGGAGCTGCAGGGAAGATTTCCGATTAGAGTTGAGCTTGAACCGTTGAGCTGGGAAAATTTACAGCAAATCTTAACCGAACCGGAGAACAGCTTAATTCGTCAGTATGAAGCGTTAATCTCGACCGAAGGCACGGAGTTATCATTCACTCCTGAGGCTACAGCTGAAATAGCAAAACTCGCGCACAAGATGAATTCCGAGATGGAGGACATTGGCGCACGACGACTTCATACGATGATGGAACAATTACTTGAAGAAATCAGCTTCAGCGTTTCTGACATGGACACGGAGAAAATCGAGATTACGCCTGAAATGGTCAAGGAAAAGTTGAGCAAGCTGGTCGAAAATCGGGACATCAGGCGTTACCTGTTGTAGGAGGCTGACGATGACGGAAATTCTATCGCAGGAAACGAATAAATCAGACGCTAACAAGCGAATACGCAAGCTCCTTGAGAAAACTCGGCGTGTTGGCCGTGCGGTTCAGGCCAGGCGTGAGGGTGAGCCGCTGAATTATTATAACTTGTCGGAGTTGTTATCTGAGTTCTCGACGGCGAATGTTTATATTGTCGACCAATCAGGCCAATTGCTGGGGTATTACTGGCTTCCGGAATATAAATCTAAGGCGTTATCCGACAGCTTCAAAGATGGGGTTATGCCTGAAGAGTTCGTTACGAGAATGAACAGATGCCGGGACTCCGAAATTCACGATGAGGACGCGTTTTTGTTCGATGATGCATATTCAGGAGAGAAGCCCGAAAAGCATTTGATGTACGTTCCGATTATCGGTGCGAGTGCTGAGAGATTAGGGACGATTATGCTTGTTCGGTTTCATGCTCCGTTTCTGGTTGATGATGTGTTGTTGGCTGAATATCTCGGAATGCTCGTAGGAATTCAAATCTTGAATGAGCGCGCAAAAGTTCTTGAGGAGACTGCACGAAGCCGCTTAAGCGTTCAAATGGCGATGAGGGCGTTATCATATTCCGAGCTTGAGAGCATGAAGCATATTATTGCGGAACTTGACGGGCCGGAAGGTGTTGCTATTGCGTCGCGTGTTGCTGACAGGGTAGGAGTTACACGAAGCGTGATTGTGAATGCATTGCGGAAACTTGAGAGTGCGGGATTAATCGAGAGCCGGAGCTTGGGAATGAAGGGGACGTACATAAAAATTTTGAGCCCGCTTCTGCTGGAATATCTCGACAAGAAACCAATTGACATGTAAATGAAATGACCGGGTGAAATTATGCCCGGCCTTCTAATTTTGCGACGAAGTAACTTAGAGCCTCAAATCTTCTCTCGTCCTCAATCCCTCGCGAATATTCGCGCATAAATTCATAGTCAGGATTTCCGAACTCATCAACAGGAAGATTTATTTTCTGCTGATACATTCTCTGCTCGTTGAACTTGTAGCCGTATGTGTACTTGACCTTCTGCAAGAGTATTACTGTCTTCAAGAAATTGTAAATATACTCGTCTCCTTCATGTTCTCTCAGCTTGAAGCGTTTCACGTCGTCGGAGAATAAGCACGTGTAAGGATGATAGAAACTCTCTACGACGCTTCCGTTGTAGTTCACGCCCAATACGTTACTGTCTTCTGAAGCGTTCGAGTTCGCGACAAAAGCCGTTACCCCGTTGTTGCTGTCAGAAGCTCCGATGAATGGTTTTGCTCCGGCGGTCATGTCCTCCTTGCGTAAACGTTTTCCCGGCAAAATCACAAAGACATCACCAATCCGGAAGCTCCGCCATTTCACGCAATCAAGCATCAGCAATTTCGGGGGGGGGGTAGTACGTAATTTTGCTTGTAAATGAGACACGTATAAACGTACTAATCTCCTTTCGTGTGAACGCATAAATTTTTCCATGAAAATATAATCCGGCTGACCATGTTCATCAATTGGAAGCTGTATTCTCTGACGTTTCAGGCGAGTAGAGCTTGCGGCGTAACCATAAGAATACTTTGACTTCTGCGTCCTGAAGCATTCCGCGATAAAAATTAGCGCGTTCCGTGAGGCGTGGGCTCTCGGCTGGAGAATGTTAATGTTCGTGCCAGTGTAAAATGGGTAAGTGTGGACAAATGGCGCAGCGGTTTCGTTGCCGATGGTGATAACAGGAGCTTTCGTGTTCAAGTAGCTGGCATCCTCATAGTCGATGAAGCCGTTCACCCCGTTATTTCGCTCCGTGCGCGTTACGTAAGCCGTCATTCCGTTAACTTGGTCTACGCTGTCGCCGTCAATGACCTTACCGCGTCCGAAGTCGAACAAGTCGCCAATCGCAAACTCACCCCAAGTTACACCGTCAAGCGTAACACGTTCGCTTTCATCTTCAGCCTCACGCGAATATCTCTCAAGCAAAAGCCTCTCACGTTCACGCATATATTCTTCCATGAAGGGCCAATCAGGCTGGCCGGAGTCGTCAACTGGAAGC
>JAFTCP010000090.1 GCA_017454625.1 Synergistaceae bacterium
CGCGAGGACATCACCTATTGAGTAGTTGCGAATATGGCCCATGTGCAAAGCTCCGGAAGGATAAGGGAACATCTCAAGACAGAAAAATTTTTCTCTCGACGTGTCAGTGTGAGATTGAAAGCATTTTGACGAGTTCCAGTTATTTTGCCATTTCGATTCTATATCGTGAAAATTATAAGGCATTAAGAAATTTTTACCTCCATTGAAAGTTTTATGATTTTGCGCAATTATACAACATCTATAATCCTGACAACTTCACGTTCATTTTGACATTAAAAAAAGCTGAAACCTCATAACGAAATTTCAGCCGTCAATCTCAGATTTTATCAAACTCACTCAATGTTAAAAACGTTGTCAAATCCTGTTACCTGGAGAACTTCAAGAACTTCCGGCTTTACATTTTTCAACGTCATTTTCCCTTTCTTGCTGACCGTCTTATAGGCCTTGAATAAAACTCTAAGCCCCGCTGACGAAACATAATCAAGTTTCTCCATGTCGATAATCAAGCTCTCGATGTCATTAATGCTGGTTTTAAGCTCGTTTTCAAGGTCCCGCGATGTCAACGTGTCAAGACTGCCTTCAAGCGCGATAATTAATTCGTTATCGTTTTTCTCTGTCGTAATCTGCAATTTCTTCCGCCTCCTGAAATTATTTTATCACGTTCCTGTTTTAGTTTCTCTTTCAAGCTCAACTTCCTTCGGTGCGGCTTCGTCTGCTACAAGTTTTCCGTCCCTGAAACGCAAAACTCGGTCGCCCCAAGTCGAAATATCCGGCTCGTGAGTAACTAAAATTATCGTCGTCCCGGCCTCATGCAACGCCGTAAAAATCTTCATGATCTCTACGGTCGTCTTCGTATCAAGCGCTCCGGTAGGTTCGTCGGCCATCAAGATTGGAGCTTTTCCCACGATTGCACGCGCTATAGCTACTCTCTGCTGTTGACCTCCGGAAAGTTGAAGAGGCTTCTTGCGAATTTGCGAGCCCAACCCGACGCTTTCAAGAGCTTCTTGAGCCATTTTACGACGTTTCGACGAAGGAACTCCGCGATACATTAAAGGCAGTTCGACATTTTCGAGAATATCAGCCTTCTGTAAAAGATTATAGCCCTGAAAGACAAACCCGATTTCATGATTGCGAATGTCAGCGAGTTTTGCCCGGCTCTGGCCTCTTATGTCAAGCCCGTCGAGAACATATTTCCCCTCAGTCAGAACGTCAAGACAGCCGAGAATATTCATCATCGTGGATTTTCCAGAACCAGAAGGGCCCATGATACACACGAACTCTCCCTTTTCGATTGAACAGGTTACGCCGTCAAGCGCTCTTAACTCAATATCGCCGGTCTTGTAAATCTTCACTAAATCTGTAACTTCGATTATCGCCATGATTATTTTACAACCTGAGCATTAAGAATTAATTTGTCGCCTTCGGAGATTTTCCCTTTGGTTAATTGCGTCCAGCGGTTATCGGATATTCCCGTCTCTACGTCAACTGCCCCTTGTAATTTCCCGTCGCGTTCAATCCAGAGAGTAGCCTCATGCATGCTCTTTTTCTCGGCAAGTTTGCTCGTGTCAAATGAAATCGTCTGCAATAACTCCTCAGTCGGCGTAAATCTCATTGATGCTACGGGAATGCGCAAAACGTTATTCTGCCGCTGAGTTTCAATCGCAACGTTCGCTGTCATTCCGGGCTTGAGCTTTAAGTCCGAGTTGTCGACGTTAATTATTACCGTGTAAGTTACAACTCCGTCCGAAGTCGATGGAGCAATTCTCACCTGAACAACACGCCCGATAAATTCCTCTTCCGGGAAAGCGTCAATCCTGAAAGTTACACGCTGACCGTCAGCAATCTGACCAATATCAGCCTCGTCAACTTTCGTCTTAATCTGCATTTGCGTCAAGTCCTTAGCAATCTGAAACAATGTAGGTGTCTGGTAACCTGCCGCAACCGTCTGTCCTGCGTCTACCTGTCTGTCAATAACAACGCCGTTAATCGGTGAGGTTATCCGAGTGTAATTTAGGTCAGTCCGTTTTCGTTCAACTTGTGCCCGGCCTTGAGTAACTCGTGATTGTGCTTCCTGAAGTGATGCCCTCTTCATCTCTACGTCGGCTTCGCTGGTATCAACTTCACTTTTCGCGATTAACTTTTTGGCGAGAAGTTCACGGTTGCGCTTTAATTTTCGTTCAGCGTCCCTCAATGAAGCCTGAGCACTCTGAACATTGGCCTGATAGACAGCTAATGAGGCTTCTGCTTCCCGAAGTTCCAATCTCGCAACGGAAGGGTCAATCAACGCTATTAATTGGCCGGCACGAACGACTGAGTTAAAATCAACGTAAATCTCCTCGATGCGTCCTGATACCTGAGTTCCAACGTCGACAACATCAACCGCGCTTAATTCCCCCGTCGCCGTAACAGTCGAGACAATATCACCCCGCGTAACTTCTGCCGTAGTAAAACTATATTTCACCGTCTTATCACGAGTTACGTATTTATACACTCCAAAGCCAATGCCGAAAATTATAGCTAGTAAAATTAATTTCTTTATTCCTGCAATCATAATTTATTCAACGCTCCCATTAAAATCAATCTCAGGAGGCAAATGCCCCATAGCTTCATCAAGATTTGTCCGCGCAATCTGTGCATCGTATAATGCCTGATAAAACGCGTAACGTGAGCTTGCCAGCGACGAGACAGCATCACTGACCTCAAGCATATTACCAACGCCGACTTCATAGCGTCCTTGTGCTAACGTCAAATTCTCTTCGGCATATTTCACGGTTGCTTCAGACGAACGAACACGGTCAATCGCATTAGTCAACGATAACGCCGAACTCCTTAACTCCTTAGTAATCGTTTGACGTAAACGCTCTTCCTCTGCTAAATCCTGTTCAAGCTGAGCACGGGCCGCTTCTGTCTGAGCTTTCGTTAATCCTCCGTCAGCAACAGGGATATTCACATTTATTGCGGCGTTGTAATCCGTCGTCGCTGATTGTCCCTCACGTTTCGTGTAATCCGTTCCGAGTGAGCCTGTAATTGTCGCGGCGTTTCCTCGTGCAGCAACTTTGATACTCAACTCGTCTTGTTTGAGGGTATAAGCCATTTTGCGATAATCCGAGCGATCCGCCATTGCAATCTCTAATAAATTTTCAAGCTCTCCGGCTCTCGCAGGTAGAAAAAGTTCGGTCGCAAGCGTTAAATTCACGATGTCAAAATCGCTCACTCCCATAGCCGCTTTTAGTGATTCTTGCGATGTCAAAATATTATTCTCAGCCGTCAATAATGAAACTCTCGCGCTCGATAAATCAGCTTCAGCCTTCGTAACTTCGATATATGAACTGTTGCCAACGTCGTAAATTCCCTTAGCTGTCCTCAAATGCTCCTCGAGATTACGCAACTTTTCCTGCTCAACGTCGCGATTTAATATTTTCAACACTAAGTCATAATATGCACGTTTTGCGTCAGCAGCTACGGTTATTTGAGCCTGTCTCTCGCTCTCCTGAACACTTTTGATATTTTCCGCGCGGATTTCACGGTTTAACCTGTTCACGCCGGTATCATAAAGCGTTTTCGTCAAGCTGAGGCCTACAGTCTGAGTTGTACTGCGATTGTCCCAGTAATCATAATCCCCAGCAAAAGTTGTTCGACCAGTGAGATTGATTTTCACACGATTAGCCGCCTTAGTCTGCTCAAGCAATGCCACAGCCGCACGCGTCGCACCTTTAGACTTTCGCAACGACGGGTGATTAGTAAGCGCAATCGTCAAGCACTCTTCAAGCGATAATCCCGGTTCCAAGTCAACACTATCAAGCGCAAAACTTGCACTGGCATAAAATATTGTGAGCAAAACTATAATTAATTTCTTCATGCTATCTTTGCTCCTCAATACTGATTTGTAAGCGCATCCATGCAGGACGAACATAAAACTCCATAGTTATCTTCTTCATAAATACTTTCGCCCCTTAATAATGATTTGTGAATGTCTCAGAGCAAGCCGAGCATAAAAAATTTTTCTCTTCATGATTTTTTTTTCGCCCCTTAACTCTTTTTTGTGAGTGCCTTCATGATTATTCTGACCTCAACGCTACAATTGGATCTAAATTTGATGCCTTCCATGCCGGCCAAAATCCGAAGAACACTCCGACAGCCGCTGAAAACGCCGTAGCTATTACTACCGAGTTCATCGAGATTATCGCGGGGAATGGCAGGAACGACGACGCTAAATGAGATATTCCCGCGCCTATGCCTATTCCGATTGCTCCGCCCAAAAGTGATAATACGATCGCTTCAGTCAAGAACTGCATACGAACGTTTGAAGGACGAGCTCCGATTGCCATTCTGATGCCGATTTCGCGGGTTCTCTCACTCACGGAGACAAGCATAATGTTCATGATGCCTATTCCTCCGACAACGAGCGAGATTGAGGCGATTGCTCCGAGCAACAGGCTCATCGTCGTAGCCATACTCGCCGCGCTCTCTAAGTTCTGCGTCAAGTCTCTAATATCAAAGTCATCTTGAACTCCCTCAGGTAATCTATGCCGCTGGCGTAATATCGTTCTTACTTCATCTTTTGCAGGGTCTAATAACTCACGAGTTTTTGCCTGAACGTTAATTCTCCTCACCGTGTCAACTCTTGCTCCTGAACGGAATAATCTTCTCTGGGCCGTCGTAATCGGGACAAGAATAAAATCATCTTGGTCCTGTCCGAATGAGTTTGAGCCTTTAGCTTTCGTGATGCCGCAAACTCTGAAGGGGATATTTCGTATTCGTATCGTGCTGTCAATCGGATTAGCGTAACCAAATAATTCTTTCGCGACAGTCCGGCCAATTACACAAACTTTCGCGCCGCTTCGGACTTCACTCTCGGAAAAACAAACTCCCTCTTCAATCTCCCATGTCCTGACAGGCAGAATATCTTCCGTGCTTCCTGTTATGCTCGTGCTCCAGTTGTTGTTGCCGTAAACGACTTGAGCCGTCCCGCTGACTTCCGGAGCCGTCCGCAAAACTGTAAATCCCTCGCTTGCAAGCGCTTCACTGTCGCTTAACGTCAAACTCGCTCCGCTTCCTGCTGCTCCTCGTGCTCCTGTCGTGTTCGGGGGAGCCGGCATGACGATAATCAAGTTTGCACCGAAGCCCTCAATTAATCCCTGCATCTGCCCAGAAGCTCCGTTGCCGACCGCTACCATCGTGATAACCGCGCCGACTCCGATAATAATTCCCAGCATCGTCAATAACGAACGCGTACGATTACTGAGAAGTGAGCGTAATGCTGTTCTGAATATTTCCATGTTTTAATTTATCTCTCCTAACTGACGAGTGAAGAAAAAATTTCTCTATTATTCATGAGGTAAGAGATTTCTTGCACGTTGTCATGAAATCCCTCATAACTTAACGAGACTTTTTCACACATCATCATGAACTTGACGAGATTTTTCGCCCGTCATAATTAAACCGTCTCGCCTAATTGCTGACGTTCAACGAGTGAAGCGAACAATCCCTTATTGTTAATAAGTTCGTCGTAAGTTCCTTCCTCTACGATTTTTCCGCCGTCAATCACTAAAATTCTGTTACAGCGTTTAATCGTCGATAATCTGTGAGCTATGACAATCCTTGTGCATTTCAGCTTTTCGAGCGAGTCAGAAACTATTTTCTGCGTGATATTGTCAAGTGCGCTTGTTGCCTCGTCGAAGAATAAAATTTTCGGCTTTGGTGCTATCGCGCGTGCAATGATTATTCTCTGACGCTGTCCGCCTGAAAGTGTGCTTGCTCCCTCGCTGATAAGCGTATGCATTCCCATTGGCATTTTCCGGATGTCATCAGCAATCCCGGCCAATTCGGCGGCTTCCCATGCTTCTTTTTCCGTCAATTGTGGAGCTGAAACCGTGATATTCGAGAAAATACTTCCGGGAAATAAATTACTGTTCTGCATTACACAGCCGATTTGACTGCGAATTGACTTCGGGTTAATCGTCTTCAAGTCATTATGCCCGTAGTAAATCACGCCGTTATTGGGACGCTCAAAGCCAAGCAAAAGCCTCATCAACGTAGATTTTCCGCACCCGCTTTTTCCGACGATTGCGACGTATTCACCAGAATTTACCTTAAACGAAATCCCATCAAGAATAAACGGGGTCTTATCGTTATATCTGAACTTGACATTCTGAAGCTCAATGCTCGGCATGAACTGCTTTAAGATTTTCCCGTGCGAGACTTCCGGGACTGCTTCGAGAATTGGCCTGACCATATCGATTAACGGGCTTATAGTCGCCATAAGCTGAGTTTGTGCGCATAAACCCACGAACGCCGCCGACATCAAGCTGTAAGATGCCATAAACGCCATATAATCCTCAACCGAAGTTCCAGCCTTGAAAGCGTACCAATATAAGACGAACGTTCCGATTAGGGTAATTACGGGCTGATATACCTGAGCAAGTTTTAGATAAAGCGGCGGATTATATCTGAGCTTGGCCATGTCCTTATAATGCGAGGCCCATTTTCCAAACGCGCGGCGTTCTGCTCCTGACAACTTGATTTTCTGAATGCCAGTGATAAACGTAAACAATAAACCGTATTCCCTCGCATGCAGCTTCATTGTGATTTTCGTAAGCCCTGAATATCCCCACGTAACTATCAACGACGAAGCAACCAATGCCGCCATTATCCACAGCGCAGGCCACACAAGAACCGGAGTAAACGCGAAAATCTGACGTAAATATATCAGGCTCATTAACGCCGTCAATCCCACTGAGAACACGACATTAACGAACGATGTACATAACATATTCACGCTCATAGCTCGTTGTGCAAGTTCTCCTGATGAATAATTCTTGAAGAACTCAGCCGGAAGATTTATCACTCGCATCATCACAGCCGCATTAATCGAAACGCTTGCTTTTATCTCAATCCGCGAAATTATCAGTGAACGTGCAATCTGTAAAAGCGTCGTGGAAACTCCAGCCAAGATTATGAACACGAAAATTGCGATTAACCCGTTGAAGTTTCCTGAAAATATCGTCTGGGAATACACAATCTTCATCAAGAACGGAGCGACCATCGATATTAACGTTACACAAAGCGTGATTAAACCGATATAAACGAAGTCCGAAATTGCTAAACTCTTCAGGACAAATTTCACCAAATCTTTAATCCCAAGTTTCTCCGGCGGCAATGGATTATAGAAACAAAATGCTTGCGGCTTCAAGTTTTTCTGAGTTGATGAGTTTATCCTGACACGTTTACCCGTAACATAATCCTTGTAAGAATATCCGTGATAATCAGGAGTTAACGCAACATATTTTCCTTCCGTCGTTTGACCGAGATAAATTCCCGAAGCGTCTTTGTACCAGTCCTCACGAAGATTTACCTCACGCCTCATAATCCCGAAAGTTCCGAAGACATTTTCGAGACGTTCATCTAGTGTTTCGCCTTCTTTTGCGGCCTGTTTGCTCAAAACTTCGTCGTTAAGGTCAAACCATCGCGCAATCTCCTCTATGGCATCGCCCGCGTTGGCAATTTCATTCTCCTTGATTTCCTCGAAAATCCGATGTCCTGAAACAGCCTCCGAAATATCGTTAAAGGCTCCGGAAAAAGCGTCCTCATCAGATTTTATCCTCGCTTTTAACTGGTCATCAAACCAACCTGACATTACACTTTCACCTGCCTATTCATTCGTTATCAATGCTGAATAATACTCGCAACGGCCCATCAATTCGCTGTGAGTTCCTCTGTCAAGGATTTCGCCTTCCTTCATGACGATGATTTCATCGCAATCACGGATTATAGAAAGCCTGTGTGAAATTATTATGAGGGAAACCCCGCGTCTTTTTACGGACTTCATGAGGTCATATTCAGTTTTCGTGTCTAAAGCGCTCGTTGCCTCGTCCATAATGATAATCGTAGGTTCCTGCGCGAGTGCTCCGGCAATTTCCAATCTTTGACGCTGACCTCCGGAGAAATTTTTTCCTCCTTCAGCGACCAAAGCGGAATAATCCCCCTCACGCTGGATAATCTCATCATGAATAATCGCATCACGAGCTGCAAGAATAACTTCAAAGTTTTCAATTGACTTATCCCACATGCGAATATTCTCGGTTACATTGTCCTCAAACAGCGTAATATCCTGATTGATGCACGCAACGGAACTCGTGAAAATATTTCGGTTGATTTCCTTCTGGGGCTTGCCGTCAAATAAAATTTCTCCGCTCCAAACTGGATAAAGTCCGGTTATTAATTTTGAGATTGTCGATTTCCCGCATCCTGAAGGTCCGACGATTGCAACACTTTTTCCGGGTTCAACGGTCATTGAGAAGTCCTTAACAATCGGTTCTGCGAGCTTGTTATAACCGAAAGTTACATTTTTGACTTCAACGAGGCCGTCAAGTTTGTACAAGTCATCACCTTCCGGAATATCCTGACCAGTGTAATCAATATCAACGGGATACTTGAAAACGTCTTGAACACGCTCCATGTTCGTGCGCATCTCTTGAATTTTCTGACCCGCAAGAATTAATGACTGAGCTGGCGTTTGGAAAGCAAGAAGATAACCGTTGAAAGCTGAGATTAAACCGATTGTCCAGTCGCCTTGCATTACGAGCATAACTCCGAGAAATAAAATCAGGTTGGACGTGAAAAGTGTAAGTAACTGCGGAAGCTGTCCTAAAGTCTGATTGAGTTTCGAGAATTTCACCTGTTGAGCATTAGCGTTAGCCTGATAACCTGCCCAGTTCGCAAAAAATCCATTCTCGGCTCCGGCTGACTTTATCGTCTCAATCATATTAATCCCCTGTAAGGTCGTTCCTCGCAACTGCGCCATATCTCTCATCTGAACACGGGTAATATTCACTCTCTGCTCCGAAATTACGTGTGCAAGATACAAATTCGCGGCAACCGACAAAATCCCCACGAAAGCGAGAAGAGGACTGTAATTTATCATGATTACGAGATTAAATATCATCGCGGCAAAATCAAGCACAACAGGAGCGAACGTATTTATCAGGACATTAGCGATTTCTTGATTTGACTGTAAGCGCTGGGCAATATCTCCTGACATTCTCTGTTCGAAAAATTCAACGGGAAGCCTCAGGATATGCCACAAAAACGTAGTGTTCGCAATCGCCGCCATTTTTCCCTGAAGTTTCAGCATGTAGACGGTCTTGATAAAAAGTCCGGCAGCCTGAGAGAAAATTACAAGCCCAAGCAGAACAAAAAATCCCGTCGACCATTGAAGCCCTGTTCGTGTCAATAATCTATCAACGAAGAAACGCGAGAACACAGGAAGCAAAATCCCCGTCAATGCCGCGATTAACGTCGTCAGCATTACCATCATGAACATTGGGAATGTCCCGGTTAATCTCTGACGCGCAAACTCCAAAATCGAAGCGGGCTCTCCTCCAGGCTCAAACTCAGGCGAAGGCTCAAACATCATGCATATTCCCGAATAAGAACGCTCGAACTCGTCAATAGGCATCGTAACTTTTCCGCGCGCAGGGTCATTCAATGCGACGTATTTTTTTCCGCCCTTCGTTAAAAATCCGTCAAGAACGATAAAGTGATTATACTGCCAGAAAATTATCGCCGGGAATGTCCCCTTCTCCTGCAAGTTCTCAACTTTCATGCGAAACGCCTTAGGCTGAAGATTATACATCTTTGCAACCCTCGACATACTCTTCATGTTCGATCCGTCGCGTGAAACTCCGCACTCCTTACGTAACTGCTCAAGCGGAACCCACCGCCCATAATACGCCATCACCATAGCTAACGAGGCCGCCCCGCATTCGAGAGCTTCCATCTGCATGATAACAGGAACTTTCGCAATTTTATCTTTCAACGGCTGATTGATTTTCTTCTTGTTAAACATGATTTACTCCTCCAGCCGCGCCGCATCCATGCACAACAACAGGAACTTTCGCAATTTTTTTCTTGCTGAACATATTTTGACCTCGTTATTCTTATTTCAGGAGGAATGATACGGGATTAACTGTTTCTGTTACGAAAACTGCGCGTGAAACTCTTGCTCCCGTTTCGGACGGAAATTTTACGTCAGCTTTCACGAACTTTGAGCCGTTCACAAGCCATGAATTATTTTCGCCGATTATATTTCTGACCTCTTCAGGCGTTAATAATTCCGGTGAAATTTTCTCGATTGTCCCGGAAGTCCCTGTATCGGCAAGCCTTACTGTCATTCCAGGCTTTAATTTCGCGCCGTCATCGACATCAACGAAGGCTTGAGAGTTTCCGGCCTCCGTGAAGACATAAGACGAGAACGAGACTTCAAGCTGACCTGTGAATATCCAGAAAAAGAAACCTGCGAGAAAAATTAAGATTGACGAGAGAATTAACCAGGCTCCGGGACTTGTTACGCGGATATATTCATTCAATTGTTCGGGCGAATTAATTTGATTAGGACTTGGCATTACTTTTTAGCCCCCCTGTTGATTAAAATATTCGCGGGAATTCCAGGCCATGTGTAACCTGATAAATAATCCCCTCTGAATTGCTTCATCACTTTCACATCGCCCCTTAAAAATCTATAAGCGTCGCAGTCAAAACGTGATGGGTTTATTGCAAGATAAGTTTTTCTTCTGATGAGAATATCGCGAATGCCCATCTTATCGAGAGTTTTTACGAGTGAATTTACGACGACATGATAATATCCGATTGTGTTTTTATCGAACGGCTGATTTTGGAACAACGCCGCAACAGCTTCTCTCGTCCTAACTGGCATACCGCGCCTGTCGATAAGGAGAGCAAGAAGTTCCTTTGCTTTGTTACGCTCGAACTCAACAAGTTTTCCGTCGACAAAAATGCTGAACAGCCCGAATGTCTGAACAATAACTTTTCTGTTGGCCTTCAACGGTTCAGGATAGGAATTTTCGAGATAATTTATTTCCCGTCGAATGTCCTCCTCCGAAACCGGCTTAAGCAAATACGCATCAGCATGAACACGAAATGCCTCAAGCAGATACTTTTGCGAACTCGTTACGAAAATTACGTGAATATTCCTGTTGAGGGACTTCAATTTTTCCGCCAGCTCAACACCCCCCATTTTTTTCGTACCAGCATCAGGGTCAATGAAAGCTACACCAAAATTCATGTCTTCTAAATCAAGTGCTTCTTCTGCTGATTGGACGTTCGTAACGCCGAATTGCGGGGAAATTTGGCTGAGAATTGAAGTTAAAGCCTCAGCGTCTGAACTTTTCTTATCAACGATTAGGAAACTCAAAGGTGATACCTCCTCTTATATTTTAGGTAAAAAGCCTTCGACAAGTCTATAACCTAACGAGAAAAATATCAAATCAGTAACTCAATTAATTTTTAATTCGCGCGCGTTTCAAATAAAAATCATCAACAACTAATTTTTCCATAAAGGGTCATCAATAACTGGAGATTTCGCGTTTGGTCTGGCTTTCTTCACTGCCGCAATAATTTTCTCAACCCATCCTCCCTTGAACAATTCGCATGAGCCGGGAGCTTTACCCATGATATTATTTTCGTCGACACCTAAGGCATCAGCTCTGCATCCTCCATAACATCTCAGGGAATATTTACACCTTTTGCAGTCCTCATGAAGCGCAAAATATTCACTCGCCCTCGTGTCAATCAGCTCCATGTAGCTTGAACTTGTTATGCATTCTTTAAGTCCTCTTTCTGTGATTAGCGGGTAATTTTCCTGAATTTTCATTCCCGACAAAGCCATACACGGGAGAGTTCGGCTCTCAGGAGAGATATACATTACGTGCCGGGCATGACCGCATAAACACATTTTCTCCGGCTCACAGACGGGCTTATAAGCTGGGACCTCGAAATAATCCGGCATTGATGGGGAAGCCATGAAGAAACCGCCTAACATTATTCCCATCGGCATATTGTCCTCGTAATATTGCGGAATATAATCAAGATAAAGTTGATTAACTTCTTTAAGGCTGAGTGATTCTCCATAACCATTTTCATGCCAGGCTCCGACATCAGCGACAGGATTAGTCTTAACCGAACGGACACCGAGTGAGCCTAAATGTTTAATGCTGGCCCTGAGAGTATGTTTATTATGCTGATGAAGGCACATTTCCGAGCTTGTCGAGAAGCCCATATCCCTGCACAAAGCGAATGCACGATTAACAATTTCTTCTGCTCCCTTGATGCCTCGTAACCAGTCGTGCCAGCCTTCACCGTCATAGCTCATGTTGAACTCTGGATGAATATTTCTCGCGTCAAGCTCCTTCAATAACTTTTCGTTGACTAGCGCGCCATTGGAATAAATCTCGCGTATCATGATATTTCGTTCAAGAAGGGCATCAACAATTTCGAGAAAATCACTTCGGACTAAAGGCTCTCCACCGGTTAAAGAGACGCTCATAACTCCGCAGTCGCCTAATTGTTGAACGATGCTCATAATTTTTTCGTGTTCGAGTTCACCGAGTTTTGCATCAGGAGCTGACATGTAACAATGCCTACACTTGTAATTGCATTTACCGGTAATTGACCATAAAGCCTGACGAATATAACGCGCGGGATACTTTTTATACTTCTGAATTTCATTGAGGCCATTACCCGGCTCGCATTTCTCAATAACTCCGACTTTTTCAGCTTGAGCAATAATTTTTCGGGTTTCTTCTGGAATTGCAGGAAGGGACAAATCAACTGAGCCGTCGCATAAATTCAGAGCATACATGACTTCAGCGTTCAGGAACTCGGCATATCCATTACTGCGATTTATGAGTGTATAAGGGAGTTTGTCATAGCCCCGCAAAATAAAGTTATCTTTTAGTCTGTAATACATAATCTTTTCCCATTGAGTAAGATAAAATTGAATAATAAAGAGCCGCTCCGAAGAACTCAGAACGGCCCGCAAAATTAATATCGTTTACCGATTAGATACCTGCGCCGACTCCAGTATAAGCGCATACACAAGCACCGCCGCCGCTTCCAGCACCAGCATATTCACAAGTGCACTTAAACATCCAGCCGTCGCCTGAGCCTGAGGGTTCGCATGAACAAGTACCGCCGCCAGCGACTGCCTTCATCTCGTTTTCGTCGAGGGCTTCCATGTCTTCGGCCTTGAAACCTTTAGCTTCAGCGAATTTCTCCGTTACTTCCGCTGTAACTTTCGCCGCTTCTTTCTCAAGCCCCTTCTCCTTAAGGAAATTGCCGAGCGCTACGATTGTTGCCTTGTCTAAATCCCTCTGGAGGTCTGCGTCCTTTGATAATGCTTCAAGAAACTTCTTACTTACTGCCATGAGAATCTTTTCTCCTTTCGTATTAACCTGTTAAATTCCTAACAGATTTTTTATGTGAGTATTATAACATTTTTTTACATAAAGTGAACGGTTTTTTTATAATATACATACGCGATTTGAGATTTAAGTCTTTATTAACCTGTCAAATTTCTAATAGGCTCTTGCGTGAATACAAGCGATAGTGAATTTCATTATGATTATTACTCGTATAAATGCTGAGGGTTATAAAAATTTTCGCTGTATAATCCATGTATCTAAATATTCATAGGAGAAATGAAGTATGAACGACCAGGAAAAACTTGAACTTGAAGAATATATCACCAATCGTTTTGTTAAGCAGGAAAATGTTAATGACGATGAAAGTTTTCTTATTTCGTGGCGGGAATGGCTGAAGAATTACGACGCTCCGGAAATTCTTAACACGAAGATTTGCCCGAAACGTCCTGTGAATTTCGCAAATCCTGAGAATATTACGATTGAGATTTACCCGTCTCCAGCTGGAAATTTGCCGCTAATAATCTTCGGTGATGCTTCGGACTTCGAGAATTTCATCGTGAACTTATTTCACAAGGGGATTAGGCCCGATAATATTTCACAGATGGGAGCATCGTTCGTTTACGGAAAAACTCAACGCTTCCTTGTTCTCTCGAAAAAATATTACAGCAACACTCCGCCGGAAGTCGTCGGGCTTTCACCTGAAGAATGGCGCGAGAAGTCATTAATCCTTCGACGTGAACACGAATGCACGCATTATTACACGAAAAAATTTTATGGTTCAGCGTCAAATAATTTACATGATGAATTAATTGCTGATTTTATTGGTGTATATTATGCGTTTTCATGTTATAATCATGTCTACTTTGATTACTTTATGGGTATTGATGGAACTCATGAGGGGAGATTAACGCTTTACACTGAAAATTTGTCCGATAACGTCAAGAAAGAGATTGCGGAATTAGCGCGGCGATGTTCATTAAGTCTTGAAGAATGGTCGAAAACTGAGAGATTTACGAACATGAGCAAGGCCGAACGGATTAATTACCTATGTGAAGCGGGAATTAAAACTATATCTAAAGGGAGGATTTAAATAATGCCAAGACAACCATATGACGAACAACCAAAGGACACCGAAGAATTACAGCCGTTATCGGAAGATTTTCTTTCGAGCATTGCTGGAGGACTGCCCTACATGGATGTGAAATGTCCAGTTGCTGGATGCGGATTTGAGTGCAAGAACTTCGGCGAGCTGAACATTCACATGAGAACAAAGCACCCCGACCAGTGCTAAAATTTTCCATAAAATTACGTAAAAAAGGGGGTTGACAAAATGCAAAATTGCCTCATAATTGACAAGACAAGATAAGACAAGACAAGACAAGACGTGATTGTTTTGTCAAAAAATCTCCCCTTGTAAAGTATTCCAAAAGTCATTGCAAACCTCCATAAGAAACAGACGAAAAATAGCTTGTGAGTGATATTATTCTGCATGAGGTGAAAGAATGAATAATATCCGTAACTTTTGCATAATCGCTCACATAGATCATGGGAAGTCCACATTGGCCGACAGACTTTTAGAGGCGACCGGGACGATTTCAGCGCGGGACATGAAGGCACAAATTCTTGATAGTCTCGCGCTTGAACGTGAGCGAGGAATAACGATAAAACTTGTTCCCGTCCGAATGGATTACAAAGCTGACGATGGGAAAAATTACATTCTCAATCTTATAGACACTCCGGGCCATGTTGATTTTGCTTATGAGGTCTCGCGTTCACTGGCGGCATGTGAGGGAGCTTTGTTAGTTGTCGATGCGTCGCAGGGAGTTGAAGCTCAGACTGTCGCGAATGCTTATCAGGCTATCGAACAGGAACTAGAAATTTTACCCGTCATCAACAAAATAGATTTACCCTCAGCCAGACCGGACAATGCCAAGCAGGAGATTTCGGAAGTTGTCGGGCTTGATGCTAGCGATGCTTTACTCACGAGTGCGAAGACAGGTGAGGGAGTTCATGAAATTTTAGAGAGTGTCGTGAATAATATTCCTGCTCCGAATGGTGATGTTAATGCTCCGTTGCAGGCGTTAATCTTCGACTCAGTTTATGACAATTACAGGGGAGTAATCTGCTACGTTCGAGTTGTGAACGGAACGATTAAGACGGGACAAAATATTTTGTTCATGGCCAATGGGATAACATATCCGGTTAATGAAGTCGGAGTGTTCAAGCCTGGATTTACGCCGATCGAGAAATTATCAGCCGGAGAAGTCGGATATATTACGGCGAGCATAAAGACGTTGGCCGAAGCTCAAGTTGGCGACACAATCACGGACGCGAATAATCCAGCGAGTTCACCACTGCCGGGCTATAAGAAGGTGAAAAGTGTAGTTTTTTGCGGATTTTACCCGGTTGAACGCGACAATTACCCGCAATTGCGTGACGCTTTAGAAAAATTATGCCTTAACGACAGCGCAGTAACTTATGAGCCTGAGAGTTCGGAGGCTTTAGGTTTCGGCTTCAGATGCGGTTTTCTGGGAATGCTTCATATGGAAGTTGTTCAAGAGAGATTGCGCGAAGAATACGGCGTTGAACTTGTTGCGACGGCACCGAACGTAATTTACGAGGTTGTGAAGTCGTCGGGTGAAGTTATCGAAGCACACAGGCCCTCAGATTTTCCGGATGCTAGCGAGATTACGGAGATTAGAGAGCCGTTCATAAAACTTTCAGTGTTCATGCCTTCAGAATTTACGGGCCGAGTTATGCAGTTGGTTCAAGACAAACGGGGAACTTATAAGTCGATGGATTACATTACGCCTGAACGAGTGAGATTAGTTTACGAGATGCCATTATCAGAGTTCATCGTTGATTTTCACGACAAATTGAAATCTCAGACAAGAGGCTATGCTTCGTTGGATTATGAGTTAATAGGCTTGAAGGCGAGCGAGCTTGTGAGGGTTGATATTCTTGTGAATGGTGAGGCGGCTGATGCTTTCTCGTTCGTATGTCATAAGGACGCGGCTTATAATCGCGGTCATGCGGTTGTTACGAAACTTAAGGAGTTAATCCCCTCGCAATTGTTCGAGATCCCAATTCAAGCCTCAATCGGAAGACGCGTAATTGTCCGCGTGAACGTTAAGGCGTTGCGAAAAGACGTACTCGCGAAGTGTTACGGAGGAGACATAACGAGGAAACGAAAACTTTTAGAGAAACAGAAAGAGGGCAAAAAGCGAATGAAGCAGATCGGAAAAGTTGCAATTCCTCAAGAGGCGTTTTTAGCGTTTATGCAGGTTGACGGTGAAAATAAATAGCTTGTACGTTCATGTGCCGTTTTGCGAGAGTAAGTGCGGCTATTGTTCGTTTTACAGTGAGGCCGGAAGATTTTGCGACGTTGAAGCGTGGCTTGAGGCTCTTGATGTTGAGGCCAAGAAGTATTTTGACGATGACAAGATAAAATTGCGAACTCTTTATGTCGGCGGCGGAACCCCTTCAACTTTGACGCTCTCACAATGGCAGAAGTTAATCGACATTCTCACAAGATATTTCGACTTCTCAGGTTTGACCGAAGCGACGAGTGAAGCCAATCCGAACTCGTTGAAGCCTGAGCATGTGAAGTTTCTGCGTGAGAATAATTTTACCCGTCTCAGTTTGGGAGTTCAGAGCCTGAATGACAGCGAGCTTGCAATTTTGGGACGGCTTCATAATTCCCGTAAAGCATTTAGCGCGATGGAACTTGTGAGAAATTCGGGCTTAAACCTGAGCTGTGATTTAATCTTCGGAGTGCCCAGTCAAAGTTTACGTTCATGGGATTACTCGTTGAAGAGCGTGATGAACTTTGCTAATCATGTTTCATGCTATCAACTGACGCTTGAACCTGATACGCCACTCGCGAAAAAATACGGCAATGATGAGCTGAACACGGCGGGTTACAAGTTTTACCGTTACGCGCAATATATTTTACCAAAGAAGAATTTTGCTCAATACGAGATTTCTAACTTTGCGCCTCCGGGCTTCGAGTGTCAACATAATTTAGCGTATTGGCATCAAGATAACGTTATAGCTCTGGGGCCTTCCGCTGTGAGTTACGTTGACGGCGTGAGATATGCGAACCCCGCGATGCTCGATGAATATTTTCACGCGGCAAAAAATAATTTTCCCGAAGAAAGCCGAACTTACGAGAGTTTATCACCTCATGACAGGAATATTGAGTTGATAATCCTCTCACTCAGAACGAAATGGGGAGTTTCACGCGAACTTTTAACGCCCGAAGTTGAAGCGAAAATCTCAGACATGCCGGAAGATTTGTTTATCATCACGGACGAGAGAATTTCACTTAGCAAACGGGGAATGAGATTAGGCAATTCGATTTGGAGCGAGTTAATTTAGTCCTGCTATTTATCATGAAACTCACTCAATGCAAAATTAATGTGATAAAATATGCATTGTCCGGCTCAATGCGGCGGGAACCTGTGAAACGTGTCAGGTCGGGAACGAAGCAGCACTAAGCGGAATTTCTCGGGTGCCATTGAATACCGGGCAATTTTATTATCTCGTCAAAATTTTTCACGGTTTCTTTTTCCGAAAACTCATTGCCGAGATTGTGAGAGATTACGCGTAAGTTTTCCCTGAATGTCTCGCTTTCATAATCATCATAAATTCTGAATAAGTCATCGAGCAAACTTGAGAAGTCATTTTTCGCGTAACGTTCCGAGAAATAACTTTTCACGGCTTCATTGAGGTTTTCAGGCTTGACCTGTCCGAAATATCCTGAACACATCGCTATAACTGGACGCTGAGAGTAAGCACCTTCCATTGCTGATGTTGCAGAGGCAAAAATTACGTTGGCTTCCTGAATAAATTTGCTTGGATTGGTCTGAGCTCCGATAATTTTTACACACTTACGGCCAATTTTCCGGTTAAGTTCATAGGCGAATAGCTTTAACTCGTATAATCTCCATCCGCCGCCGCCTAAAATATTAATCGTGAAGTTTGGAATTTTCGCGTTAATTTCCCCGATATTGTTCAAGATGTGAAAAATTCCCGGAGTTTTATAGCGGCTTAGTCGTCCGAAACATAGCAGGTTAAAATTTTTCTTGTCAGGAAGTTCCGAAGGCGTGAAGAAAATATCAAGCGGCCTAGTCATCTTTATAACGGGAATATTCGTATTGAGTTCATGAAGTTGTCGCAAAATATCCGGCTCAAACGCTGTGAAAACGTCGCTGAACTTCACGAGTGAGGCTAAATCCCTTCCCGGCCTGTCAGTTTTTTCAACCGGATCAAGAAAATACGTAATTACCGGCGCATTCGTGAGTTTCTTAATTCGTGTTGCTAAAGGGAACGAACGGCGCGGGTCAGTCATTATAACGTCAGGACGAAAAAGTTTAGCCCTCAAGTCAAAGTATAAATTCCCGACACTGAACGAAGGACAAGTTATGACGTTGAAGCCTTCATGACGATAGCGAGATTGAAAGCCCTTCCCGGCCCAGCGTCCGACAACAGCAACATTATGCCCCGCACGTTTTAAAGCGGCTCCGACGTTGAGAATGTAGCTTGTTACGCCGTCAATCGTGAATGCATCAGAGCAGAATAATATTCTCATTCCCAAAGTCTCCCTTTATGTCTGCAATAACTCAGAAAGATTTTATCAGCTAATTTCGGTGATATTGCCTTCAGAATGTTGTAGACGAAAGTTTTTCGCGTGCTCAGAATAATTTTGAACAGTTCAGGTTTATCAAGTTTAGGCGTGTTATCTTTTGCCTCGTCGATAATTTTGCAGACAAGCTCATAACGATTTGAGGCCTTCAATACCCAATCCCTGCAAGTTTTTATTGCGTCAAGTCGTGAAGCGTAACTGTCAGCGTCAAGAACTTCATGAATTGTTCTCAGTGAAGCGTCAACATCATCAACGTCAATAATCACTAATCCGTTTTTGTCCGGGACTTGCGATAAAATTTCAGGATCTCCGCAGTAAATCGGCAAAGTCCAGCCCGCCCAAGCGTCAACAAGTTTTTCTGTCCAATAATTTTTTAATCGCGAGTTCTCAATCACGACATGATATTTATACGGTGCAATCGCATCTAACTTGTCATCAATGGGATTAAAGTCTCGTCCGTAACAGTCAATTATTCCCGCAAACTCTTTCTGTAAAGCATGAAGAAATTCGACGCGCTTTTTGTGATATTGAGTTTTCTGTTTGAGAGATGAGATTATCGAGATTAATTTTGTCTTGGCCGGAGCTTTATAATTCATGGCTTTTGTGAGTGAGTTCATTTCGTTCATTGCTCCGACTGTCCAGCCTAAATTTGGGTTGGAGATTATGACTTTGCCGCTGTAATTGGGAAAATCATATTGTGATACGATCATTCCGAACTGCTCAATGTAATATTTAAACTTTCTGTAATCACGGATTTCAGGAGGCTCAACGATGAATAAAATTCTTCGTTCTCTGGGAATATTCGTGAAAAAGCAAGAATACGGCGTATCAGAGGCAACGAGCCAATCGCAATTTTGCCAGCTTCCTCGTTCTGCCGTGAAGTAAAATTTTCCGTCCTTCATATGTCCTTGCCCGTCTTCACTGTACCAGCCGGGAATTTTTAACTCGTTGGAATATGCCGCATCAAAAATCTTTATAGTCATTGTAAACTTTCTCGCATTCTGTAATAAACTTTCGGCAAAAATAAAATCGTCAGCGCCTTAAAAAATATCTCAGGTTTCATTCTTAACACGTAAAAACTCAGAGCCTCGCGCAGAATTTTCACGTTTCCTTTGTCCTGACGCAGGGAATTATAGCCTGTTAAGTCATGTTTAGCCGCGTAAATCGTGAACTGCCGGATTAAGTTTTGAGGCCGCAGAATTTTTTGTGCAGAAAATATAACACGTTCTATTTTTGCGTTCGTCATGAGAAAATCTGCCGTCCTGATTTGAGCCTCAGTGTTATGCTCGTAGCGCGTTAATTTTTTCTCCCGCGTATTATTATCACGGATTGAGCCCATATTTTCATGCTGGACGTAAAAATATAAATATTTATCGACGAACGAGACTTTTTCGGCCAAGCATAACGCCTTAATCTGAAACTCTACATCTTCACCAGCTGTACAGCCTTCGTGAAAATATAAATTATTATTGACCAGAAAATTTTTATCATAGAGGCAGGCGAACACAGGAATAGTTTTCTTGAAAATTATATCCTCACCGCGCGAAATCTCAGGAAGATTAAAACTCTCGCGAATGTCAGGCTTATCACCCGTAAATCTCCGGCTTATGCTACAGAAGGAGAATTGAGAGTGATTTTTGACGATTGAAGCATAAAGTCTTGAGATGAAATTTTTGCTGATTAAATCGTCGCTGTCAATGAAGCTGACGTATTCCCCGTGTGATAATTTCAGGCCCGTATTCCGTGAGAAAGATACTCCCATGTTGTTAATATTTTTATGAATGAGAAATTTTCTGTTTGAACGTGAGAGAACTTCATCGGCAATCTTCAGTGTATCATCGCTCGAAGCATCATCAACGAGAATAATCTCAAGTTCCGGCCAATCCTGATTAATTACGCTCTCAAGTGTGAATTTTATTCTTGATGCAGAGTTATACGCTGGAATTATTACGGTTATCATTTGTCTCATGAGGATATTATACACGCGCAAAAAAAAAAACAAGGCCTTCATCCCTAAGCGGGGAAATCCGACCGAGTTTTTTTGAGGGGGGTAAAACTATAAACGATTAAAAGACGCATTCGCGCCCGAACAAGAACGAGGGTTCATCAATTCGTTATTCTTTCGTGAAGTCTTATTTTGCAGGATATAAGCCTTCGTGATTGATTGCGTTTCTCATTTGTTCGTTACGTCAAACATTATAGCGTTAATTTTTTCCCTGTCAATATTCAATCATAAAAATTTTATACACAATTAATTTTCTCAGGAATAATTACTCATCATAAATTTGAGGTGCCGACATAAAAATTATTGCTCTCACTGGAAAGTTCTTCGGAAATTCTTACGTTTAATTGCTCAGGTAATACGTAACACGCCTAATGTAAACCAGCGAAAAAATGATAGAATTACCCGCATAACGACAACATGAATTTATTACCCCCGCTTTGAGACTGTGAGGGGTAAATTTTTTATGACATGCGCAAACAAGAAGAGAAAGGAGAGAATAAAATTGTTTGCCCATTTTGTAGAATACCTTCATGAAGGTTCACCAGCCAGCACAGGAGTAATCAGCATCGCTATAATGCTTCTGTTCGGCTTTGCTTTGACAAGGATTACCAAGCTCCTGAAACTCCCGAATGTTACGGCTTACATTATCACCGGAATATTAATCGGGCCTTACTGCTTAAATCTTGTGCCGGAAATTGTTACGAGTTACACTTCGTTTCTTCCTGATATTGCGTTAGCTTTTATCGCGTTCAGCACCGGGCAATTTTTCAGGTTAAACGCTCTTCGCGGCAACGGAGCAAAAGTTTTAATCATCACGGTATTAGAAGCATGTGTTGCGTCAATTTTCGTGTTCATTGCGGCGTATTACGTTCTGGGAATGGATTTAGCGTTCTCGACGGTTTTAGCGGCTCTTGCGTCGGCGACTGCTCCGGCTTCAACAATGATGACAATTCGACAAACCGGAGCACACGGAGATTTTGTGAACACGCTGTTACAGGTTGTAGCTCTTGATGATGTCGTCGGATTAATCGCTTACAGCATAGCAATATCGATCGCGTTGGCTTCGTCGGCTTCAGGTGCGGGCTTCGAGTTCAGAAATGTAATCCTGCCAATCATAATTAACTTCGCGAGTGTGATTATCGGCGCAATTCTCGGTGTCGTCCTGAAGATGTTATTATTCCCGAAACGTTCGACTGATAATAGGCTCATAATTTCCGTTGCTGTCTTGTTCGGATATGTCGGGATTTGCGAAATTCTCGGAGTTTCGCCGCTTCTCGGCTGTATGTTCATGTCGACGGTCTATATTAATATCACGGACGACGATAAACTGTTCAAACAGCTAAATACGTTCAGCCCCCCATTTTTATTATTATTCTTCGTTCGTTCAGGAGTAAACTTTGATTTAGGCTCATTGACGGGAGGACACAACGACGGCGGAACTTCGCTTTTGACGCTGGGAGTTGTTTACTTCATCGTCAGAATTCTGGGGAAATATGCCGGAGCTTTTTGGGGATGCTTAATCACTCACAAAAATAAACTCGTTCGCAATTATCTCGGACTTGCTTTAATCCCTCAGGCCGGAGTTGCAATCGGTCTCGCTGAGCTTGGAGCTAGAACATTGGGAGGAGCAACAGGAAGCGCATTACGTACGGTTATTCTTGCTTCGAGTGTTCTTTATGAGTTAATCGGCCCGGGATGCGCAAAATTATCACTCGCTCTCTCACACTCTTACGATAAAGACGCAGTTGACGAAAAAGTTTTGTCGCCCGCTGATGAGGATAAAATCATCGTGAACTTGTTAATCGAACGAATACGCGAAATTCAGCAGGAACTTCCGGAACATCCTCAGGCTGTCCCAGTTGAAGCAGCACCGAATATGAAGCATACGATGACACGACATTATCACTCGAATAACGCGAATTATCATTGAGAAATTCTTGACATCTTCAGGCTATATCGGTGAAGGCAGCTCCGATAGGTTAAAGCAGCACAGAACATGACAAGACATTTGCACTCAAATTAGCATTACACTTCATGAAGATAAAAACGTGATATGTCCCTCTGAAATTTTCGGGGGGACGTTTTTATTTGCCAAAGTGATAAATTATGTGATATAAATTATTTTACTTTTTCAAAATTTTCATGAAAGGATTTGATTTATCACATGGAGATGTATGTTGCTGCATTAAAAGATTTGTTATTGCAGTCAGGCTTCTTCGGATTAACGACCGGCAATATCATTATGCTCATAGTCTCGTTTGTCCTGTTGTATCTTGCAATCGGTAAAGGCTTTGAGCCGTTATTGTTGGTTCCGATAGCTTTCGGCTGTCTGCTCGTCAACCTACCTTTGTCAGGAATTTGGGACGAGTATAACGCTACCACTCACACGATCGGATTTTTACGTTCGCTTTATTACGGAGCCGAGTTCGAGATTTACCCGATATTGATTTTCTTGGGCATCGGAGCAATGACAGACTTCGCACCTCTTATCGCTAACCCGATTACGTTCCTGCTTGGAGCGGCCGCACAATTCGGAGTTTTCGTAGCTTTCATCGGAGCAAACTGGCTCGGAGCATTAACAAACGGTTTAGTCTCGTTCAACATTAAGGAAGCCGCCAGTATCGCAATCATCGGAGGAGCAGACGGCCCCACGAGTATTTATTTGACGGTTATGCTTGGACAGACGCAAATTTTGGGAGCGGTCGCGGTCGCGGCTTATAGCTACATGTCGTTAGTTCCCATGATTCAGCCGCCAGTTATTTATCTCATGACCAGCAAGAAAGATAGAGGCATCGTAATGGGTCAGCTTCGTCCGGTCTCAAAGCGCGAGAAAATTTTATTCCCGATCATTTGCACCGTCGTATCAGGATTAATCCTTCCGGCTTGCGTGCCTCTTGTCGGAACGTTGATGTTCGGAAATTTATTACGTGAGTGCGGAGTTACTGAGAGACTTAGCAACACGGCTCAGAACGAGTTAATGAACATCGTTACAATCTTCCTGGCTTTGTCGGTCGGTTCAACGATGGCCGCTGAAAGGTTCTTAACGATTGGAACGCTCGCGATTATTGCACTCGGACTTGTCGCGTTTGCTTTCTCAACATTCGGAGGTCTCGTGTTCGGTCAGATTATGAAGGTCTTATCAGGCGGAAAGATTAACCCGATGATCGGAGACGCAGGAGTTTCAGCCGTTCCAATGGCCGCAAGAGTTGTACAGAGATGCGTACAGCATGAATATCCCGGACATTTCCTGTTGATGCATGCAATGGGCCCGAACGTCGCCGGAGTTATCGGAACAGCTGTTGCCGCCGGTGTCATGCTCACGCTTTTATCACGCTAAGAGAACTTTTTGACAGTCTGAA
>JAFTCP010000004.1 GCA_017454625.1 Synergistaceae bacterium
GTATACTCATAGCCGAACGCATCAGCTACTCCCTTGAACGTTATTTTTCCCTTGTAAGTGTTGACGGCTGAGCAGATTACATCGTTCTTTCTGCAAGCCTCTTCAAGCCCGTAATTTGCAATCTGAAGTCCGTATCTCAATGTCGCATTCGTTAAAGCAATCGTGCTTGTTCTGGGGACAGCTCCGGGCATATTCCCGACGCAGTAATGAACAACTCCGTCAAGAATAAATATAGGGTCATCATGTGTCGTCATGTGGGAACTCTCGCCGCATCCTCCCTGATCTATTGCAACATCAACGAAGACTGCACCGGGCCGCATTTCCTTCAAATATTTCTGCTTGAAGAGTTTCGGAGTTACAGCACCGGGAATTAACACTGAGCCAATGACTAAGTCGGCATCTTTCACGGCACGTTCGATATTAGCGTCGGTTGAGACCATTGTTTGAAGACGAGCACCGAAAATTTCATCGAGATATTCAAGCCTCTTCAAGTTCACGTCAAAAACTGTAACGTTAGCTCCCATTCCGACAGCAATTTTGCACGCATTAGCTCCGACGGTTCCGCCGCCTAAAACGACAACATTAGCTTTCGGCGTTCCTGGAACTCCAGCGAGTAAAACTCCTTCCCCGCCGAATTTCTTCTCTAGGTATTTTGCCCCTTCTTGAATTGACAATCTTCCGGCAATCTGGCTCATCGGCGCTAATAACGGAAGTGAGCGGTCGCGTTCCTGCAAAGTCTCGTAAGCAACTCCGCTGACTTTTCCCGCTAATAACGCGTCAGTCTGGGGCTTATCGGCGGCCAAATGAAGATAGGTGTAGAGGATTAATCCCTCATGGAAAAGTTTGTATTCTTCCTCAAGAGGCTCCTTAACTTTTACCATCATTTGCGAAATTTTCCAGACATCCGCCGCGCTCTTCTTCAACTTTGCTCCGGCTTCCGAATATTCCTTGTCCGTAAAGCCCGAACCTTCGCCCGCGCCCTTCTCGATATAGACATCATGACCAGCCGCAACATAGGCTTTCACGTTGTCTGGGGTTAAACCGACGCGAAACTCGTTATTCTTAATTTCCTTGACGCATCCGACTTTCATGGAAGATACACCGCCTTTGTTAAAATTTATGGGAATTGTGTATATTTTACAGAAAAAAACTCCTCCCGCAAAGATTAATTTACAGGAGGAGAATACTGATTTTGACGATTAATATTATTTCTTGAGCGCGTGATTTTGTGCGATTAAGTCGATGAACACGAGATTTTCTGTGCCTGTATTCTTGAGGCCGTGAGATTCTCCGGGAACTGCGATTGTTACTGATTGAGGCCCGACGATGTATTCTCCGCCTTCGCCGTCCGTGAATAATCCTTCGCCTGAGAGAATAATATACGTATCCTCGTTGTCAACGTGTTTATGAAGTCCGATGCTGTCTCCGGGCCTGAGCGTCATTAACCCGATTTCCTTTATGGCCTGATCTTCGGTTGCCTGTTCACGTCTGAAAGCGAATTTTCCGTAAAGAGTTCCTGTTCCACCTGCTACGTCTTGTTTATTGAGCTTGCGAAGTTCCTCAACGGGGAAATATTGAGCCGTCGGGTTGGCGATTATTGCTTCGAGATTAGCTCCAGCGTTCTTAGCGATAATGTCAAGGAAAACTAAATCATCGTCGTAAGCATTTGCTAATCCGTGAGATTGGCCGGGCCTCGCAATGGTCATGTCGCCAGCCTTAACGTCAAATGAATTACCTTCGCCGTCCGTGAAAATTCCTCGTCCTGAGATGATTAAATAAGCGTCCTCGTTGTCAGCATGCTTGTGAGTTCCGATTGAGCTGCCGGGCTTGAGCGTCATAAATCCAATCTCTTTAATCGCGTCGTCCTCAAGAGCATTATCCCTGATAAAAGCAAACTCACCGTAAAGCGTGCCTTGTCCTCCGGCTACGTCCTGTTTGTCAAGAAGCGTGAACTCCTCGATGTCGTAACACTGAAGATGCTTGACCGGTTCGGAATAAGCGATTGACGAGATTAACGCGAGAATGAATGTTAATGCGAGAATTTTTCTCATGATTAATAAAGCCTCCTGTGTAAATTTTTACGGGTCAAGTATAACATTATTATTCATAAGTGCTTGACAAGTTCCATGAAGGGACAAATGCGAGAATAAAAATTTTTCGTAAAGTATATTTCTATGAGTGCTGGCATAAAAAGAATATCTTACCCGTAATTTCTTAATGAAGAACGTTAAATGTCTGAGCAAATTTTGTGAAAAAGCAGAAGAATTATGCTGAAATTGTGTTTGATAGCATAGAGTGAGAGTTTAATATGGTCGTGCTTAAAATTTTTATGCGCAAGAGTATTTATTTATTTTTTGTCGTACTGATGTTTTGTGTTGTTGTCTCTAGCGGTTGCGGTGGAGGCGGAGGAAGCAGCAGTAATTTTTCGGATAATCCTGACAACGAAGAAATTATCAATGAAGAGCCCGGCGAACAGGAGAACGATGAAACCCCTGACACTCCGAATAATCCAGAGCCAAACGAGCCGAATAATCCTTCTCCAACTCCTGAAAGCCCGGATGTCCCTCCAAGAAATACATTCTGGCCGAACGTTAACGGAACATGGAAGGTCGAGACAGCCGAATTTATTAATGCTAGTGGTCGTGTTGATACGTTCATTCGCTCAGAGCCGGCAACGTTTGAGATTATTTCGATAAGAACTAATCATGATGATTACGAAGCATTAGCTTTTGCCGGTGAAGGTGTTCAAGGCAGCGGAGAGTGGTATAGCAGTATTAATATTTTTTTCCTGGTGATAGAACCTGTTTTAGGTGAAGAGCTTGAAACGGTTCAAAGCCTTTCAGCAGTGAGCGAAGAAGAATTTGATTACGCTGGGAATAATACCTACAATCTCAAGCCGGAAATCAGGAACCAGCTTAGTAATGCATATGACCGAGTAATTTCATTCCCTGACGACAACACAATCATACATGACATACAGTGGCTCTCAACGCAAAATGAAATGAAAGTTACGTTAAAACGCGTCAACTAATTCAAAAATTAACAGGGAGGCTGAAACTCTCAAGACCTCCCTGCATTTCTCTTACAGCATCATAAATCCAATCACGAACAACAGGCCAATTGCGAACGTCATTAACCCATAAGCCAAGCTCGAAGGTAAAAGGTTTCCGATAGTCTCACCCTTAGCTTCCTCCTGATAATATCCGAAGTCCGTATCCTCAGGAAGCCTGATAAATTTTATCCTCGACGCATGCGACAATAACAGCGTTACAGGCCCGGCAGTGATTAAGTCAAGAACTCGCGCGAAGAATGCCCCAATAAACGGCAAAATTCCTCCGATAATTGGCCGGAACAAAAAGTTTTCGATATTCAACTTCTCAGGCCATAAGTCAACATAAACAATCTCGCCGTCAGCTTTCTTCTCAAGCATGTAATTCTGGATTATCGCGAAGTATACGGCAATTCCGATTGAGATTGAGATTATCGCGCCTTCTAAGCATTCTGACGAGAAATAATTTATGATGTGATGATGTTCCGGACCATTCATGAAAGCTGAACCCAGAATGCTTATCTTGTCGCCGATTGAGTAAGGCATCATTCCGATTAACGGCAGAAGCAAAGCTGAGAACGCGAGCAAGAAAGCGTTTGAGCGTGAAATATATTCATCCTTCTGGTGCATTTTCGGCGATGGCTTAGCGATGAACAATGCCACGAACAACTTAATCACATAAGCCGTCGTCAAACCGCCTGAGATTAAGAATAACCATTCGCATATCTCAAACATGAACTTTTCTCCGCCAGCCGTCATAAAAGCTAACGTTCCTGCTCCGTTCCTCACAATATGGCTCAACTCGTGAATGTGTTCAACAATCGCGTCATGAACTAAAGTTTTGCCGAGATAACCATTCCAGAAAGGAGCTCCCATTAAGCCCAATCCTCCCATTAAGAACGCGAACATTAAGACTTTCTTGCCGCGTCCGAAACCTTTTATGTCGTTAAGATTGAGTTGATGAGTATTCATGTGGACAACTCCGGCGCATAAAAACAGCACAAGTTTTATCAACGAATGCCCGACCATGTATAAAATCGTTCCCCTGACGGCTAAATCATTCTCCTTGCCGAGAAAACATTGCATCGCTATCCCCGTCAAGATGAAGCCGAGCTGAGACATTGACGAACAAGCTAACGTGCGCTTAATATTCACGGAGAAGACAGCCAGAACCGCACCTAATACCATTGTGATAATCGCGAGGATTAACAGCATGAAGCCCCAGTTTTTATCGTGCATAAACGGCCCGGAGCTTAATACTAAAATTCCGAAGAGGCCGGATTTAGTGAGAAGTCCTGAGAGAAGCGCGCTTGATGGAGCAGGAGCGGCTGTATGTGCTGTCGGAAGCCAGATATGAGACGGGAAAATCGCCGCTTTTGCCGCAAATCCGACGAACACGAGAAATCCGGGGACGTACAACGGAGCTTTGTTCTGGAGTGAAAGTTTCGACAACGCAGAAATATCAAGAGTTCCGACGTATGAATACATAAGGATTAATCCCGTCAACGTAACAAGTCCGCCGATAATCGCAATCGCTAAGTAAGTCTGCGCGGCACGCTGAGCCTCTTTCGTCTCGTCCTGAACAACCATAATGTAAGAGAACAGCGACATCATCTCGAAAAACATAAACGTGGTGTACAAATCAGCCGACAAGAACACTCCCATTATGCTGCCGAGCGTCATTAAGACATAGAGATAATAACGGTTGCGGTTTCTGTGATGACGTAAATATTCCCGTGAGAAAATCGTTGTAACTGCCCACATGAAAGCGATTATCACGGCATAAATATATCTGAAGCCGTCGAGCATGAACTTAATCCCAAGTCCGCAGACACCAGGAGCGTAAAACTCTGAGCCAATGAACTTGTACGCATAAAGAGTTACAACGAGTTCAACGACACAGACGACATCAGCGAAATAATCACGGGCAATCCTGCTAGAACGTCCAATGAAATATGAGATTAAGCCTCCAAGCATCGGCCAAGTTACAAGGAATAATAATATAAAATTTCCTCTCATTCGCGCACCTCCTGAAAAATAGAACATGTTATATTTTCTTGTTAAAAATTTGGGGATTGTGATTTGATTATTATAACAGGGGAAAAAATTACCTCCTCCGAAAATTCCGAAGGAGGCAGAATATCTTATCTCTTAGCTCGCCAATTCTTATATGCCTCAGTCTGCGTTACGAACAACACAACCAGCAGCACGAATAATGCGATTGATATATAGCTCGTGAAAATACTTCCTAACATTCCCAAGACCGAACCGCCTTGAAGCATTACGCCTCTTCTGTAATTCTCCTCGCAAAGACGAGTTAAGATTACGCCGAGCACGATTGGAGCAATGGGATAATTAAAGCGTTTCAGGAAATATCCGATTATTCCGAAGCCGAACATCCAGAGAATATCATAGACGCTGTTACGGATTGCATATGCGCCGATGACTGAGAGGATTAAAATTGTCGGCATCAAAATTCCCTTTGGTATCTCGACAATCTTCGTGAAGGCTTTAATCCCCGTAAGTCCAAACACTAACAGGAAGAACGACGCAACTAGCAAACTCGCGACGATTAACCAGAACAAGTCCGGAGTTTGAGCGATTAAGTTCGGGCCGGGACGTAAACCCTGAATTGTCAACGCGCTGATGAGAACCGCCGTAACAGCATCGCCGGGAATTCCAAGCGTCAACATTGGGATAAACGCTCCGCCTATAGCCGCATTGTTCGCACTCTCAGGAGCTATTATGCCTTCAACTGCTCCGTGTCCAAATGGCGCAGAAGGTTTCTTAACGCTTCGTTTGGCCTGGTCATAGCTGAGTAATGCCGCAATGTCTCCTCCTGCTCCAGGCAATGCTCCAACAAGAACACCGATTATCGAAGACTTGATTGTGAGACCTAAATATTTTGCTGACTCTGCCCACGACGGAAGAATTTTATCAACCTTCTGTTTTACCGGCGTAGCTTTCATGTCGGTAATCTGGCTCAAGGCTTCCGATGCTCCGAAAAGTCCTATCATAGCGACGACGTAATCAACTCCGGAGTTCAGATACACAATGTTGAAGGTGAAACGTTTTACAGCCGTCTGACCATCAACGCCGACGCATCCTAAGAAAATTCCGATACAGCCCGCGATTAATCCAAATCTCACGGAACGTCCCGAAAGTGAACCGACCATCATTAAGCCCATGAGTGAGAGCATAAGATAATCGATTGAATGAAAGTTTCTAGCAATACTCGCCACCAACGGAGCACACGTAGCCAACGCTAAAACTCCGAGCAAAGTTCCGATTACTGACTGTGAAGTCGCAAGCCCCATAGCCTCGCCAGCGCGTCCCTGCTTAGCTAGAGCGTAACCGTCAAGAGCCGTAGCCACAGCCGCAGGAGCTCCGGGAATGTTGAGCAATATTGCTGAACGTGAGCCGCCGAAAACTGAGCCGACATATACGCCGACCATTACGGCCAATGCTGAATGCTGTTCCCATCCAAACGTGAACGAAACGAGCAATGAGACCGCCATAGTTCCTGATAATCCCGGAATTGCTCCGACGTAAACGCCCGCACATGTTCCAGCCGCGATTAAAGCGATAAGCCAGGGCTCACGAAGAATTACTGACATGTATGATAATGCTTCCATGAAGTTTATATTCTCCTTTCTTTTGTTATGTGAGTGAACGTGTCAAGAATTATAATCTTGCATAAATTTTGCTGCCCTTTATGGGAATACGACGCTGAATAACATTCTGAACACGAGAATAATGAATGCCATTACGCACGCAGTCCAGAGAATATTTTTCAGGTAATCTTTACGCATCAAATAGCACATTGAGAAATATAGAAATGCCGGAGTTGCGATATAGAAGCTCACGCCCCCGACCAAAGCCACACAGTAAGCGATGATCGCAACAAGCATAATAGCGACGTTAAGGGGCATAGCATATTGAATTGCCTTGATGAACTTTTCGCCGAAGCCTTGAACTTTTGATAATGGCGTTGTGAGCTTGAAGTTCTCAATTACCGTCCATAACGCTAAAATTACCCATAATCCGCTCACGAATACAGGAACAGCCGCCGCCGAAGCAATTCTCGGTCCTCGTCTAAGTGAAATGCTGAACCATAAATCTACGGAAAGTTTCAACGCGATTACGCCGATGATTAACAATATGAACGAGAAGACTTTTTCGCCGGCTTCAAGTGAATGTTCCTTGACGACGATTAAATCATCAGTGTTGACTTCGAGATTTTCATTCAAATCCGGATATTCTTCTTTTTGGTCTATCATAGAAATTTTCACCTCATCGATAAAAAATTTCCCCCCGAATTATAATCAGGGGGCTTAAGCATGAATTATTTACTCCAACGCGCCGCTGTTTTTAAGGGCATTAACCGTGTTTTCTCTCCATGATGAGATATATTTTGCCGCGTCTTCTCCGGAATATCCCAAGAAGTTAATGTTGAAGTTGGCGAGAACTTTTTGATAGCTCTCAACCGGTCCTGCCTTAGTGAAAGCGTCGCTGAGTTTCGCGATAATCTCCGGAGCTGTTCCCTTTTTCACGAATACGCCGTAGAACGGGCCCCAAGGAAGATATTTTGCGAAGTCAGGATATTCGGCTGTGATTAGCGGGACTTCGGGCATAGTCGCAACTTCTTTTGTCGAGAGCATGCATAAGAACTTCAAATCGCCAGCTTTGTAATCCTCAATTCCAGACTGAACTTTGCAGACCGTAAAATCACATTCCCCGTTCATTACGGCTGTCTTCGCGCTTGCGTCGCTGTCATAAGGGATTTCAACGAAGAATGCGCCTGTTATGTCCGTTATGAAAGCTCCAACCTCCCAAGGAAGTCCGCCTGTTCCCGTCGTAGAAATTTTGACCGAATAGGGTTTAGCTTTGGCTTCGTTGATAATCTCGGTGAGGGATTTATACTTTGAGTTTTTCCCGACAACGATGCCGACAACTTCATCACCGATTAAATAAACGCAGTCGAAATTTTCATAAGTAAGCTCGCTGATTTCGAGAATGTCATAAAGCGCAGGATTTTCCGCACCCATCAAGAGCGTGTAACCGTCAGTCGGAGCGTCAAAAACGTACTGAGTTGCGATTGAGCCGGTTGCTCCGGTCATGTTCTGGATGATGATTGACTTTCCAAGTGTCTGCTCGGCGATTGCTGACAACGGACGCATGAGTGAATCAGTTCCGCCGCCTGCTCCCCACTGAACAACGCCCGTAACGTTCTGAGCGGGATAATCTGCGGCAAATGCCGGGAAAGCGAACGAGAGAATAACGAATAATGCGAAAAGTTTTCTCGTCATAATTGAGAATACCTCCTGTGAAATTAAATTTATAAAGCCTGTTAAAATGTAAATTGGAATTGAGAAAATTATAACATGCATAAAATTTTTACTCGTAGCGTGTTTTGCAGAAAAATTAACCCTCCCGCATGACACGAGAGGGATTATTTTACTTCGCATTAAGTTTAGCGGCTCGGATTAAGTTTTTCGCGAGAACCGAAGTTGTTACAGCTCCAACTCCTCCGGGCACGGGGCTTATTGCTTGGACAATCGGCGCGACGTTCTCATAATCGACATCTCCGCACAATTTCCCCTGAGCATTAACATTAATTCCAACATCAAGGACAATGCTTTTATCGCTGACAAACTCGCTCGTGATAACTCCGGCTTTTCCGGCAGCAGCAACGAGAATATCAGCACGCTTGCAGACTTCCGGAAGATTTTGCGTTTTCGTGTGGCAGATCGTAACTGTGGCATTCTTCGCGAGCATCAACATTGAAAGCGGTCGACCGACAACCAGACTTCGACCGACGATTGCGACGTTCTTACCCTGCAAGTCAACGTTGTAATGCGATAACATCTCCATCACTGCCGACGCTGTACACGGGGCGAATGCTTCATTATCTCCGCTGAAAACTCCTGCAATATTAATCTTGCTCATGCAGTCAATATCCTTCTTGGGATTAATCGAGTTCACGGCAAATTCATCACTGAGATTGGCCGGAAGAGGACGGAATAATAATATCCCGTGAATGTCTTTATTATCATTGAGGCGTGAAAATTCTGCGTCAAAATCGGCCTGTGAAATATCTTCAGGGAGCTCATGAACTTTCACGTTAAGACCTAATCCCTCGAAACGCTTTAATATTCCGCGTTCGTAAGCTAAATCGTCAGGACGTGAACCGACACGAATAATTGCGAGCGACGGAATAAATCCCAGCTGTGAAATTTCTTCAGCAAGTTTAAGTTTCATGCTTGCGCTGACTTCTGAACCTTTCATTATGAGGGCCATGAATTACTTTCCTCCTGACATTTTCGCAACGCCTTCGCGGATTTCACGCAAAAGTTTTTCGGAAGCCGCATCAATCTCGCTCACCCATGCCCGCATTTTCCCGACGTATTCAGCATCTTTCACACCGGGCAAATTCACATTGACATTTTCAAGAGCGATAAGAATTCCCGCACGAGCTTCGATTGCCGCCGCAGATAAATCACAAGCAGCGTTGACGTTCGACTTGAACAATAACTTCTCGGCCAATCTCATGACTTCGAGGCTTTTTTCGGCAGTCTCAACCGGAGCTGAGATTGCAACTTTGTAAGCGTCTTGAAGAGCCTGTGAACGTTTTGATTTTTCCTCGTCAGAAACTTTCGGCATTCTCAAAGCGGCCATAACTCCGTCGTAAGCGTTCATGTCTTTACGGATGCAGTCGGTGAGTTCAAGAATTAACTTTTGCGAACGGGAAATTACATCGCTGATTAAGTCCTGAAACTCTGAATATTTCTCGCGTCCTGTCGTCAAATTCGCGACCATCGATACGAGAGCCGCGCCCATTGCTCCGGAGACAGCCGCAGAACTTCCGCCGCCGGGAGCTGGTGAGCTTGAGCCTAATTGTTCGAGATATTCACTTATTGTTGCGTTCTTCATAGTTAGAATAACCCCGTAATTTTTCCATCAGCGTCAACGTCGATATTCAAGGCCGCAGGTTTCTTCGGAAGTCCGGGCATCGTCATGATTGTGCCGGTAATCGCGACTAAGAAGCCGGCTCCTGCGGACAATCTTACTTCTCTAACCGTAATTCTGAAATTCTCAGGTCTTCCGAGTTTGGCCGGATCGTCCGAGAGTGAATATTGAGTTTTGGCCATGCATACGAGCAAGTTATCTTTGCCCAAATCGTGAATTAGCTTCAAGTCCTTTTCGGCTTGAGGTGTGAAGTCTACGCCGTCAGCTCCGTAAATTTTCGTTGCGATTGCGTTCATTTTCTCTTTGGGGGTCATGTTCTCGTCGTACATGAAGTTGAACGTTGAGGGTTTCTCGCATGCCTCGACGACTTTTTGAGCTAAAACTTTTCCGCCTTCTCCGCCTTTAGCCCAGACTTCAGACAATGCGAATGACGCGCCTAACTCCTCACATTTTTTCGCGAGCAATGCTAATTCAGCTTCGGTGTCAGTCGGGAAACGGTTAATTGCAACGACGACAGGAAGCCCGTAACCTTGAATATTCTCAATGTGTTTAAGCAAGTTCGGAATTCCGGCTTCAAGCGCGCGTAAATCCTCGTGAGCTAACTCATTCTTGCTTAAGCCTCCGTGCATCTTTAAGGCTCTGACAGTCGCGACAACAACAACGGCATCAGGTTTCAATCCTGCGGCTCTGCACTTAATATCAAGGAATTTCTCAGCTCCCAAGTCTGCACCGAAGCCCGCTTCTGTAACGAGATAATCAGCACACTTCAAGCCTAAACGTGTAGCCTGGACGGAATTGCATCCATGAGCGATATTCGCAAAAGGTCCGCCGTGAATGAAAGCCGGATTTCCCTCTAAAGTCTGCGCGAGATTGGGTTTGATTGCGTCTTTGAGGAGAGCCGCCATTGAACCAGCCGCGTGAATGTCATCAACAGTTACGGGCTTGTTGTCGTAAGTGTAAGCGAGAACCATTCGGCCAAGTCGAGCCTTCAAGTCCATTAAGTCCGAAGCTAAACAGAAAATCGCCATGACCTCAGAAGCTACGGTGATGTCAAAGCCCGATTCTCTCGGAACTCCGTTAGCTGTTCCGCCCAAACCGATGACGATATTACGCAAAGCCCGCTCGTTCAGGTCCATTACTCGGCGGAAAACTATTTTTCTGGGGTCAATATTTAACTCGTTGCCCTGCTGAATGTGATTATCGAGCATTGCCGCGCATAAATTATGTGCTGTCGTGATGGCGTGTAAGTCTCCGGTGAAGTGTAAATTAATATCTTCCATCGGGATAACTTGTGCGTAACCTCCTCCGGCGGCTCCTCCCTTAAGTCCGAAACTTGGGCCGAGCGATGGTTCACGTAAAGCAGCACAGGCATTCTTGCCGATTTTATTCAAGCCGTCAACAAGTCCGACACTCGTTGTTGTCTTGCCTTCTCCCGCTGGGGTTGGAGTGATGGCAGTAACGAGAATTAATTTTCCGTTGGGTTTATCATTGAGACGTTTCAAGACAGCCGGAGAAATTTTAGCTTTGTATTTTCCGTAACACTCTAAATCATCTTCAGGAATTCCTAATTTTGCCGCTATGCTCGTAATGAGTTTTGGTGATGCGGCTTGAGCTATTTCAATATCGCTTGGAAATGGCATAAATAATACGCTCCGTTTCATGAGAAATTTTTGCGATATTGTACCAGAAATCACGAAAGAGTTTATCACAATAGCGAGAGATAAATATGATAACCGTTTTTTTTCGACAATTTCTGTAACGGAGTTCATCACGAGAAAATTATTGACGATGGAGTTTTGATGTCCCGCTTCACAAGAAAACTATTGACTGTCGATTTCTATAATGGGGTTCATCACGAGAAATCTATTGACGGCCAATTTCTATAATGAAGAAAATAGATGTCCCGCCACAAAAAAGAGA
>JAFTCP010000091.1 GCA_017454625.1 Synergistaceae bacterium
AAAAGAGCCGCAGGAGAAAAAGTTTCGTTCTCTTCGGCTCTATTATTATCTCGTTATGGTCGGGGCGAGAGGATTCGAACCTCCGGCCTCATGGACCCGAACCATGCGCGCTCGCCAGACTGCGCTACGCCCCGTAAAACGCAAGCAATTCTATCACGCCATAACTTTTGCGTCAAATCTTCACGTTATAGTCGACAGCTGACAAGTTCGCTATAAGTTTATGTGTTACAGCTCATAACCACGCTATTTTTTATGCGTCAATTTTTTCGCGTTACACCCAGTAAGTACGCTATATTTATGTGTCAACTTTTCAGCTCTTCGCCCTCACTCGCCGCGACTACAGCACACACAGCCGTATCACCAGTAACGTTAAGGCAAGTACGCGCGGCATCAAGAATTACGTCAATTCCAGCGACTAAAGCAATTCCCTCAATCGGAAGGCCGACGCTCGTTAAAACCATTGTGAGCATTATTAATCCTGCGCCTGGAACTCCAGCGGTCCCGATTGAAGCGAGCGTTGCTGTTACGACAATTCCAATCTGCATTTGAAGCGTCAGAGGAATATTGAACGCCTGAGCTACGAATAATGCGCAGACACCCTGATATAAAGCTGTTCCGTCCATGTTGATAGTTGCTCCCAAAGGAAGAACGAATGAGCTTACACCTTCGGAAACGCCTAAATTCTCGCGAACGTTTGAGAGAGTTACGGGGAGAGTTCCTGAGCTTGAACGCGTAACAAAAGCCGTGATTGCCGCCTCCTGAATACCTTTGAAATACCACATCGGTGAACGCTTGCAGAAGATCATAATCATTCCGGAGTAAACGAGAACAGCATGGATTATACAGCCTACGAATACTGCCGCAATAACTTTCACGAACGGAGCGAGAATTGCAAACCCGAAACGTGCCGCCGTGATGCTTATCAAAGCAAAAACACCGTAAGGAGCAAATCCCATCACGATATGAGTAACTGAATACATGACCTCAGCAACATTCTCGAAGAAGTCAGAAATTTTCTTGCCTCGTTCACCGGCCATAATGCACGCGACTCCGAAGAATAACGCGAAAATTATTATCTGGAGCATGTTAGCGTTGACCATTGAAGCTATCGGGTTGCTTGGGAAAATATCAAGAATTACATCAAGGAAGGGTTTAGCCTCGCGAGCTGTCGCCTGTAAATCTCCGGGAATGTTCATCCCTGTTCCAGCCTGGAATAAATTTCCGAACGCAAGGCCAATCACAATTGCTACAGCCGTCGTTATGAGATAAAGCGCGAGCGTCTTAATTCCAATTCTGCCGAGCTTGTGAATATCTCCGACTGATGCCGCACCAGCAACAAGAGACGAGAAAACTAACGGAACGATGAGCATCATCAAGAGACGTAAAAATATCTTGCCGATTAAGTCAATGAAAGGCATCACGTAATTGCTCAAAGCCGGCGACGAAGGAATTACCGGGCCGATTGCGAAACCGAAAATTATTCCCAAGAAGAAGCCGATTGAGATTTTCCAGAGGAGAGAAATACGCTTTTTTTCCGCCATAATAAATAACCTCCTGCAATGTCAAAAATTTTCTCACAATTATAACTTACAGGCCCGCATTTTTTCACGACGGAATAATATAACGTGTTATATTTTACTGCTGCATCCCGGCCCTTCGATTACGCTAACGCCTTCACTCTTGGGGATAACTTTGATTTGTGCCGCAATGCGTTCTTTCAGGGCTTGAACGTGAGAGATTATCCCGATCATTCTTCCTTCACGTTTGACTTCTCCGAGTGCTTCAAGAGCTGTATTCATTGATTCTTCGTCGAGAGTTCCAAAACCTTCATCGAGAAATAACGAGTCAACGCGTGCTTTGCTCCCTGAAATTTGAGAAAGTCCGAGTGCAAGCGCAAGGCTGATGATAAATCGCTCGCCTCCCGATAAATTTTCAGTTGGACGGATCTCTCCGGCTTGTTCGCTGTCAATCACGCTTAATTCAAGTTTTGCGTTATCCGGCCTAATCATGAGCCTGTAGCGTCCGTTCATTTTTTGGAGATAGGAATTTGCGTTTTTCACGACGAGTTCAAGAGTAATTTTCTGCGCAAAAACTCTGAGTTTGTCGCCTGAAGATGAGCCTATAAGCTCGTTCAACGCCGCCCATTTTTCAGCTTTAACTTTTTGGGCTTCAAGTTCGCGTGCTAAGTCGTCAATTTTCCCCTGTAAATCCCTTCTATCGTTAAGTTTTTGAGTGAGGACGGCAATATCACCGTTGAGAGCTTTGATTTTATCATCCTCGTCGGCAAATAAACTTTCGGCTTCTTCAAGCGTGATTTGTTCAGGTGAAATTTTGCGTTTTTCGTCAAGTTTTCTAGAAACATCATCGCGTAAAGTCATCAGCTCAGTCATTCTAGTGTTGAGTTCTTCGCGTTTTCTCTGGAGTTTTGCTAATCTCTCAGCCTCAATACACGAATCTGTAAAATTTTTCTCGTCGATAAAATTCTGAGCTTTGAGCTTCAGGATAAAATTATTCTCTAGAGTTTCAAGCTGTGATGAAATTGCATCGAGATTTTCACGTTCAGGGGTAAAGCTGCTTTGAAGGGTTTCAAGTTTTGCTGAAAGTTCGCTTTTTCGTTTTTCGCCGTCCTGAATATTTTTGTCCAGAGCGTTTAACTTTTCGACCCATTCATCAATTTTTGCGTTGACCTCTTCGAGCTTGCTTACTCCCTCAATTTTCAATGAGGTTACGGCACTCATGACCTCTTCGCGAAAGGCTTTGCATTCCTCGTGTTTAGCCTGCCAATCAGTACGGAGCTTGTCGAGTGAGCTTTCAGCTTCGTTCTCAGAAATTATTGCTTCACTATATTCGCGCTCTGCTTGGTCAAGTTTTACGCGCAATCTGTCAACTTCATAGTTTGCACGTTTCAGCTTCTCATCAAGTTTCTCGCTTAACCTGAAAAGTTCCTCAGATTTTTCCGTGTTTTCGTGAGGATGCGTAATTCCTGGATGTTCGGTTGAGCCGCATAACGGGCAAGGCTGGCCGGGCTGTAATTTCACGCGTTCTTCGTCAAGGACTGCTGAGGCTGTTTTCGCTCGGCTTTCCATGAGGGCATCTAAGATTTCACCGTGAGTTTTCGCAGCTTCATCAACTTTTTTGCGCAAATTTTCTCTAGCTTCATCTTTCTTCTTTAAATTGGCCTGAGCAGCTTCAAAAATTTTCTTAGCTTGACAACCTTCATTCTTGAGCTTCTGTTTTTCTCTGTCGGCTTTCGTGTAATTTTCAACCAGCGACTTAATTTTTTCCCTCACAGCGTCCGGCGGCTCCGTAACGTCCCCTTTTAATTTTGCAAATTCATCTTGAGCTTGGGGCAGATAATCATCAATTTTTGCGATTAATCCTTTGACGACTTCAATATCCTTCATAATTCCCTGACATTTTGCGGCGGATTTTCTCTTGTCAGCTCTGGTTCTCTCAAGCTCAGAATAATCAATCATCAAATCTTGCGCACGTTCGGCGGCTTCTAAAATTTTTCGGTCGTGTTCAAACTCGTCAAGTCTTCGCGTCTGAATTGTGATTTCGTCCTGTTTTGCCCGTAATTCTTCATCGAGCTTGCGGATTTCACGTAAAATTTCGCGCTGTGTCTTTGTCGTTGAGTGCTGTAAATCGAGTTCAAGAAGTTCTGCTTGTTTTGCTTCCAGTCTCGTGTTAATCTCGTCTTCGGTCTCAGAGCTAATCAAATTTTTGTTCTCGCCCAGCCTTACATTTATCCTACTGAGTAAAGCCTCTTCATCTTTGCTCCTTAGGAAAACTCGGCGTGATATTTCGCTGTAAATCTCCGTGCCTGTTATCATTTCGAGGATTTCGGCGCGTTCGTTCTTGTCAGCTTTGAGGAACTTGTCAAAATTTCCCTGTTCAAGCATCATTGCGCGGGTAAATCTCATGAAGTCCATACCTGTGAGCTTGATGATTTCCTGTTGAGTTTTCTGCGTCTGCGAAGTCAAGGGAATATGAGTATTTTCATCGGACAAATGATGAGTGGGCTGCTGAAGTTCTCCTTTTTCTCTTGATTGACCCCATTTGCACGTAAATTTTCCTTTTTCGGTCTCGAACGTAACCTGAGCGAAGCATTCATTTTCTCCGATTGAGATAATCTCGTTCGTTGATTTATTTACTCTCGTCAATCTCGAAGTTCTGCCGTAAAGTGCAAGGCATATAGCATCAAAAATTGTAGTCTTGCCTGCTCCTGTTGGGCCTGTAATCGCAAAAATTCCGTTTGACGAGTAAACTTTATCGGTCAAGTCAATGTGCCATTCGCCGCGAAGAGAATTAAGGTTGCGAAGTCTAACGTCTAAAATTTTCATCTAACTTTTAACTCCTCCTGCCTCGATTTCGTGAATAATTTCGTTGTACATTCTCTTATACTCGGCTTGGGCATCTTCTGAGAGATTTTTTTTCGCTAACAAGTTTTCAAATATATTTATCGGCGAAAAGTCGCTAAGTCCTGTATTGGGCAAAATTCCAGTATCAACGTCAATTATTCTCTTTACGGCTAAATCTTGAATGCTCAAAATCTCGATGCCGGGAAAATTTTTAACGTAATCCTGTAAATCTTTCTGGATGTCCGCAATAAATTCTTCGCCCGTGTGAGTAGCTTCAAGCCATATAGAAATATTATCATCTATACTTTCTTCGGCCAATTTCTTAATCTCCGCGTAAATTTTATCAAGGCTTCCTGAAACTCTCTCTAATCTCTGGAAAATCGGAACAGGAACTTGCTTAATATTCAATAAATTTTTGCCGTCGAGTTCGAGAATACACACGGACTTTTCGCGTTCAGCTTCTCCGAATGTCATAGGAATTGGCGAGCCGCTGTAACGAATATTTTCTCGTCCAACGAACTGCGGAGAATGTAAATGACCGAGTGCCGTATACGTCAAAAATTCTGGGAAAATTTCATATCTAATTTCAACAGCCGTGCCGACGTAAAGCGAACGAACTCCCTCATCTTTCCTTACGCTTCCTCCCTTGACAAAAAGATGTCCCATTGCGATAACTGGAACATCAGAATAACTTTGAGCTTTCGTAAAAACTTTCTCGTAATGATTTCTAATTCCCTCGCACAAAGCATTATCGATATCGTGAAAATTATCATCAGCCGTAACGGTTCGCACGTCATAATCCCGAAGATAAGGAACTGCGCACACTACGAGTTCAAGCTGCCCATTTTCATCTTTGAGTTCAACAATTTCATCTTCTGGATTTTCGCAAGCACAGCCGATTACGTGAATTTTGCAGAGTTTGAGAATTTCAGAAGGTGCATCAATGAAAGCAGGGGAATCATGATTGCCGGAAGTTATAACGACGTGGCGGCATGAAGAGGAATTTGCGATTTTGCTTAAGAACGAGTAATATAAGTTTTGGGCTTTCGGTGAAGGTGTCGTGTTGTCGAAAATATCTCCGGCGACTAAAAGCGTGTCAATATTTTCCGTGTAAATTAATTCTTCGAGCCAGGTAAAAAATTCCTTGAACTCCTCGTATCTGTCATGTTCCTTAAGTCTTCGGCCAATGTGCCAGTCTGAAGTATGCAAAATTTTCTTTATCATGCTTTCACCTCGATGTTTATTATACCTGAGAGCAAAAAAATAACCCCGCAGAATTTCCACGGGGCCGATTTATTGATTAACTTAATTTTTCTGCTTCCTGCTCGTGAGGCTGAACAAAATTATTAAAGCTAATATGATTAATCCAACGTCATAACATGAAGCGATTAATTCTCGCGTATACTTTTCAGGCCTATATCCCATGATGAAAGCAAAAAGCTGCTTGCTCCTGAAAGTTTCTCCGCACATCAAATAAAGACTTGAGCCGAACCAGAATAAACGCTGATATATTTTCTCGGAACGCATCATTAAATACAGACAGACGATAGCCGGCAAAAGAAGAATAAAGTGAGCGGAATTTGTTGAATAACACCAAATCGGCGAGAACATATACGCAAAACATAAGCTGAACTCTTCAGGAACATCTGATTTTCTATACGCAGAATAATAACGGAGAAACGCAATTACTAAGATCATTCCTGTTATCATACTGCAGATCGTAGCGATTGTAGGATTTTCGAAAGCGAGGGTAAAAAGTCCAGAATTACGATTTTCACCGCCCGCGACGGAAAACCTGCTGAAAAATTCTTGAATCAGCTCAATCATTCCCCTTCCAGTCAGTACCGACATGTAAAACCAAGCCGCAATATCAATCACAGCACCGATTATTAACGGGAGAAATCTTTTCTGAAGCAAAAACGCAAAACAGATTAATCCGCCTTCTTGGGGCTTAGTCATTACGATGCCGAGAATTATGCCTGTTATTATGGGATGATCGTCGCATATTATCCAAGCTATAAGAAGCAGACACCCGAAAATTCCGCTTACATTTCTAGCATGAATGCCAACGGTGAAATTTGGTGAGCCTATTGTGAGTAAAAGCAGGAAAAGTATAAATCCTTTGTCTTCATAAATTTCTTTAGCTTTGAAATATAGACATATCAAGAGGAGCGCGAAGCTAACGGCATATAAAGTTAAAAAGCATTTGATGGCAGTATGAAGCTCCAGAAAACCGAAGTAATAAATATTCCCTATTATTAATCCCCAAGGCGTAACGTTATACGAATAATCGGAAGTCCCAATGTCTTTTAGCACTTCTGGAAGTTCGGAAGCTCCGATATAGTCATAAGGATTTACCCCCCTAGCTAGTTGAGCTAATAAACGCCATGAACCTATCATGTCTCCGCCTGCAGATTTTTCCGTAGCGAATAACAAAATTATTGATGCAACCGCGAGCAGTCCGAAAAGAGCAGCGTAAAAATAATACTCGTAACTGTTCCTTTGCAATTTCAACGATAAAACTTCCCTTCAGCAAAAATTTTTCACAAACTCTTTCACGTCCATATAAGCAACTCCAGTATTTTCCGCACACTTCCCATCACGGTCATAACGGTCGCCGACGTAAAGAATATTTTGTGCATTCAGCTTAAACGTCCTGATTATTCGCAAAAGTCCAGAAGCATCAGGTTTCATGCAGTTAATAAATCCGTCGGTGCTCCAGAAATATTTATCAGGCTCGAAATTCAACGCCCTCAATTTCTCTTTCACAGGATAATCCGAGTAAATAATTATCGTTTTCCCTGATGTCTGAAACTTTCTCAAAGCATCAAGCAATTTTCTTCTCCTGAAAAGTTTTACGAGTTTCAAGGGCTTTTCATTCATCCATAAATTTATTACTCTCTCGGTTTCTTCCTGAGGAACTCCGCATAATCTCGCCGCTTCGTTTATCTGTTTAACATTGAAATCTTCTTTGTCAACAGCAAAAAGTTTTTCACGAAGTTCACGATATTTTAACACAGCAAAAAGCTCACGAATTTTCAGCGGCCTCAAAGCATAATGAATAATCATCCATACGGCCATAAAAATCCGAACAGGAGTTTGATAATATAGTGTTCCGTCGAGATCAAAAATTAACACTTCGTAATTCATAGCCGAATTAAATCACTGCCCGTAAAGATTTTCAATATTGGGATATTAATTATCATCAGGATCACGAAGATTATTATTAAGGCCGCGCAGTAAATCATTAAGCCTCTCTCGTGATAAAGTTTTTCGGGTTTCTGGACGGCTGAATCATTCTTGAATGAAAGCACAAAATAATAGCAGAACAGGCCAATCATGACCGGTACAAATAAAACTAATTCAACGCGGTACTTGATGAGAAAAATACCGGTGAAGAAGACAGAACACATCGCGTAGAAAAATGAACTTATAAGCAGAAAAGTCTCGGTGTAAAACTTGAAGGATTTTCGGTATTTTCCGGCGAGTTCAGGGTCATTAATCATTCTGTATTCTGCGTAACGTTTTACGGCCATCAAGAAAGCTCCGCCCATCCAATAGCCCAAAATCAAGCTGCAAGGAGGCAATGTGTCAGCTGAGATTATGAACCAGCCTGCGAGAAGTCTGATTGCGTTATTGATTGATTCGCTCAAGACATCGAGAACGGGAATATCTTTTGTCCTTAGAGGCTCAACATTGTAAATTATTCCCATCAGCCAAAGCCAAGCTATTACGACGAAAAAGGGTAAATTTACGCTCAAAGCCAGCATAAAACCTGCGAGAGTTAGAATGAGCCACATTGACCAGATAATTTTGGGGTTGACATCTTGAGATACCAAACTTCGGAATTTCTTGACGGGATGAAATTTGTCAAACTTTGCATCGAGAAATTCATTGATTACGTAATTGGCCGAGGCTATAAGACAGACCGAGATGAAACCTGCAATAAATTTTGTGAGTGAAAAAGTTCCTGTGTGAGTGAGGAATTTTGCGCAAATAATTCCGGGAAGAATGAAGAATTGCTTTATCCAGTGATCAAGCCTCAGAATTTTGACATAAGCATAGGCTTCTTGCTTCTTGCTTCTTGCTTCTTGCTTCTTGCTTCTTGCTTCTTATCAATTCTTAAGTTTAGCATATTTTTCAAGTTCTATCATCGTCCATTCGTTGGAAATATAATTAATCCTGTACAAATCTTAATACCTGTTGTATTTTGACGCTATAAAATTTTAACATGCAGGTGAATTATTTTGTCCTGGAATTTATCGCAACTCTTTATAATTTGTCCGTTAATCTTCATCGGCGGCGTAATTGACGCAATCGGCGGAGGCGGAGGCTTAATCACCCTTCCGGCTTTCTTAATCGCGGGCTTCCCTGTCCATGTCTCAATCGGCACAAACAAAGTCAGCTCAGCAATGGGTACGTCAATAGCTTTCTACAAGTTCATGCGCGACGGTTATATGCCCTTCAAGCTCTCGTTATGCGGAATAATCTTTGCTCTAATCGGCTCATCACTCGGTGCAAGAACAGCATTATTAATCAGCGATTACGCCTTCAAAATCTTAATGCTCGCAATCCTCCCGATAACGGCCTTCTATGTCTTCCGCTCACAAAATTTACTCAGGGAAGAACGAAACTCTCAGGATTATATTAACACGAAGACTTATATCATATGCATACTCGTAGCGTTATTCATGGGATTTTACGATGGATTTTACGGTCCCGGCGCAGGAACTTTCATGCTGTTATTATTGGCCGGAGCCGCGAAGTTGAGCGTTCAGAAAGCTAACGGAGTTACGAAGGCTATAAACTTTGCTACGAACATTGCCGCAATCACAGTGTATTTCATGAACGGGAAAGTTATTCTGCCTTTGGGAGTTACGGCGGGAATATTCAGCATCGCAGGAAATTACATCGGAGCAAGATTTTTTGAGCGCGGAGGTGCTAAAGCTGTCAGGCCTGTAATCTTGATAGTCCTGTCGATTTTCTTCGTTCGCGTAATTTATGACTTGGTTATGTAAAAGTTCCTCAAAAAGTTTTCGATAATGAAAGTGATTAATTCTGATTGTGTTATCATTATTCAGGATAATTTTATCTTATTTATCTATCTTGCATGAAAGGATTTGATTTAGTTGCGTAAGTTTTTAGCGTTATTACTCGTTCTCGTTCTGGCTACAACGGCTGTTGCTCATCCCGGAAAACTCGACAAGAACGGCGGACATTATGACAAGGAAACCGGAGAATATCATTATCACAAAGGCCCGAATGCCCTCGAAACTCTGGAGATTAGGCGTAACACGGTCTACAAAGCCAAGATTGAGCGTGTTGTTGACGGAGATACCGCAATCGTTTCATTCTTATTCGACGACGGCAAAAAGTATCAGAAAGAACGCGTTAGATTTTTGGGCGTTGACACTCCTGAGACGGTTCACCCGAATAAACCCGTTCAGTATTACGGCAAAGAAGCAAGCGATTTCACGAAGTCCCAGCTCACTGACAAAATCGTATGGCTTCAAACCGATGTAGGAGCATATGACCGTTATAATCGAATGCTGGCGTATGTCTGGTTGAAGGAACCGAGCGAGAAGGATTTAGACGACGAAAAAGCGATTAGAGCTAACATGTTCAACGCTAAGTTATTGCTTGAGGGTTATGCTCAGTTAATGACAGTTCAGCCGAACTCGAGATATTCAAACTTGTTCGTCCATTTCCAGCGTGAAGCACGTGAACAAAACAAAGGGCTTTGGGGTAAAGAGCCGGAATAAGCAAGCCAAATTATGCAGAAATTTTTCAAGCCGTCCATTTCGGGCGGTTTTTATTTTTCTGACGTAAATATTTTCCCTTTTATCGCATCACTTTTAACTTCTTCTCTGCCAAGTGTCAGCATCATTTTACTTTTGAGACATAAACATTGCCTTCAACAAAATATCGCCACAACAAACTTTTATACTCTGCGGCGTAATCAATATTAACTCTCGGTGAAGTCTTAACGCAAAAATCTCTTGTGTCATCATCAAGAATAAATAACTTTTCACCGCATAAGTCTTCGCCGTAATTTTCCCGTGTAATTCCCATCGCCGCGCATAATTTTCCCGGCCCGCTGCATAAATTAATCTTATTGCGAGTTTTTCTCCGTGTCATCATCAATTCAACGCCGTCAAGAGGTTAAAGCGCACGAATTAACACAGCCTCAGGCTTTCCCGTGAAATTGGCCGTAACGTTGAAGCATGAATACATCCCGTAAATCATGTAGACGTAAGCCAATCCCCCTTCGTGAAACATAATCTCCGTCCTTGAAGTCCTCTTGTTGTTGTAAGAGTGAGCGGCTTTATCCTCCGGGCCTTTGTATGCTTCAGTCTCAACGATTATTCCCGAAGTTAAGCCGTCAAGTGATGAATGAACTAAAATTTTTCCGAGCAGCTCACGAGCAACAATATTCGCGTCCCTTGTGTAAAACTCTCTGAGTAATTTTTTCATGTTAATATTTTCTTACTTAGTAACTTTATGTCAATTCATTCATAATATTAATATGCTAACATACACAAGGATGATAAATATGACAAAAATAAAAAAGTCAGGAAGAATAGCAGGGATAATTTGTCATTAACTTTAACATGCTAACATACTGATAAATTCATGACAAAGATTTACGTTCATAGACGGGAGAAGTCAGAAGATATATTCTTCAGCTTTAATATATTAATATAATTATGGGTGATAAATTCATGACGAAGATAAAATTTGCTGTACGTTCGGACGTTGGCAAGGTCAGAAAGAATAACGAGGATAATTTTTACGCCAACGGAATATTTATGAGTGAAGCCGAGCGGGAAAAACCGTTTTTCATGAGCGGGATTGCTGAATCTCCGTGTATTTTCGCCGTTTGCGACGGAATGGGCGGCGAAGACTGCGGAGAATTGGCCTCATTCATGACCGTAAAAACTCTCGCTGAACACTCGGATGAAATTTTACGCGGGGATTATGAAACTGTTGAAGCCTTTGTGAAGGACGCGAACAAGAAATTGATCGACATTATGCAAGCTCAGAATATCCAGACAGGAACAACTTTAGCGATGGCGACGGTCAGCAAAAATTATTTCACGCTTTACAATCTCGGCGACTCCAGAATTTACAGGCTCAACGGCGACACTCTTATTCTCTCGACCGACGACCACACGATAACTTATGACATGATACGTGCAGGACAGCTTGACCCCCGAAAGGCAAAAACTCATCCGTATAGAAATTTTTTGACGCGCTTTGTTGGTTGTGGAGAAGATGAGAATAAAATTGCTCCAGATGTCTACGGTCTTGTTGATGTGAATGAGAACAGGAGAATATTAATTTGCTCGGACGGATTAACTGACATGCTCACTCACTCGGAACTCGCCAGCATAATGAAGTGTTACTCGGAAGTCCCGGACACGGTTAATGCTCTCGTTGATGCCGCGTTGTTCAAAGGCGGAGTTGATAACGTTACCTGCATAGTTTTAGAGGTCAGCGATGAGTAAAAAGCTCGTATTCGTCTCAAACTATTTTAATCATCACCAGAGAGCGTTAGCTGAGGCTTTCGTAAAAATTTACGGCGAAGATTACGTGTTCATCGCGTTCACCCCGTTCAATCAAAAGCGTCTTGCAATCGGCTATCAAGATATGAACCAGTTTCCTTTTGTCCTGAGAGCATATGAAAGTCCCGAAGCAGAACGTGAAGCTCGAAGAATTATTGACGAGGCCGAAATCGTGATAATCGGAGGAATGCCGGTAAATTATGTCGCAAGCAGGCTCAAACTCGGAAAGATTACTTTTATGCAGTCCGAACGATTTTTCAAGGGGCCAATTTGGAAGGACATTATGCGTTTCGTGAAATATCTCAAATATTCCGGCGGAAGACTTCAAGCACGGGATAAAGACGCAAAATTTTATCTCTTATGTGCTGGAGGATTTGTCGCGAATGATTACAACTTTTGCGGATTGTTCAGGGGTAAAGCCTATCGATGGGGATATTTTCCTGACCTGAAACGTTATGATGACATTGAAGCCTTAATCGCTCAAAAAGAACCTGCAAGCATATTATGGGCCGGAAGATTTTTAGACTGGAAGCATCCGGACTTGGCCGTAACTCTCGCAAAAAAACTGAAAGCCTCAAACGTAAACTTCAAGCTGAAAATTATCGGCTCAGGAGAAATGCAGGACACTTTAGCCGGAATGATTGACAGCATGAATTTGCGTGATTGCGTCGAACTCACAGGAGCTTTGCCGACGGAACAAGTTCGCTTAGAAATGGAGAAGTCCAAGATATTTTTGTTCACCTCAGACAGGGGCGAAGGCTGGGGAGTTGTCCTCAACGAGGCTATGAACTCCGGATGTGTCGTAATCGCGGGCGAGAAAATCGGGGCGGCCCCGTTCCTTCTTAAGCATGGCTACAACGGATTAATATTCCGGGACAAAAACGCTGAGGATTTAACGCGTCAAGTCGTTCATACTCTGAGAAATCCTGAGAGAATTTCTGAGATTGGCCGGAACGCTTACGAAACTTTATGCGATGAATGGAATGCTGAGATTGCCGCAGAAAGATTTGTGAAGCTCGCCGAAAGTCTTAACGCGAAAAATGAGCCTGTAACTTTATGGGAAAATGGCCCTTGCAGTCTGATATAATAAAAACAATTTCCCAATTAAACAAAGAGAGGTATTCACAAAATGAAAATAGGATTTATCGGACTTGGAATTATGGGTAAGCCTATGGCCAAAAATTTGATTAAAGCCGGTCATGAGCTCCGTGTTTATGACAGAACCGCTGCTGTCGCTGATGAAGTCGTCGAGTTCGGCAAGGGTAAAGCTGTAAAAGCCGCTAATGCTGTTGATGCCGCAAAAGGTGTTGAACTCGTCTTAACGATGCTTCCGAATTCCCCTCACGTAAAGAGCGTAATGCTTGAGGACGACAAAGTTGCTGAGCATATGGAGAAGGGCGCAAGTTTCATTGATATGTCATCGATTAACCCAATCGCGAGCCGTGAGATAGCTGATGCCCTCGCGAAGTTCGGAATTGATATGCTTGATGCTCCTGTTTCCGGCGGAGAACCTAAGGCAATTGACGGAACTTTGAGCTTCATGGTCGGAGGAAAGCCGGAAGTTTTCGCGAAGTTTGAACCCGTCTTAAAGGCTATGGGCAGTAGCGTAGTTCTTTGCGGTGATATTGGAGCGGGCAACGTTACGAAACTCTGCAATCAAATCGTCGTTGCTGTGAACATCGCGGCTGTGAGTGAAGCGTTAATGCTCGGCAAAAAAGCAGGAGTTAATCCCGAAGCAATTTATCAGGCAATACGCGGCGGACTTGCTGGCTCAACGGTTATGGACGCAAAAGCCCCGATGATTATGGACAGGAATTTTAAGCCCGGCTTCAAGATTGACTTGCACATTAAGGACTTGAATAACGTGTTCGATGCCGCAAAAGCCGTTGATTCTCCGACACCGTTGACGAGCTTAGTTTTCGACATGATGAAAATTCTTCACGGCGACGGAAAAGGTCAGTGCGATCACAGCGCATTAGCTTTAGTTTACGAGAAGATGGCGAATACGGAGATTACTCGCGGATAATTCATGAAGTTAATTCGGCCTCGTGTAAAATGCACGGGGTCATTTTTTTATGTTCACATGATATATTAATCTCAAAGAATAAATTCAAGGAGGAATTATCGCAATGGGAAGAATGATTGACTTACGCACGAACGCTCCGGACGAGTTAGCTTCAAGGGAAAAATTTATCACAATGGCGAGCATGATAGATTTACACACGAACTTTTCAGAATTGACGCTTTCAAGGGAGGATTTGTCATAATGCCTAGCTCTGTAGACTTACACATTCACACGAATGCTTCAGACGGAACGGATTCACCGGAAAATTTGTTATGGGAAATTCAGAAGGCCGGGATAAAAATTTTCGCTATTACAGATCATGACACGATTAACGGTGCGTTGAAGATGAAAAAGATTTTGCCGGCCGGGATGAGATTTATTCAGGGCATCGAGTTTTCGTGCAGGACAAACAACGCAAAGTGTCATATTTTGGGATTGAATTACGACGAACATAATCTTGATTTCCAAGCAGCATTAAGAACCGGCGACAACTTAAGGCATCAGAAATTTCACAAGAGAATAGAATTATTGCGGACGAAATTCAACATAAATTTTTCACAGGACGAGATTAATTTATTGCTAAGGACACCGAGCGTCGGAAAACCCCATATTGCGAATATGCTCGTCTCGAAGGGATTAGCGGCGAACAAACAGGAAGCAATTGACCGTTATATCGATAAGTGCAAAACGGGAGCTTCAAGAATTGAGGCTTCGTACGCGATAAAAGCGATAATCTCAGCCGGAGGCGTTCCTGTTTGGGCACATCCATTAGGAGGCGAGGGCGAGGCTGAACTTTCGGAAGATGCTTTCAGGGAAACTTTGACCGAGTTAATCTCGTATGGACTTAGAGGGCTTGAATGCTATTACTCGAAGTATGAAATTGCAAAATGTCAGTGGCTTGAATATTTCGCGAAACAAAACGGATTATTAATCTCCGGCGGCAGCGACTATCACGGGAGAAATAAAAATATTCCATTGGGGAAACTGAACGCTCGCAACCAGATTATTGACGCTAAAACTTTAACTATTCTAAGGAGCTTGAATTTATGATTGCAGGGCTGAAAAAGTTATTATGGCTTGCTGTTCTGGCTGGAGCGGCTTACGGAGTTTATTACTTCTTTATTCGTGAAGAGCCTGTATTTTACGGGCTGACTACTGCGGCAATTACTCGCGGTGATATTGTCTCGACAGTAACGGCAACGGGTGAACTTAACGCGCTAAACGTCGTCGAAATCGGCACGCAAATATCCGGAACGGTTCAGGAGATTTACGTTGATTTTAACTCTCCCGTGAGGGCCGGCCAATTATTAGCATTAATAGATCCGTCCGTGTTAAGATTGACACTCAGGGAATCCGAAGCATCGTTAAATGTCTATCAAGCGTCAGTCCGGAGTGCACAGGCGGCATTGAACGAAGCCCAGAGAAAATATCTTCGCAACAAAGAATTATTTGACCGAAAATTGATAGCGAGAAGTGAAGTTGATACTAGCGAAGCTGATTTAGACATGAAGAGAGCGGCATTAAAGCAGGCACAATCGCAAGTTTTACAGGCTCAAGCCTCCGTTGAACGTGCACGAACGAACCTGAATTATACCCGAATAACTTCATCAGTGAACGGCGTAATCATAGATAAACAGGTTGAGGAAGGCCAGACTGTTGCGGCGAGCTATCAAACTCCGACGTTGTTCAAAGTTGCTCAGGACTTGACGCAGATGCAGATTGAGACGAAAGTTGATGAGGCTGATATTGGCTCAGTTCAAGAGGGACAAAACGTGAGCTTTCGAGTTGATTCGTTTCCTGAGGAAAGTTTTACGGGAAAAGTTGTTCAGGTAAGAATTGCTCCGAGTTCAAGCAACAATGTAGTAACTTACACGGTCATAATCAGCGTTGAAAATCCTGAACTCAAGCTGAAGCCTGGAATGACGGCGAATGTTTCGATTGAGACATCAAGGGCACGAAATGTTTTGCGTATTCCTGTTGCGGCATTAAGGTTTACGCCACCTGAGGGATTGCTCGCGACGATTTCATTTGACCGGGAAATTTTGACGCAGAGAAGATCTCTTAATTCAGGAATATTATGGCCAGAACGGGACGGATTTATGATGATGCCTGTGCAAGTTGAGACTGGAATTAGCGATAATAATTTTGTCGAGCTTGTGAAGGAAAACTCCGGGCGTTCGCGTTCAGTTTTGCGTGAGGGTGTCGAACTTGTGATTAATGCTCAAGCTGGAGTAAAGGCTAATACGACTACAAGAAGCGGCGGAGGAATGCCGAGAGTTCCTGGTGCACCGAGAGTTCCCGGAGCTGGAAGGGGCGGCGGTGGTCCGAGATAA
>JAFTCP010000092.1 GCA_017454625.1 Synergistaceae bacterium
AAAACGTCAAGTTCGATTACGTCGCCTTCTTCGACCAATGCAATTGGCCCTCCTGCTGCTGCTTCAGGTGAACAATGTCCGATTACCGGCCCCGTTGAAGCTCCGGAAAATCTTCCGTCGGTGATTAACGCGATCGCTCGTCCGAGTTCCTTATCAGAGCTTATTGCTTCAGACGTGTAGAACATCTCCGGCATTCCTGAACCTTTCGGACCTTCGTAGCGAATAAATACAGCGTCTCCCTTTTGAACTTTGTGATGCAAAACCGCGTCTAAACATTCCTCTTCGCTGTCAAACGGGCGCGCATTCAAGACGGCTTTATACATTTCCGGCGGGCATGCTGTATGCTTGATTACGGCTCCTTCCGGTGCTAAGTTGCCTTTGAGAACGGCGATGCTTCCTTTCGTTCCGATTGCTTTATCGTATGGACGGATTATGTCCTCTTTCGTGATGTTGATGCTGTATTTCTTGTTGGCCTCGTCAAGCCACTTCTGGCATCTCTCGTAAAATCCGTTCGCCTTAAGCTCGTCAAGATTTTCACCGAGCGTTTTACCCGTGATCGTCTTAGCATCAAGATGAAGAACTGATTTAATCTCCTCCATGATCGCAGGAACTCCACCAGCATAATAGAAGAACTCCGCCGGCCATTTCCCCGCAGGTCTCAAGTCTAACAAGTAATGCGCTCCCCTGTGTAATCTGTCGAACGTGTCGCCCGTAATCGTCAAGCCGTATTCGTGAGCAATCGCCGGTAAATGCAATAAACAGTTCGTGCTTCCTGAGATTGCCGCATGAACCATGATAGCATTTTCGAGGCTGTCCATCGTTACGATGTCGGAAGGCTTCGTTCCCTCTTTCGCGAGCTCGACTATTCTTTTTCCAGCGTTGTAAGCATAATCGATTAAGTCAGGGCTTGTTGCCGGTAATAATGCGCTTCCGGGAAGAGTTAAGCCCAGAGACTCCGCCATAATCTGCAACGTTGAAGCCGTACCGATGAATGAACACGCTCCGCACGAAGGACAGGCATTTTGTTTAGCCCAGTTCAATTTTGCCTCGTCAATTTCCCCGCGCTCAAAACCGGCCGCATACATTCCGAGCTGTTCAAGCGTCAAGAGATTAGGCCCGGCGCTCATTGTTCCGCCAGTTACCATGATTGACGGGATATTAACTCGTGCCATTCCGATTAAGTTTCCCGGCATTCCCTTATCACACGAAGCTATGAAAACTCCTCCGTCAAAAGGTGTAGCGTTCGCGTGAATTTCGATCATGTTAGCAATCATCTCACGGCTGGCCAATGAAAAATTAATTCCATCGTGGCCCTGACTTTCTCCGTCGCAAATGTCCGTGCAGAAATATCTTGCTCCGAAACCTCCAGCGTCAGCAACTCCCCTTCTCACGGCTTCAACGAGCTTGAACAAATGCCCGCTTCCTGGATGGCTGTCTCCTGCGGTGCTCTCGATGATGATTTGAACTTTGTCGAGATCCTCAGGCTTCCAGCCCGTGCCTATTCTTAACGGGTCAAGCTCAGGCGCAATTTTCCGTAACTTCTGGCTCGTAAGTTCCATAAAAATTTTACCCCCTGTTATATTTTGAGTGTTGGATTGTGAATTAGTGATTATATTACGCTATAAATTGCAAAGATTACTCACTTGTTTTACAGAAAAAAATAGCTATAATGAACAACATCATAAAATTTTCCCAATATAATTTATTTTCCGAAAGGAGAGAATGAGCTTTGTTAATGGCAATCTTCCTCATCTCCATAGTGGTACTTTTGTTCTGCATTATCAAGCTGAAACTCAATGCATTTGTCGCGCTTTTAGTTACGGCTTTCGGAACGGGTATTGCATGCCAGATGCCTCTTACAGAAGTAGCAGACGTTGTAACTAACAAATTCGGCGGAACTCTCGGCGGTATCGGTATCGTTACAGGTCTCGGCGTTATGCTCGGAATGTTCATGTACGAGTCGGGCGGAATTGATAACATCGCTACGGGAATACTTAATAAGCTCGGCGATGACAAATCACATTATGCCGTTGCCGTCTCAGGTTTCATTACGGGTATTCCGGTTTTCGGCGATGTCGTTTACATCATGTTTGCACCGATGCTCCGAGTTCTTTCAAAGCGTACGGGTTACTCAATGACAGCATACGCCTGCGCAATCTCAATAGCTACAACTTGTACGTTCGCGCTTGTTATCCCGACGGCTCCCCCTCTTGCAGTTATCGAAGCGATGAAAATTGACGTAGGAATTTTCTTCTTCTATGCGTTAATCTCCGCGTTCGTGGGAATGTTCGTAGGCGGCATCATGTATGGAAGTTTCTTGAACCGTCAGGACAAGAAGGCCGGCAAGACTTGGGACTTCTCGGACATGGACGCTGAACTTCAAGAGGCGGCGGCAGAATCAAAAGTTGAGAAACCGAAGATGAGCGGTGCAATGGCGATGTCAATTCTGCTTGTTCCGATTATCTTAATCCTTCTCGGCTCATTCGGGCCTATGTTCCTTCCGAAGGGAGCGGCTCTTTCACTGCTCGCATTCTTGGGCTCAAAGAACGTCGCTATGACGATCGGAGTTCTCTACGGAGCTTTCGTTGCACGTCCTTATCTTCAGCGTTCAGTTACTGATATTATGTCTGACGGAGCTGACAAGGTCGGATTAATCCTCCTCATCACAGGAGCGGGCGGAGCTTACGGCGGAATTTTACAGGCTTCAGGAATTGCTAACTTCATCACTGATTACTTCGGCAACTTCAATATTCCGATTTTAGTATTATGCTTCACGATCGCTCAGGTTTTGCGCTGTGCTCAGGGTTCAACAACTGTTGCTCTCACGACGACGGCGGCAATCATGGCGAGTGCGGCGGTAACTTCCGGAGTATCACCGATTTTGTGTGCAATAGCAATCTGCGCTGGAGGCATCGGCCTTTCACTTCCGAACGATTCAGGCTTCTGGGCAATCTCACGCTTCTTCCATATCAGCGTTACTGACACAATCAGAGGCTGGACGATCGGCGGATTTGTTGCGGGCGTTACGATTTTGATTTTCACGATAATATTAAGCCAGTTCCAGGCGTATTTGCCGGGCTTGATGTAATGCACCAAACAGGAAGGGCAGGAGAAAATTTCACGGCGTATGCGACAAGAAGAGCTTTGAAATCTTTATGTTGTTTCCTAGTCCGATATAAAAAAGTTCAAGGCTTAAAATATACGATAATATTAGCGTGAAAACTTTGCGCTGCTTCCTGGTCTGAAGTAATGCAAACACGGGAGGGTCAGGAGGAAACTTCGCGGCCCTCTTTAATTTTTATCGTGATATTATGCCGTGAAATATCGAAAACGAGCGCATGAGGTGAACTAATGAAGAATAAACTCAAGGAAAAACTTGAACGCGGAGAAAAATCCATCGGGACATTCTTTGAATGCGGTAGCACGGCTGTAATTGAGAGCATGGGATTAACTGGGCTTGATTACGCTGTAATTGACGCTGAACACGGCCCGTTTGAGGCTGAGAATATCGGTGAATATGTCTGTGCCGCTGAGAGAAGGGGACTTACTCCGTTAGCGAGGGTTAAGGAGATTTCGCGCGCGGCGATCATGAAACTTCTTGACGTTGGAGCTAAGGGATTAATCATTCCGCAGGTTAAGACGGTTGACGACGTGAAAGAGATTGTGAAGTTCGGCAAATA
>JAFTCP010000093.1 GCA_017454625.1 Synergistaceae bacterium
AGATGTTAAGCACCAATCACGATGTCAAATACGCCGTAATGTTAAGCATACCAATTACGATATCAAATACGCCGTAATGTTAAGCATACTAATTACGATATCAAGCAAAAATCGTGATAAATCATGATGCCAAGCACAACACAGCAATATCACGGCAACAAGCAATACAGAAATATCATGAGTTTCTCGCGTAAAAATTGGGAAGCTCATTTTTTATGACTTGCAATTTATCATCTTAAGGTTAAAATTAGTCAAGTAAAATCAAAGGGGGAAATTATGAATGCAATACAAAGATTATTATAAAATTTTAGGTGTCTCACGAGACGCAAGCACAGACGACATCAGGAAGGCTTATAGAAAACTGGCTAAACAATATCATCCTGACATTAACAAAGAGGCTGGAGCTGAAGAAAAGTATAAAGAGATTAACGAGGCTTACGAAGTCTTGAAGGACAAGGACAAACGCGAGAAATACGACGCATTCGGAACATATCAAGCCGGACAAGATTTTACGCCCCCGCCTGGTTATCAGCATGTCGAGTTCAACGGGGATTTAGGAGGTTTCAGCGACTTTTTCCAGACTTTATTCGGCAATTCAGGAGCAGGAGGCTTCGGAGGTTTCAGCGATATTTTCTCCGGAGCTAGACAGCATCCAATGAAACGCGACACTGAGGCTGATTTGACACTCTCACTCGATGACGTAATCAAAGGCGGAACTTACACGCTCACAATCGGCAAAAGAAAATTAAGTGTCCGACTTCCTAAGGGCATAACCGAAGGCACGCAGATTAAATTGCCGGGAAAATCCGAAGGCGGAGGCGATATTTACGTCAATATTCATCTGGAGAAAGACGCAACTTTTGATGTCAACGATTATGATTTAACACGCGAAGTGAAAGTTCCGGTTTATAACGCTGTACTTGGAAAAGATATTCACGTTGAAACTCTTGACGGCTCAGTTACGGTCAAAATGCCTCCGGGAATACAGGACGGACAAAAATTAAGATTACGCGGAAAAGGAATGCCCAAACGCGATGGAACTTACGGAGATATGTTCGTGAAAATTAAAGTTGAAATTCCCAGACACCTGAACTCGAAACAAAAAGAATTATGGGAAGAAATTGCGAAATTAGGATAGTTTATTCTATAATTTTTTCACTGAACTTATTTTTTTGAAGGGGTGAAACATTTTGCGCTCAAAGATTTTTAACGTCCCTAACACTTTAAGCCTAATTCGTGTTTTTCTCGCTCCGTTAGTCCTGTTGTTCTTATCGCTCAGGATTACCCGGCCAATTTCCCCGAATTACGACGTAAGCTGGGGAGATGCAATCGCGGCGGCTGTGTTCATCGTGGCTTCACTGACTGACGCGTTCGACGGCTATATTGCACGAAAGTATAAGCTCGTTACGACACTGGGAAAGTTCATTGACCCGCTCGCTGATAAGGTCCTCGTGATTGCGGCAATGTTGGCTTTAATCGAACTCGAAAGATTACCGGCTTGGATTGCTATGGTGATTATTACGCGTGAGTTCGTCGTTACGGGATTAAGACTTGTTGCGGCGGCTGAAGGTGTTGTGATTGCGGCATCAAAGGGCGGTAAACTCAAAACTTGCTGTCAAATTGCGGCGTTGATAATGCTCATTCTGAAAATTCCGGGCGGAATGGCTGTAATGTGGGTTGCTATGCTTTTAACTGTCTGGTCTGGAATGGATTATCTCATCAAGGGAAGCAAGATTATCACAGGCTAAAAATTTTTCCCCCAAGTCAAAGCGACAAGGGGGATTTTCTTTTCACTCATGTTGAAACTCCGGGACTAACTTTTTCAACAGTCTTAATGCCTCGTCTGGATGTCTCAAAGCGTATTCAAGCGTCGTATCAAGCTCCGAATATTCCGTGAGGTTGCCGGACTTAATATTGCTCACGAAGATTTTCGGGTGAAGTGTTCCGTGAACAGCGTTCTCATCATAAAATAATTCTTCATATAACTTTTCGCCCGGACGCATTCCCGTGTAAATGATGTTAATATCTTTGTATGGCTCATAACCGCTCAACCGGATTAAAAGCTCGGCCATATCCTTAATCAATACCGGTTCGCCCATATTCAACACGAATAATTCTCCGCCATGTCCCAAAGCTCCGGCTTGAATGACTAAACTCACGGCTTCAGGGATTAACATAAAATATCGCTTCATTCCCGCGTCAGTAACCGTAACAGGCCCGCCCGAAGCAATTTGACGCTCGAACTTCGGAATTACGCTCCCGCGACTGCCTAAGACATTCCCGAAACGAACAGCCATAAACTTTGTCTCAGGATAATTTTTCTGCTCGTGTTCAAGAATTTTTTCGGCTAAACGCTTACTTGCTCCCATTATGCTTGAAGGGTTTACGGCCTTATCGGTCGAAATCATAACCATTCGCTCGGCATGATATTTTCCTGCACAACGCGCAATCGTACGAGTTCCTAAGTCATTTACGCGCATAGCTTCACGAGGACAGAACTCCATCAATGGAACATGCTTATGTGCCGCCGCATGAAAGATAACTTGAGGGAGCTTGTCAGCAAAAAGTTTCTCAATCGCGACTACATCTGCAACGTCAGCAATAATGGGATAAACGGGAATTTTCACGTTCGCATTGAGTTTTTCCATCAATAAATATATAGATTGCTCGCCGTGTCCAAGTACGTAAACTTCTGAAGGATTATTCTGCAAAACTTGATGAACTATCTCACTGCCTATTGAGCCTCCTGCTCCCGTTATTAAAATTCTTTTTCCCTCAATGTAATTCATCGAAGGCTCTAAATTTATTCTCACGGGTTCACGACCTAATAAGTCCTCAAGTTTAACTTTGCGAAGTCTCGAAACAGATACTTGACCTCCGGCCAATTCTCGCAAACTCGGCAAAATTCGTACTTGAACGTTCAGAGGCGATAATGTGTCAAAGATTTCACGGATTTTTTTACCGTTGACGCTGGGGATTGCGATTAACACGACTTCAATCTTCTCACGCTCGCAAATTTCCGGCAAATCCTCAGTGCTTCCCAGAACTCTTAAGCCCGAAACATGACGGCCAATTTTCGCAATATCATCATCAATGAAGCCTGCCGGATATAAATCGCTCTCGTTACGCATTAAGTCCCGTGCTAAGAATGCTCCAGCCTCGCCAGCTCCGATTATTAAGGCTCGTAAACGCTGAGATTTCGGTTTCAAGTGAAGAGATTTCGCCATTAACCATGAAAAACGCAAGCCTCCGCATAAAAATAATCCTGCGAAGAATGAAATTGCAAAGGAAGTTCTCGGGAAAATTGCAAGTTTCAAGACGCTGTTGACGAGCAAAAACGCCAAGATTGAGACGATGTAAAGCCACAAAAATTTGCTGTAATCCTCCGTGCCGGCATGTATCCATATTGTAGAATATTGGCCGAAGAGAGCGAACATTATTACGCAGACTAACGGAAGCTCAAAGCTGATTTGAAGCCAGTCATCGACATAGCGGGGAATTACAATTCCAAGTCTGATTGCATATCCCAAATATACGGCTAATGCCAGCAAAATAAAGTCAAGAACTGCGATTAACCAGCCATGACCTGAGACTTTCCGCCAACTCTCTTTGATGCTCATAATATGATTTTCTTGTTCTTGTTCGTCGCTCGGTCTAACTCGTTCAGAACTCCCGCAGGCGCAACGTCAATTCTCGGCTTATTCTGTTTTTCCTGCTCCTCCTGTATTCTCTTCTGCAATTCCTCAATCGAACGCTTAATCTCCTTTGCATCACCTTTTATCCACAGCATTAAATTATCAGCGGCAGCTTGAAGTGTCTTATCGTCGGGCATAGCCTTAATCAAGCCAAGTTCAAGCAGAATTTTATTCTCCTCTTTTATCGCGTCAAGTGCATCTTTGTCCGTGAATAAGCCCTTTTTGTAAAGCATACGAAACATGATATTAAAGCGGCTTTTCTGGTTGTCCATGTCAAGGCCCATTTCCTCAACGCGAGATACTAACATTCCTAATAAATCTTCAAGTCCAATTTGCATCGGCATAACTCGTTAATTCTCCTTTGTGAATGTGAAATTTTTCTTAAATTCTAGCATATTATTATATTCGGATAGCTGACTTCATAATGAAGAACTTAAAAATGCATCTCATCATCAATTACAGGACCTTTCGCACTCGGTCGGGCTTGCTTCACTGTGTTAATAATTTTTCTTATCCATCCGCCATGAAATAACTCGCATAAATCCGGTGATTTTCCCATGAGATTATTTTCATCGTTTAATAAAGCAACTCCCCGACAGCCTGTAGAGCAATGTTTGATGAATTTACAGTTTCGGCATTCATCGTTATGACGCAAAATATCGTTGACTTTTAGATTTATAAAGCTCAGATATTCAGAATATTTCAGGCATTCACTCAGGCCCTTATCGATAATAAACGGGAAATTTTCCTGCATCTTTATCTCAGAAATCGGGATACACATTAAGGCTCGGCCTTCTGGTGTTATGTATATTGAGCTTAGAACGTGTGTGCATGAATAAGTCTTGTCGTGGTCATAACTTTCTCGATAACCCGATATGAAATATTTATCCGGCTCGCTCGGTGAAGCCGTGAAAAACGAACCTAATAATATTGTTAATGGCATCCCGTCAGAATAATAATATGGCAGATAATCTAAATAAATTTGGAATAATTCAGGTTTCGTGATTGATTGCGTGTTAAAATTCTTCTTCCATTCGCCGACGTTTGAAACTGGTGAAGTCTTGAGTGAACGCACTCCAACCGAAGCAAGGTAATTTATGCTCTCACGCAGGACATGTTTATTGTCATTATGAATTGCCATCTCTGAACCAGTCGGAAATCCCATATCCCGGCACAGTCTAAACGCCCTATCAACTGCCTTCTCAGCTCCGGGAATTCCTCTCAGCCAGTCATGAAAGCCAACGCCGTCAAAGCTCATGTTGAACTCCGGATGAATTTTTCTATCGTCAAGCTCACGTAATAATTTCTCGTTTACTAAGCAGCCATTCGAGTAAATCTGAGTGATATTAATATTTCGCGATAAAAGCTCATCAACAATATCAAGAAAGTCATCACGAATTAACGGCTCTCCGCCTGTTAAACTCACATTCATAACTCCGCAAGCCGCAAGCTCATTAATAATCTTCATAATGTCATCATGGCTTAATTCCTGAGAACTTGCATCAGGAGCTGACATGTAACAATGTCGGCATCGATAATTGCATTTTCCAGTTATTGACCAGTGAACACGATTTAGATAACGCGATGGGAATTTTTTATATTCCTGATTGGGCATGAGTTTTTCTCCTGGTTCGCACGGCTCGATTATTCCGGCTTGGTGAGCTTGCTTAATGGTTGATTGGGTTTCACTGTCGATAAATGGCATTGATAAATCTACTTTTCCATTACAATATTTCATGGCCTGGAACTGTCGGGCACTCAAATATGATGTTAATCCTGTCCGAGTGTCAATTAGCGCATATGGTAAATTTTCCCAGCCTCGTAAAATATATTTCTCGTTCAGCTTGTAATACATAAACTTTTTCAGCTCCTTTAAGTCAATAAAAAAACTGCCATTCCGATTAAAGAATGACAGCACAATTTGCAAAACGGCGTATTAACTATTTGAACACTGGAAACGGGAACGAAATTCCCGATGGACAAGGACCATCGCCTAAAATTCCGCAGGGGTCTTTATCGACTCCAAATGGACATGATTCAATAAAACCGCCCGCAACCGCACCAAGCTGGCCATCGTTGAGTTCGGTCATCTCGTCTGTTTTATAGCCGTGAGCCTCTGCAACTTTCTCGATTGCTTCTGCATTGACTTTCTCGGCTTCGTCCTTGAAACCTTTTGAGATCGCTAACTCCGCTAATGCTTTATAACCCGCCGTTAAAACTTCAATTTTCACTTTGTCGTCGCTGGAAACAAGTTCCATAAAACTTTTCTCTGCCATGATGAAAACCTTCTTTCGCGTAAATGTATTGTGTTTGTAATTATACGAAAAAAAGAAAATACGTCAACTACCAATAAAGCAAATTTTCATATTGCCGAAAAAATAATTCTCATGTAAAGTTTGCTATAATCATAAATTCTTAACAAGGGAGATTGCATATGAGCCTGTCATTAATGCTTGCAGGGTTTCGCTTTGCTTGTACGGAGCAATGTATGAGCTTATCGTTACTGCCTCATGAACTTTGCTTTATGTCATCACGTAAAAACAGGAGAGATTAATTCATGAGTGTATCTCTTTATCGCAAATACAGACCTCAAAACTTCGCTTCAGTCGTGGGCCAGAAATCAGCAATCGACGTTATCACGAACTCTATCTTGAAAAGTCGCGTCGGTCATGCTTACTTATTCTCAGGCTCTCGAGGATGCGGAAAAACTTCACTCGCTAGAATTTTCGCTAAAGCCCTGAACTGTGAAAATCGCGGTGAAAATTACGAACCATGCGAAGAATGCCGAAACTGTCGGGAAATTACAGCCGGTGAAAGCCTTGACGTTATCGAGATTGACGGAGCCAGCAATAACGGTGTCGAGAATATTCGCGGCCTCAAAGAAAATGTAAATCTCGCTTCGTTCAACTCAAAGTATAAAATTTACATCATTGACGAAGTTCACATGTTATCAACAGGAGCTTTCAACGCGCTATTAAAAACTCTCGAAGAACCGCCCGAACATGTAATTTTCATTCTTGCGACGACTGAGCCTCACAAAGTCCCGGTTACAATTCGCTCACGATGTCAACATATTCCGTTTCACAGCATTCAACCGGAAGACATTTTCACGAGGCTTAAGGAGATTTGCGGGTTTGAAGGCGTAAATGCTGAGGATGAGGCTTTGCGTGAAATTTCAAGATTGGCCGACGGAGCTTTACGTGATGCGTTATCTTTGCTTGAACAAATTATCTCGTCAGGGGATATTACGTTAAAGAATGTCGAAGCTGTTTTCGGTGCTGGGAGCCGCCCGGCCTTTGAACGATGGATTAAGAATTTGCGGGAAAATCCGGCTGAGGCTTATTCGGCGTTGAAAAATATGTTCGACGCTGGAGCTTCAGGCGTGAGAGTTTTTGAGGAGTTATTCGCCGTCGTTAAGGACTTATGGCTCGTCTCAAAATGGCAGAATATCGCTGATAGTCTCAATTTATCGCAAGTAGAGAAAAATTTTCTCGTCGATGAAGCTCGTAACTGGAAGCACGAAAGGTTACAAACTATTTTGCACGTAATCTTGAAGATGTTGATACAGGCACGATTTGGAATTAAGAACGATATTTTGCTAGGGATGTTCACTCTATATCTTGCCGGTGCGCCTCAAAAGCTCGAAGATTTACAGCCATCCGCGCAAATTCCCATGAAACTCCCGGAAAAATCCAAGCCCGAAGTTAATAAACCAGAAATTTCAAGTTTGGAGCTTAAAGAAAATTTATTGAAGACTGCTCACGAGAATGATTTTTTGATTTACTGCGGATTGTTCGATGCTGATTTTTACGAACAGGACAGAACTTTATTTATCGACTTCAAGCATGAATATTGCTATAACGTAATGAAAATTGACCGAAGAGCCGCAACTTTGCAATCAATACTTTCAAAGTATGAACGAATAATCCTTCGTCATGGAAAACTTGAATGCATATGCCCGAAAATTAAAGTCTCACAATCGCAAAGTCCTGAAAGCCGCACGTTTAATCCGAAAGTTGAGCCTAAGCCCGAAGTCTCAATACAGGAACAGGGACAAGAAACAAGACATGATGAGCCGGTAAAAAGCCAAAAAGTTGAAGATTCACTGTTCAATACTTTTTTTAAGGAATTATCATCATTGGGAGCAAGACCTGAAATATTATTTACACGAAAAACTCAGCAGGAACAGGATCAAGAGTTGGAGCTGGAGCAAGAACAGGAACAAGAAGGAGATAATGAATGAGCAGAAATTTCGTACATTTACACGTTCACACTGAATACAGCTTACTTGACGGCGCAATCAGGACAAAGAAACTCGCCGAAAAAGTTTCACAATGGGACAATAAAGCCGTAGCTATGACAGATCACGGAGTTTTATACGGGGCTGTAGAATTTTACGAAAATTGCAAGGCTCAAGGCGTAAAACCCATTTTAGGCTGTGAGACTTACGTAATCCCGGAAGGCATTACCTCACAGAATAAGAAATATCACCACTTAATATTACTCGCTGAAAATTTAACGGGCTGGCATAATCTCATAAAATTAATATCAATCGCCAACACGAAGGGATTTTATTACAAGCCGAGAATTGACCACGATTTACTAGGTGAATATCACGAGGGATTAATCGCTTCGTCAGCATGTTTAGCCGGAGAAATTCCACAGTTGATATTGGCCGGAAATCTTGAACAGGCTGAAGCTCAAGCTATTTGGCACCGCGACACAATGGGAGAAAATAATTTCTTTCTGGAACTCATGCCGAACTCTCTGCCTCAACAAAAACAGGTAAACTCAGAGTTAATAAATATTTCGCAAAGAACAGGCATTCCCTTAATCGTAACGGGAGACGCGCATTATCTTAATAAGGAAGATTACGAATGGCACAAAATTTTGTTGAAGATTAACACGCATTCAACAGCTGATGATGACGCGTTCGGATTTTCAAGCAATGATTTTTACCTGATGTCCCCTGATGAGATTTACGAGAGATTAAGCGGGGAAATTGACGACGATATTATCAACGAGGCCTTCACGAACACGGCTAAAATCGCTGACAGATGCAATGTTGAACTTTTATCGAAAGAGAAACATTATTTACTGCCGAATTTAGACTTGAAAGCGGGAATTACTCCAGATGAGGAATTAAAATCACGAGCAAGAAAGGGTTTAGCTGAACACGGGAAATCTGAGCTTAAAGAATATGTTGACAGGCTTGAATATGAACTCGGCGTGATTACTCAAATGGGATTTTCTGCGTATTTTCTGATTGTGTCGGGAATTATTCAGGCCGCTAAAAATCGCAATATCCCCATCGGACCCGGTCGAGGTTCTGCGGCTGGAAGTCTCGTTGCTTGGAGCTTGAGAATTACGGAACTTGACCCGCTGAAATATAATTTGCTGTTTGAACGTTTTCTTAATCCTGAGCGTGTTTCAATGCCCGATATTGATACGGACGTTAGCGATAAAGGACGCGAAGAATTACTAAAATATATCTCAGATACTTACGGAAGCGATCACGTAGCACAAATCATAACTTTCGGAAGAATGAAGGGCCGGCAATCTGTCAAGGATGTGGGACGAGCTAAGAAAAAAGATTTTGCTTTGATGGACAAGACCGCAAAATTAATCCCCGTTATGTGTAACAGCCTGAGAGCCGCAATTGAAGAAACTCCCGAACTCAAAGAGCAATATGATAACGATGAAGAAATTCATGAAGTAATCGATATAGCAATAAGCGTTGAAGGATTAGCCCGGCATACTTCACAGCATGCCGCAGGTGTCGTGATTACGCCGGGACCTATAACTGATGTTGTTCCGGTTAAGCGCTTGAGCTCTGAGGGTGAAAGCGGACAGGTCGTTACTCAATTCACGATGGAACCCGTCGAGAAATTAGGGCTTGTCAAGATGGACTTTCTCGGATTAAGCACACTTTCAATCATCGAAGAAGCTATGAGAAATATCGCGAATAATCATAAAAAACTTCCTGACTTGAACAAGATTAACGACGCTATGAATGATGAGCCAACTTTTAAGCTCTTGCAAGAAGCCGATACAATGGGAGTATTTCAGCTTGAAAGCAGCGGCATTCGTTCAATGTTACGCAAGCTGCGAATTGACCGTTTTGAGGACTTAATCGCCGCACTCGCTATGTACAGACCAGGCCCGTTAGATTCAGGAATGGTTGAACAATATATTGACTGCAAGCATGGAAGAAAACAGCCGCATTATCCTCATCCTTTGCTTGAAAACGTTTTGCGCGAGACTTACGGCGTTATTCTCTATCAAGAACAAGTTATGCAATGTGCAAGCGTCTTAGCCGGATATTCTCTCGGAGAAGCTGATATTCTGCGTCGTGCAATGGGAAAAAAGAAAGTCGAAGTTATGCAGGCCCAGCGTGCGAAATTTTTAGAGGGAGCCGAGAAAAATAATATCAATCCTGATACAGCCGGAGCAATCTTTGATAACATAGAGAAGTTCGCGGGGTACGGATTTAATAAGTCTCACAGCGCCGCTTATGCATTAATCTCTTATGACACGGCTTATCTTAAGGCCAATTACAAGGCTGAATTTATGGCCGCGTATTTATCAAGTCAGATGAAAGCAAAAAAAGAAGTCTTAGGTCATTACGTTTTAGAGGTCAGACGTTCAGGAACTCCAGTTTTGCCTCCGGATATTAATTCTTCAATGGAAAATTTTACGGCTGTCGGCGAGGTTATACGTTTCGGCTTGGGCGCGGTCTCGAGAGTTGGACATAACACGATAGAGATGATTATTAAAGAGAGGCGAACGAACGGAAAATTTTTATCACTCTGGGATTTCTTGAAGCGCATTGATATGAGCCTGATGAAAAAAACCGTGTATGAGAATTTAATTCATGCCGGAGCTTTTGATGAACTCGACCCCAACCGCGCAAAATTAGTGAAAGCCCTTCCGAAATTACTTGAAGCCGCTCAAAGTGTTAGTGCCAGCAAGAAGACTAATCAATTATCAATTTTCGACTTTGACGATGAGCCTGCATCAGGGTTCGGAGAGCCGGATATTCCTGACGCTAAGCCTTATGATGAACATGAAAAGCTGGCGCTTGAAAAAGAGGTTACAGGGCTTTACATCTCAGGACATCCATATGAAAGCCAGGAGGAGAAGTTAGAACCTTACACGAACTGCCGAATTTCAGACTTACAATTTTGGCATAGTATGAGCGCTAAAGTTTGCGTCGGAGGAATTATCGCATCAATCAACGAGAAAACTACGAAGAAAAACGAAACTATGTGCATAATTCAGCTTGAAGATAATGAACAAAGTATTGACCTTATAGCGTTTCCCGGAGCTTGGTCGGACTTCAAGGCGTATGTAAAAGTCGGTTTGGCCTGCATGGTTGAGGGCAAAATTGACGAACGCGGCCAGCTTATCCCAGATAAGATTATTCCGGTTGAAGGGATTAACAATCGCGGACAAAAATACGTGAAGATAATTCTCAACGTCAGCAATAATCTCAACATGAAGAATTTCATACGCGCATTAAACGGTTGTAAGGGCAAAACAAAAGTTCTTCTTGAGCTGAGAACAGACGACGAGGTCGGAGTTTTTGCTCTGAATAATTGCAATGTTGAGCTTGAAAAGTTAAACGAGGCTTTGAGCGGGATTATGCCTGCGGGAAGTTTTGAGATTGCCTCATGAGAAAATTTCATGAATTTTTGCGCTGAGATTAAGAAGTCTAGATGTTGAGCATGAAGTCTTGAAAATGGCTTGTGCTAAAAATTCACGGATTAAGCCGGAAAAAATATACGCGCGCCAACACTCGCATGAAGTTTTGAGATTGCTTATAATTCATTTATTCTAATGAGGGAGGAAAAAATTTATCATGTTCGTAAAAATAGTATGCACGATTGGCCCGGCCAGCGATAACTATGATACTCTAAAGTCTATGGCTGAAGCGGGAATGAACGTAGCCCGTCTTAATTTCTCACACGGAGATTATGAAGGCCACGAAAAAAAGTTAAAATTAATCCGCCGAGTTGAACGTGCTGTGAAGAAACCCATTGCGGCATTACTCGACACAAAAGGCCCGGAAATTCGTACGGGTCATATGCAGAACGGAGAAATTAATTTAGTTCAGGGAGCAAAAATTATTCTTGTCTCTGGTGATATTGAGCCGTTTGACGGAACTCCTGAGAGAATTTACGTGAATTATAAATTGCTTGCTCAGGAAGTTACGCCGGGACAGAATATTTTTATTGATGACGGCGCGCTTAATCTTGAAGTTGAAAAAGTTGAAGGCGATGAAGTTCACTGCAAAATCATAGTCGGCGGGCCTCTTCGCAACACAAAGGGAATAAATTTACCTGGAGCCGATATAACAATGCCTGCTTTGTCTGAGAAGGATAAACAGGATATAGCATGGGGCATTCAACACGGCATGGAATATCTCGCTGTTTCTTTCGTAAAAACTCGTCAAGATATTGTTGAGGTCAGGCGTTTAATTCAGTCTTACGGCGGAAGCATGAAAATTTTAGCGAAGATTGAGACTAAACAGGCCGTTGATAATATCGCGGAGATTGTTGACGTTGTAGATGGCGTAATGGTTGCGCGCGGAGATTTGGGCGTTGAGATTGCTACGGAGGACGTGCCTTTAGTCCAGAAGCGAATAATCGAAATGTGCCGCGTCAGGGGAAAAGTCGTAATCGTCGCTACTCAAATGTTGGACAGCATGATACGCAACCCAAGACCAACCAGAGCCGAAGCCTCCGACGTAGCCAATGCTGTGTTAGATGGAACGGATGCGGTTATGCTTTCTGGCGAGACAGCTTCAGGAAATTATCCGATTCAAGCCGTTTCTACGATGAGAAGGATTGTTGATAAAGCCGAGAAAGATTTAGGACTTTGGGGAAATCATAAGAACAACGAACAGAACCCGTTAGAGTTATCGGGAATTCCTGTTCCTGATGCCGTCTCAGGTGCTGCCGTCTTAATTGCTAAACAGATCAAAGCTCCCGCGATAATTTCACTTTCACGTTCGGGATTGACAGCAAGAATGATTAGCAAACATCGCCCGGAGTGTCCAATTTTAGGCGTTACGCCCTCACAGCAGACTTGGCGCGAGTTAGCTTTATGGTGGGGAGTTCAGCCTGTGCGTCTTTCTGAGATGTCGGATATTAACGTTGCCGCGCGTGAAGCCGTTAATGTCTGTGTCGCTCAAAAACTTTTGCCCGAAGGTGAACTTGTTGTAATCACGGCTGGTGTCCCAGTTGGAAGGCCGGGAAGTACGAACGTCGTCGAAGTTTTGACAACGGGAACAATTTTACTCTCAGGAACTCCCTTATCGCATAAAAATGCAACAGGTAAAGTCTGTATAGCCCGAACTCCTCAGGAAGCATTAACGAAAGCAACAGAAGGCTGTATTCTCGTCGTGAGGCAATTAAACGAGGAATATCGGCCAATTCTTGATAAGGTCGGAGCTGTCTTGTTCGAGAGCGGATTGTTATTCTCAGAGGGAAATTCATTAGCGATTGATTATAACTTGCCTGCAATCGTCGGAGTTGCTGATGCTTTCTCAACTTTGATGGACGACGATATAGTTTCGATTGACGGCACAAGGGGCCTTGTATATCGCGGAGTTGTCAGGCTGGTGGAGTGATGCTTGCTGATTTTCGCAGTTTAATAGACATAGCGATAGTTTCATTCATAATTTACAGGATACTTGTGCTTCTCGTTGGAACTCGTGCGGTTCAGCTTGTGAAGGGAGTATTTATTCTTGCTGTGCTGGCGTTTGGAGCAAGTTTTCTGAGATTGAGGCTGTTGCAATGGTTCATAGGGAATGCGTTATTAGCGTTGAGTTTTGCGATACCGATTGTGTTTCAGCCAGAGTTGCGCAAAATGCTTGAAGAGTTAGGAAAAGGCCAATTTTATTTGTTCAAGCGTAAGATGAGTTCAGATGAGGCGGAAATGCGGGTACATCAGATTACGGGGGCATTGAATTATCTCAAGGCTCACAAAATCGGAGCGTTACTTGTGTTTCAGCAGGAAGTCGGATTAGGCGATTACTACAAAACGGCGATACACCTTAACGCCAAAATCACGCAGGAACTCTTAATCTCAATATTCTGGAAGGATAACCCTTTGCATGACGGCGCTGTAATTCTCGATAAGTATAACTTAATCGCTGGCGGCTGTTATCTTCCGTTGATTGATGCTCCCGAAATTTCCCGTTGGTATGGAACGCGTCATCGTGCGGCTTTGGGAATTTCCGACGTTTCGGACGCAATGGTCTTCATCGTCTCAGAAGAACGCGGGGATGTCTCGTTAGCTTTCAAGGGAAAACTTTCAAAAAATCTCAAGGAGTTCCAAGTTGAAAAGTTATTGATGCATTACTTCGTCGGTGAGCAGATAGTAACGGGCTGGGAGAAGTTTACGCGTTCAATGATGCGTTTATTCTGGGTACGACCGACTGAGAATAAAGCCGGAGGAATTCTCGAATGAAATTTATCACTAAGCTGAAAAATTTTGACATTGACGATTTATTGACATCTCCGTTATTCCTATGGATATTTTCGATAATTCTAGCTGTATCAATGTGGATTTACGTTACGGGAATGGACGAGAGCGCATTTATCACGCGTAAATTCTCGGTTTCGCTTGAATATCGGGGACTTGATGCACAAGGAGTATTACGCAACAGGACTTCTGAAGTTGATATAGAAATTCGCGGCCCTGAACGTGCAATGATGGGGCTTGATTACAATTCGATTAATGCTTATGTTGACGCGAGAAATCTAGCGCCCGGCAAAAAATATACTGTCAATGTCAATGTTGGAGTTCCTGCAGATATTACGCTTTTATCTTGTGTCCCGTCTCAAATCACGCTTGATTTAGTCCGTCAAGTTACGCGTTTAATGAATGTTGAGATAATTTTGCCTCAAAATTTACCCGAAGGCCAATACATTGAAGGAGTTGAAATAATCCCTAAGGAAGTTGCAATCAGGGGAGCCGAAGACGACGTTGCGAAGGTTGGCAGTGTTAATATTCGTCCGACTCTTCAGGAGTTACAATCGACCGAGAATTTGTTAATGCCCGTGAGATTTAATCAGTCCCAGCCGTTTGATGGGAATGTAGCGATTGAGCCGGCGCAGGTGAGATTTCGCGGGAATTTAGTACGCGGCCTTCCGAGAAAGCGAGTTCCTGTGAATGTGAGGTTGACGGGCAAACTTGATGCTGATTACGAAGTCCGAAGCATAATCACCGATCCTTCGGAAATTCAGGTTGAGGGCAATGCTGACGAATTAGCGAAGATTGAAACGGTTGACACTGAATATATAGATGTCTCATCGATGAACTCGGACACCGTTGTAGTTGCTCCGTTGAGAATGCCTGATATTGCGGGGATAAGTTTTGTGAATGCTTCGAGCGTGAAAGTCAGCGTATTGTTGAGTGAAGCTAGAGCCGAACGAATGTTAGCGAATATTCCCGTTGAGTTGCGAGGAGCTGAGGCCGGGCAAAACTGGTTGTGTTCACCTGCGAACGTAACAGTAACGATTGAGGGCAGACCGTCATTAATTGAGAGCTTTGATGTTGGAGCGTCGGGCTTGAATGCTTACGTTGACATGAGCAATATTTTCATGGCACCTGTAACTTTACCCGTCAGGACTGAATTATCGGCTGATGTTTTCCGCGTAACGAGGATTGAGCCGGCGAACGTAACAGTGAACAATTTATCGGCACAATAGCAAATATTTTTCCCTTCTGAATGTGATAATAAAATTGCATAGGAAGGGAATTTTTTATATTTAACGAAGAACGCAAATTATTCGGCACCGACGAAGTTTATGATTTATGAACATGACAACTAAAACGCTATTAAAATTTGGAGGAAAAATATTTTGACAAGAGAACGTAAATTATTCGGCACTGACGGAGTTAGAGATTTAGCAAATTCCGGGAACATGACACCAGAACTCGCCTTAAAACTTGGACGAGCATTTATCAGGTTCAATCACGGCAGGAAAATTATCATTGGCCGGGATACGCGCTTAAGCTGTCGTATGTTGGAAGGAGCTTTATCATCCGGGATGAGTTCCGAAGGTGCGAATGTCTTATTAGCCGGAGTAATCCCCACGCCGGGAATTAGCTATGCTGTAAAGGAACTTCACGCCGACGGGGGAGCAGTAATCAGTGCTTCACACAATCCAGCCGAATACAACGGGATAAAATTTCTAGGCTCAGACGGCTGTAAACTCTCTGATGATGAGGAACTTGCAATTGAGGACTTTATTTTTTCCTCATCTCCCAATCCCGCCCAAGTGAATGACGGCCCGCGCCCCCAAGTTCCCAGTAAAGACGCTGACAGTGAAAATTATAAAGCGAGTTTAGACATTGGCCGAATTAACGATGCTCCCGAATTAGTTCGTGATTACGCGAGACATATCGCCCATATGTTAAACAATGAAGCCGTGATTGATAACGTCGTATTTGACTGTGCAAACGGAGCTTCAAGCGCGAGCGTTCCCGTCTTAATTGAACATTCATTATTCTCACGCCTGAACACACAGATAATCGCAAATCGTTACGACGGCTTAAACATCAACAAACTCTGCGGAGTAATGCATATGCAGAATTTATGTGATTACGTCGTGAAGAATAATTTATCGCTGGGATTTGCATTTGACGGCGACGCTGACAGGGTATTAATTAGTGATAAATTCGGAAGGATTATTGACGGCGACATAATTTTATGGGTATTAGGCCGCTGGCTTTATAGCTTGAACGGGAATAATCAAGTTGTCGTTACCGTGATGAGCAACATGGCGCTTGAGACACATTTAGCCGACGAGGGAATTAAAACTTTGCGTTGTCCTGTGGGAGATAGATACGTTCTTGAAACAATGAGGGCATCAGGCGCGGGCTTAGGCGGAGAACAGTCAGGCCACATCATAGCTAGCGAGTTCACAAGCACGGGCGACGGACTTTGTACGGCTGTATTATTCCTGAACGCGATTAAAGATTTAGGCGAAGACATTTCAAGTTTAATAGATAGGTTCGGACGTTATCCGCAAAAACTCACGAACTTAACGCTGAAGAAATCCCGTGAACTCGTTGACATGACAAGTATTAATGAAATAGTTCACGAATACGAAGCAAAAATCACGCATGGCCGAATTTTCATCAGGACATCCGGGACTGAGCCATTATTAAGAATACTTGTTGAAGCTCCGGAGAAAAATTTAGTTGATGAACTTTCGGAAATATTATCATCTAGGCTTGAATAATTTTGCTGATTTTCCCCCTGAAAAAGTTTTGCGTTTTTGTTGAAGCCGTTATTGTCGAAGAATTTTTTGAAGAGGAGAATTAATCATGACTGTAAAAAAGTGTTTATTTCCGGTTGCCGGCTTAGGGACGCGATTTTTGCCGGTTACAAAGGAAATTGCGAAGGAGATGTTACCGCTTGTTAATCGTCCGATAATCTCATACGGAGTTGAAGAGGCTTTAGGTTCCGGCTGTGAAGAAATCGTGATGATTACGGGCCGTGCTAAGCGTTCAATTGAGAATTATTTTGACCGTTCATTTGAGCTTGAGGATTTATTGTTACGGCGAGGCAAGAAGGAATTATACGACAAGATGATAGCAATCTCGGAACTTGCAGAAATTCTCTATATTCGTCAGCGTGAGCCTTTAGGACTTGGGCATGCCGTATTATGCGGGGAGCCTGTATGTTCGAGTGAATATTTCGGAGTAATTTTGCCTGATGACGTATTTATTCACACAGAGCCTGTTTTGTCGCAATTGATAAAAGTCCATGAGAGATTAGGCGGAAGCGTGATAGCCCTTGAGCTTGTAAGTGATGAGGACGTTTCACGTTACGGCATAGCTTCCGGAGTTGAAATCGAGCCGGGAATATTCAGGATTAATGACATGATAGAGAAACCCAAACTCAGCGAAGCGCCATCAAATTATGCGATAATGGGACGTTATGTTTTGTCGCCTGAAATTTTCCCGATATTGCATTCACAGGGAACAGGAGCCGGCGGGGAAATTCAGCTTACTGATGCGTTGCGAACATTAGCGAAGAATGAGCCTGTTTACGGAGTTGTTTATAAGGGCAGAAGATTTGACTGCGGAACACAAAAGGGCTGGTTGAGTGCAAATATTCAGCTGGCATTAGAGGACCCGGAACTCCGCAAGATGGTATTGAAAGTTGTAGAAGGGAAATAAAGATTTGAAGCTGGAAAAATTTTCCTGGCGGTTTTTCTGACTGCCGGGAATTTTTGTGCATAATAAAAAACGTGAGGAGAAAAATATTCTCCCCATTAACTCGATAAAAGAAGTAATGCATCAATAACCGATTATCGTTTTCGTTCTGGTTTCGTCGGTTAAGGGTGCGACCTTATAGATGATTATAGCAAAATATTCCATTATGATAAAATTATGAACAGTTCGTGATAATGTATCTCACGTTACTAGGGAAGCCCCCGACAAGCTAAGCCGGGGGATTGTCGCTGAGGATTTTATCTTCCCCCGGCTCGAAAGGGGGTGCAAGTCGTGAGGCTCGCAGTTGAGTTCTTGAAAGCCCTAGCATCAGTGTTAAAACATGGTGCGGAAATTATCAAGGCAATCACAGAATTAATCAGAACAATAAACGAGATACGCCGCTAGACTGGTGTCAAATTCATCGGTTGAGGGTGGAAGCCTTAATCGATGATCAAATATTTTGTCCGACGCTTCCCCGGACGCTTTCAATTATAGCATATCGAAGGGACAACAAATCATATATGCAGAAAGTTTTCAAAGTTCAAGAAGCCTATTCCGGCGACGCAATGAAAGGACACGCCCGCATTCATCCGGACGACATGAGGGAATTAAATTTAAGCGAGGGTGATTTAGTCGAGATTACGGGCAAAAAAACGACGAGCGCACGAATTTTCACAGGCGACAAGGAAGCCGGACGGGGAATAATTCAGATTGACGGGTTAATCCGTGAAAACTCCGGTTCATCACTCGACGAGAATATCACGCTCGAAAGCAAGATTGCGTATCATTTTGCCGGAAGTGCGACATTACAGCCATTAGGCGACGTGAAATTAACGACAAAGGAGAACGACGCGGCTTATATTTCATCGATGCTTGAGGGTCAATCCGTGAGAACAGGCGACAGATTACGCGTAAACTTTTTCGGAACTCGTGTATGCGACTTCCAAGTTACAGCGACGACACCCGAAGGCACAGTGATAATCAACAAGTCGACATATTTGAACGTTCTGAAGCCGTTAGAGATTAAACAGGTTCACAAAGTTTCGTATGAGGACATAGGCGGCTTAAGTTCACAAATTCGCAAAGTTCGTGAGATGATAGAGCTTCCGTTGAGATTTCCTCAAGTCTTCGAGCGATTAGGTATTCAGCCTCCGCGCGGAGTTTTATTATACGGACCTCCCGGAACAGGAAAAACTGTAATTGCCCGTGCAGTCGCGAATGAAACAGATGCATGGTTCACTCACATATCCGGCCCGGAGATAATCGGAAAATTCTACGGAGAAAGTGAGGAACGTTTACGCAAAATCTTTGAGGAAGCCCAAGACCGCGCGCCTTCGATAATATTTATTGATGAGATTGACGCGATTGCTCCCAAACGTGAGGACATGGGCGGGGAAAAACAAGTTGAACGCCGTGTTGTCGCGCAATTATTAGCTTTGATGGACGGTTTGAAATCGCGGGGACAATTAATAGTCATAGGAGCTACGAACATTCCCAATTCACTTGACCCAGCTTTGAGGAGGCCGGGACGTTTTGACCGTGAAATTTCTATTCCAATTCCAGACAGAAAAGGCAGACTTGAAATTTTACGTATTCACACGCGCGGAATGCCCTTATCACAGGACGTTGACTTGAAGCGAATAGCTGATTTATCGCATGGATTTGTCGGAGCCGACCTTGAAGCCCTCGCCAAAGAAGCCGCAATGTCCTGTGTTCGTGATATTTTGCCGTATGTAAATTTTCACGAGCAGGAAATTCCTTATGAACGCGTCGCCAATCTCGAAGTCAGCATGAAACACTTCATGAATGCTTTACTTGAGACTGAGCCGTCGACAACACGAGAAGTTTTCGTTGAGCTTCCTGATGTGAGCATGAACGACATCGGCGGTTTGGAAAATATCAAGACGGAACTAATGAACGCTGTAACGTGGCCATTGAAACACTCAGAAATTTTCGAGCGTTACGAAATTCAGCCTGTCAGAGGGATTTTGCTTTACGGGAAATCCGGAACTGGCAAAACTTTATTAGCGAAGGCATTAGCTCACGACAGCGGAGTAAATTTTATCAGCGTCCAAGCCTCTAATATTTTGTCGCGTTATCTTGGTGAGAGCGAGCGGGCTTTACGCGAAATCTTCAGGATAGCCAAACAGGCCGCACCGTCGATAATTTACATTGATGAAATCGATGCGTTATTCCCTGAACGAAGCGAGAATTTATCAGCTTTTGCGTCGACCGAGAGCAGATTAACCGGCCAATTTTTAGCGCAAATGCGAGGCATCGAGGAACTTAACGGGGTTACGGTTTTAGCTTCGACGAATAGAATTGACTTGCTCGATAAATCATTGTTGAGTTCGGGAGTGTTTGACCTGAAATTTGAGCTGCCCTTGCCCGACGTGAAAGCCCGCGAGGAAATTTTCAGGATAATTTTACGCAAGAAGCCGTTATCCGACGACGTGAATATCTCGAAATTGGCCCAGTTCACAGCAAATTTCACTGGAGGAGACATAGCGTTAATATGCCGGCGTGCCTCAATGGAAGCGTTGAAAGCCGACACGAATAATTTCATGATTACGCGCAAAAATTTTGATGATGCGTTAAAAATGTTTCAGGCATGACGAAATTTATTAATTATGGAAATTGTTGCTGAAGAAAATTATTCTCGTCTTGATGTATTTTTGTGTGATGAGTTAGGGTTATCGCGAAGTCAAGTTCAACGTTTAATCAAGAATAAAAATATAACATGTTATATTAATGCGAATGAAAATATAACACGTTCTATTAAGCTCAAGCCGTCGATGAAAGTTTTGCGGGGAGAAAAATTTTTTGTCGAAATCCCCCCATCTGAGAATTTAACGCATCTTGAAGCAGAGAATATAAATTTTGAGGTTGTCTATGAGGATGAATATTTGCTCGTCATCAACAAACCTGCGGGATTAGTCGTTCATCCGGCTCCCGGCAATTGGCACGGAACATTAGTAAACGGCCTTGTCTATCGTTATCCTGAGTTAAAAAACTTGCCGAATTTTCTTCGTCCCGGAATTGTTCACAGGCTCGACGCTGGGACTTCCGGCTTAATGATTGTCGCTCGTACGCAAAAAGTTACGTTGATGCTTCAAGAAATGCTTAAATTGCGAGAAGTTCACAAGAAGTATATTGCGTTAGCTCACGGAAGCCCCGCAAAACACGAGGGAATTTTATCCGGGCCAATTGACCGAGATCCGAATAACTTTATGCGAATGGCTATAATCGAAAACGGTCGGCCTTCATTAACCGGCTATAAAGTTCTATGGAGCATGAATAAATTTTCGTTGATTGAGTGCAATTTGTTCACTGGTCGAATGCATCAAATCCGCGTTCATCTCTCAGCGCTGGGCTGTCCTTTGGTCGGCGATAATCTTTACGGAACGAACGACGAGAATTTACCGCGAGTATATTTGCATTCTTGGAAGCTGGATTTTACACACCCAGTTACGGGCGAAAATATGAATTTCCGGCAGAATATCACGCAAGATTTTATTGATATTATTTCGCGGCTGGCAAAACAAAGCTGACGGAATATTTCACCTGAAAGACTTTGAGATATAATTAGCAAAAACTTTTCAGAATTTTAATTGCTATGAAAGGATATAAATATGAAATTACAAATAAAACGTCAAGATTTCCTCAAAAGCTGGCAGATTGCCGAAAAAATTACGAACGCCAAAAGCACGATTGAGGGAGTTAGAGCCGTATTAATCAAGGCGGACGAGGACGGGACAGTAACACTTGAAGCTACTGATATGAAGTCTTACGTTAGGAGCAAAGCTGAAGGAGTTACAGTTGTTGAGCCTGGTTTAGCTTTGGCCAATGCGGCTATTCTCGGAAGCATGATGAAAAAATATTCTTCGGATGATTTAGAGCTTGAATTTTCCCGTGAACGCGGTTTGCTTGTTTCCGGCTCCAGCAAAATAAGAGTAGCAGGAATTGCCCGTGAGAGTTTTCCCGGAGTTCCTGACAGCAAAGACGCTGAACTAGTCTGCGAGATTATGGCTTCAGACCTTGCCCGGATAATTTCTGAAGGAAGCAGCGCGAGTTCCATGCCTCAAGATTTTCCGAGATATATGGGGACATGCCTGCTCCGAACAGAAGATCAAGTGTTAAAAGTTATCTCGACTGACGGCAGAAGATTATCCCGATCAAAAACTTTCTGCACGACAATGAGTAATAGAGATTTATTGTTGTCAGCTCCTGCAGTGAAAGAACTCGGAAAAACTATAGCTTCATACGGCGAGGCTCAAGTGTCGATATTGGCCGAGAGTTCAATGGTTTGGTTCAGGCTTGAAAACGTAGAATTTGCGATCAGGCTCATCGATTCAAATTTTCCAAATTATGAACGCATACTTAACGACGAAAAGCATACCGTGATGCGTATAAATTGCGCAGATTTGTCAATAGCTCTTGACCGTGTAGATATTATTGCGAAGAATACTCCGGCTCACATTATGGCTATGGCTATTCAACCGACGGGAGAAATCAGGATTACAGCACGTGCCCCTGAGGTTGGAACTGCCGCAGAAACTGTGTTTGCTAATGTTGAAGGCAGCTATATTCAATTAGGCTTCAACGTTGGATATTTCCAGGACGGATTAAAAGCTCTTGGACAGGGTGATATTGTTATAGAGTTCAGCGGCGAGGAAGAGCAGGCTAGAATGTATCGGGACGGCTCACAAGATTTTCTGTATATGCTTATGCCCGCGAGATTGACTATGCAAGATGCCATGACAGAAGAGGAAATTGGAGACTTCAGCAATCACAGAGACGAGCAGGATTATCAGCCTGAGCCGGAATCCCCAGAACAGAATTATTCGGAGCAGGAAAATTCGGAACAAAATAATTTTGGCCAGGAAAATAATTATTAACGTTGAGATTTGATTGCAGCGTCGTAAAAAATTTCAGAAACTGCCCGGAACTTAAAATAAATTGGGATCCGGGCATTAATTTAATTCTTGGCCGCAACGGTTCAGGAAAGACAAATTTACTTGAGAGCTTGAGCATATTAACCGGCTGGGGGGCTTTCGGACGAACACGAAACGTAATATCCTGGACGAGCGAAAAATTACACGCTTCAAGTTTACGCGCTTCAATCGGTGCGGAAGTCTCAGGCGAAGAAAGATTTAATATCACCGCAGAAATTTCATCAAAAGTTTCAATGAGGCTTGATAATAAGGCAATTTCATTTACAGATTTGCGATTAAAATTCCCGTCAATAATTTTTCTCACCAGCAATATAAATCTAATTGACGGCTCACCCTCAGCGCGAAGATTATTTATTGATAGATTATGTTCGTTATTCTTCCCGATTTATGCTAAGAGGCTTGCTGACTTCAAATATATCATGAGAACACGTACGCTTCTGCTTCGTCAAGGAAAATCTCCGGCCAGAACAGAAATTCCGTTTTGTGAACTCGGCGGCTGGATTATGGACAAACGCAGAGAAGTAATTTTGCAATTAATGAGCCTGATAGACCGGGAGAAAATTACTCTTTCATTCATTCCATCATTGACAATCCCGCAGACAAAAAAAAATTCATTGGCAAGTTTACAGACGAGTTCGCAAAATATCACGGAAGAATTATCTTGTGAATTTTCAGGTCAAGAATATCTGCATAACTTTTTACAGGCCAATTCAAAACGTGAACTTTACGCTCAGCGTCCTTTGTGCGGGCCTAATTATGATGATCTTGCAATAATAATTTCCGAGAATGGACGTTCAGCTTCTGAGGCCTTAAGCAGGGGACAAAAACGAAGGCTTATACTTTACATGATAATCACGGCAGGAAAATTAATAGCGGCGAAACTCAAGCGCAACCCAGTATTATTATTCGATGACTTGACGGCAGAACTTGATGCAGAAGGCCGGGAATGGACGTATACACAGCTTGCAAAAACGAAGTGGCAGATTTTCATCACAGCTCCGGAAAAGCCATTCAAGACGCGAAAGAAATTCGGGGGAATAACTTTAAGTCTCGTGTAAATTTTCATCATAGAAGCCAATCAAGATAAAAAGAAACTCGATGTAAATTTGCATTATAGAAACAAATTAAGATGCTAAAAACTTTATCATATCTCTAACAAGCTCCATTCAAGACGAAAAAGAAAAATTTTAGCTCTCGTGTAAAATATATTCATTCTAGATTAAGGAGCAAAAAATTTCTTGTTTCGCGACAAATATCAAGTTATCGTAATCGGCGGAGGTCATGCAGGATGTGAAGCCGCGCTAGCTTCTTCTCGAATTGGATGCAGAACTCTCATGCTCAATCTCAGTGTCGACAACACAGCGTTAATGCCCTGCAATCCTTCAATTGGAGGACCGGCAAAAGGCCACTTAGTCCGTGAAGTAAGCGCACTCGGAGGAGAACAAGCAAGAGCTGCCGATGCTTCGACGTTAATGGTGAGATGGCTCAACACTTCAAAAGGGGCGGCTGTTCGTGCTTTACGTGCGCAATGTGATCCGGGAAAATACGGAATTTATTACAGAAAGTTATTGACGACGCAGGAAAATCTTGACGTTAACCAGGACGAAGCAATCGAACTTCTCACGGACGGCGGCAAAATTTCAGGAGTTCTCACTAGGCACGGCGCGGAATATGAGGCTCAAGCTGTAGTTCTCTGCGGAGGAGTTTACTTAGAAGGACGCGTTTTTGTCGGCGAAAAGTCCTTCAAGTCCGGGCCAATGGGACAAAATAATTCTGAGGCTCTCGCAAAATCCCTCGCGAAATTGGGCGTTCAAACCGGCAAAATGAGAACGGACACAACTCCGCGCTTGAATATTAACACTATAGATTTCTCGCAAATGACCCCGCAATTATCCGAACAAGAGCCGTTATGCTTTGACCTTTGGGGCGAAAGAAAACTTTACACAAACACGGGTTATGCCTGCTATTTTTCGCGAACAACTGAAGCTACGTATGAAATCCTTTCACGCAACATTCAGCGTTCTCCGCTTGTAACTGGCGACGTGAAGGCTAACGGTCCGCGATATTGCCCGTCGATCGAGGATAAATTTTTGCGTTTTCCGGATCATATTACTCATCCGATTGTCTTTGAGCCGGTATCGCTGAACACTAACGAAGTCTACGTGCAGAATTTTTCTACAAGCCTGCCTTATGACGTGCAAGTTGAGATGATAAAAACTCTTCCGGGCTGTGAACGCGCAAAGATTATCAAGCCTGGCTACGGAATTGAATATACGTATCTGCTCCCTGACCAGTTGAAGCATAATTTAGAGAATAAAAATATTCCGGGCTTCTTCTGTGCGGGCCAGGTCAACGGAACTTCAGGTTACGAAGAGGCGGCGGCTCAAGGATTATTAGCTGGAATTAACGCGGCAATGTTCGTGTTGAATAAAGAGCCTGTAATTCTCGGACGCGATGACGGATATTTAGGCGTGTTAATCGACGACTTGACGACGAAAAGCACCGATGAGCCTTATAGAATGCTGACGAGCCGATGTGAACATAGATTGTTATTGCGATGGGATAACGTCGCTCACAGACTTTCACGTTACGGACGAGACGCGGGCTTAATCGACAACGAAAAATGGGAATTCTTAGAGAATAGATTTGCGAACGAGGACGAGGAATTTTCACGGCTTAAGACGACAAAAATTACGCCTTCACCTGAGATTGAGAGATTATGCGCTGAACATGAGGCCGAAATTTTGAGTGAGACAATGAGCCTCGCGGACTTTCTCCAGCATAAAGGAGTTCGCTATGATTTAATCTCGCAAATTTCACCGTCAACAAAAATTTTGACACCGGAAGAGATTGCTCATGTTGAGACGGAATTACGTTACAAGGGCTATCTTGAACGCGAAGTTAGGAACGTTGAGAAGATGAGAAATCTTGACAACGCAAAAATCCCTGACAATTTCGATTACGACGCTGTAATTGGCCTTCGTGCTGAATGTCTGCAAAAGTTGAAATATTTCCGTCCTTCGTCGCTTGGTCATGCGTTGAGAATTTCGGGCGTAACTCCTGCTGACGTGCAATTAATCTCCGTAATATTAGCTCGCAATGAGAAGATTAAGAATAAACATCAATAAATTATTTCCTGCGGCGGCTTATCGCGTAAAAATTCTTGACGGGCTTAAAAGGAGCTGGGCGAGTGTCGTGGGGCCTGCGCTTGTTCGGCATTCTTTTCCGTGCAATTTGGGAGTTGATGAAATTACCGTAGCTGTTGATGACAAAAACGCCGCTAACATGATTACGAGAATGAAAGGGAACATAACGAGGGCTTTGACTTCGCGCTGGAGTTACAACGTCAACGAAAAGTTTTCAGTGAAAATTATCATCGGAGCCCCTAAGCAAACTAAACGCCGTGAGATTGAGCCAAAGAAAATTATTGAAGTTAAAGTTGATGAAGAAAAGGTTAATGAATACATGAAGAATGCGCCTGCGGGTTTGCCGGAGGATATAAATTTTGCTATCTCACACTTACGGGTATTCATGGAAGCGAGGAGGAAAATATGTCTGAAAGCGTAAAAATTCTCATAACAGGCAACGGCTTTGACATCGCACATGGACTTCAAACGGGGTATACGGATTTTCTGGATTTCTGCAAGCATGTCAAAAATTTTTGCTGGCATCTCGATATAAATAGTCAGGAGGGAATTTTTCTCGGTGATATTAAAACTTGGAAGCTGAACGAACAAATCAAAGATGAGTTTATTGAAGCCTTCAAGACGCGCGAGAATTTAGGGATATTCAATGAGATTAAGAGGCTGACGGTTAATAACGTATGGATTGACTTCATGAGCAGAGTATCAAACTCTCAAGCTAAGCGCGGAATAAACTGGGTAGATTTTGAGACGGAAATTAAGAACGTAATATCTTTTGTCGACAGAACAGAAAGTGATTTAACCTCATCTTGCGTGGATTTGATGAATAAGTTCGCGCTTAAGAATTACATTCAAGATTTATCTGCCGGCGATATTGAGAAACTTTCAATATTCAACGAATGCTTGCGTAATGCTTATTACGACGAACACAAGCACGAAGAAGTAAAAAAGTATTATCCGTTAACTGTACGGGACTTCAGAAAATATATTTATGATGAGCTTGAAGACCTTATCCGCGCGCTTGAATTATATCTTGCTCACTTCATAAATCATATTGAGTGTAAGCCGCTCCCGTTAATTGCGAAAATCCGGCCTGATTACGTCCTGAACTTTAATTACACTAACACTTTTGAGCGCGTGTATCCTGATGTTAAGCCTGAAATAATTTACGTTCACGGAAAATGCGACGAAGCTGAACACGAAAATAATATGATACTCGGAATAAATGAATACTGGCGAACTGACGAGGAAATTATGAGCAATGTTAATTACGCGATATTCAAGAAATACGTTCAGCGAATAAGAAAGCGTACAGTTTATCAATACAGGCCGCTGAAAAAACTTGTGAAAGCTAATGAGGCTTCATTATTCTTTGTGCATATTTTCGGGCATTCTTTAGACGTAACGGATAAGGACATACTCGCGGACTTTCTGAGTTCTCCGCGTGCTGATATAACGGTGTATTATCACAATAAAGAGTCTGAGGGTGAATTAATCGCGAAGATGATTGCGCTGACCGGAGCCGAATACGTGATTGAAAGCGTGAATAATAATCGGCTGAGATTTTGCAAAAGTTTTGAGTGAGTAAAAAATTCCCCTCTTGTCAAGAACTTGGCCGGAGGGGACAGACTTAATTTTTACTAAGTAGCCCTACTTTTCTGCGCAATTATTTATTCTTCAATCACGTACTTAATATCCTTAAGATGTCTCCACATTCCCGCGCAGTCCAAGCCGTAGCCTACTACGAATTTATCAGGAATTCTGAACCCGCAGTAATCAACGTTGACTTCTGTCTTGCGTCTCTCATATTTATCCAGAAGCACGCAGACTTTCAAGCTCGCCGGATGTCTCCCGTTCAGAAGCTCAATCAAGTGTGAAAGCGTCAATCCTGAATCAACAATATCTTCAACGACTAAGACATTTTTCCCTTCAATGCTGGACTTCAAATCATGAAAAATTCTCACAACTCCGCTGCTGGTCGTGTTGTCGCCGTATGAAGCTACTGACATGAAATCAACTCGAACATCCATATCTTCGGGCATCTCACGCACTAAATCCGTCAAGAAAAAAGCCGCTCCCGTCAAAATTCCGACAACAACAATTCCTTTGTCGCGTCCGTTATCATTCGCAATCTCGGCGGCCATCTCCTTAACCCTTCGTGAAATAGTCTCACGCGATAAAATTACTTCTCCCAGTCTATAGGACATTAATATTTCTCCTTTCACAAGTTCCGAATGAGCAATAATTATACGCTGATAACTTTATCGCACGCAAAAATTTCATCAAGTATCTCGCTCATGTCGATAATCACTCCTGCTCCGATTGCTCCGGTCATAGCTAACCTGTCAGCGCATGCTTCGGATATAAAGATTTTCACGCCTTGAGCTTCTAATTTCTTGAGGAAGTCGCAAGTTTGAGAGTTATACGCGGCCAATTTCACAGCACCATTAATTAATGCTAAAATGTCAGGTTTATTTTCGGCTTTGATTAGGGATGAGAGAAAATTTCTATAGAATTTCTGAGTATATTTTCCAGTCTCGCATGAGATTAATACTCCCGTTGAGTTTTTAATAGCGGCAAACTTTTTCTCTGGTTTAGGAGCGGGCTGTTCTGTTTCTTGTTCAAGTTTATCCTGCTTGTATTCTTTATCGTCAGCGTCTGTTTTGGCTTTCTTCTCTTGCTGCTTAGGACGTGAGGCCATTAGATATAATAATCCTTCGTCATCTTCAGGAAGAATATTATCAAAGCCCTGAGTAGCAAGAAAATTTTTGATGTATTCAGCTTGAAGAGGGCCTTCAATTAATATCTTTAACTCGTTTTCGCTGTTCTTCATGACGACTTCACGCACGAGATTTACAGCTTCAGTTTCGGACTTGCCAGCAGTGTTTAATGTCAGCATAATATTTTGTCATCACCTGAATTTTTTATAATATTATACGATATTTAATTGCTGATAACGAAAAGGCTTGTTGACAGCTTAATATCCTAATGTGAAATTGTTCAATGTTATAGAATGAATTAGGCTTATTGATGACGACAAAAGATGTTTATATGCGAGTTTGTAATTGTGAGTGAGATAATTCAACAGTAAATAAAGTAAACTTTTTAACGTGAAAGTTTTATGTGTGAGGGAAAAATTAATTGTTATGATAAAATTTCGTGAGGTGAAACATGATGTTAATATTTTGCGGCAATAAAATTCTTGTTAATAACAATAGATACGACTTCGACGAAGAATATATTTCACATTTTGACGTAATTCAAAGCTCAAAGGCTTTACCTGAAAACTGGCAGACGTTATCAAACTGGGTTGAGTGTGAGAATATCACGGATGAAAATTTAGTGAACTTGCGTGAGTTATGGCATATTGCCGGAGATGAAGCCTTCACGAAAGCGTCCGGAGCTTTGCAGTTCATGAGCTGGTTTCGGAATGTAAAGCTGTGTTCGTCATGCGGCGGAAAATTAATCCCTAATTCTCACGACTTCGGACGAAAATGCGAAGATTGCGGGAAAATATTTTATGCTCCGATTTCTCCAGCTGTAATTACGGCAGTCGAACGAGACGGAAAATTATTACTCGCTCATAATGCCGCTTGGCCGGATAATCGCTATAGTATAATCGCGGGCTTCGTTGAACCTGGCGAAAGACTTGAAGAAGCTGTGAAACGCGAAATTCATGAGGAAGTTGCGCTTGACGTTGACGAGATAAAATATTTCGGCTCGCAGACTTGGCCGTTTCCGAACTCGTTAATGCTGGGTTTTAACGCAAAATATTCTTCAGGCGAGATTAAGCCCGACGGTACGGAGATTACGCACGCAGGATTTTTCGCGCCCGAAGAGATTAACAATATGAATATCCCTGATAAAGCGAGTATTGCGAGAAAGTTAATCGATAATTTCTTGAATACTCACTAATCACGCCCGAAGAAATTAATAGTCGGCATCGTGAGAAAGTTGATTGATAATTTCTCGGATACTCAAGGGATTTTTTATGTATGAAAAAAGTAACGGCTTGCATGACGAGAAACTCATTGACGATATTTTCACGCCCGATAAGAGACATTGCGGGGAAATTTTAGAAAGTCTTGTAATTCTCAAAAATGAACCACTCAGGATTTACAAGCCCGTTAAGCTCGATAAACTCCTTAACCCTTTTCGGAACCTGCGAGGTCAAATCATTTTGTCTCGTGTCGAACAATCCCGCATTCCCGAAGGCCAGAACCCATTGTGAGATTGCAAGCCCCGTGATATAAGGAGAATAAGCCAGGTCCGAAAGTCCGGAGTCAACTCGCGCTAAATCTATGCTGACAACAGGCACGTAATCTTGAAAGAGTTTATGCCAGTCTAATTTTTGCGTAATGTTCAGATTTGAAGGAGCGATTAAAATATTTTCGTCGCCTATAACGGGAAGATTTATGCATTCAAACGGGGAAACTTGACCGGAAAAAAGCCACTCATAACGAGAAATTTCTCCGTCGGGAAGATATTCAAGCGCGAGATTGTGAGCAAGACGAGAAAATAATTTCAAGCTCTGATTACGTTCAGCCCCCAGCAAAATAATCTTGCGTTTTCCGTTAAGCGCATCAAGTGAGAAAAATTTTGTACGAAATTCACGCTCTCGCATCGACGTAATCAACGACGACAAAATATTTTGGGTTTGAGTTTTCGGAGTAATCACGCTTTCGCTGAATGAATAACCTGAAGGAATTTCCGGGATATTTTTCCCAGCTGCCAATAACTTTTTGAGATTGCTTATTACGTCCTGAATGCGCCATCTAGATGATCCCGTAACTTCCCGCCTGTTGATTACGCCCTCTAAAATTTTCAGTGTTCTTTCAGCTCTGAGGATTAAAGCCCTCGTGAAAGAATTTCTGCTTAGAGGCTCAAAATATTTCACAACGTCTTCAAGATTAGCATCAATCCAGGCTTGAGATTTTTTGTCGTAAAATTTCTCGCGCGCAGTCTTCGCTGAAACTGGGATAACGTCAAAGTCAGAGCCGCAGAATTTTTTCATGTCGTTTCTTATCGCGTTAATGTCGCCTAAAATTTTGTCGTGAGCCGAATGAATAACTTTTCCCGCTTCGGTGTCGTCTCGTTCCAAGTCAATTTGTGATAACACGAATACGATTTTTCCGTTGATATTCATAATATTTTTCAGAAGGTCATAATCCGAAGCCTTAAATCTCGCACGAACAGGAGTTACGTAAATCAGCATGTCGAGTTCAGGCAAAATATTTCTCAGCATAGCTCCTCCCGAACTCGCTAAAGCATCAGAACCCGGCGTATCAACAAAGCAAATTCCTTCTGGTATCATTGCGCCCGGAATAATCATCTCAACGCGTGCAATCCCTGACCTGTTGCCCGGATTAAATCCCTCTGAAGCTATATCTTTAACATAATTTTCCGTTAATCTCCTGCTTGGGATAACGTCAACTCTTCCGTCCTGATAAAAAACTTTTGCGCTTCTCATCTCACCTTCGCGGCAGATAATCGGAATGTTCGTTGTCGCTTTGGTCTGTTCTGGGATTAATTTTTCGCCTAAGAGTGAGTTCATGAATGATGATTTCCCGCTGCTCGTTAAGCCCACAATTCCGACGGTTAAACTTGTCTCGTTCAGTGAACGCCGAAGAGCCTTAAGCTGATTGTTTCCCGTCAAGACGTTCAAGGCTGAGTTTATGCAGTCTTCGAGTTTCGAGCGCATAATGTCGTCATTTTCCGAGTAATCCGGGAGTTTAAACGGGTAAGAATTGGCCGAAAAAATACGCCTCTGAATTTCACGCCGAAGCCTCATATTCTCACTCTGCATGTCGTCAATCATTCCGGCATCAAACAGCGTTATAATCCCCTGAACTCTCACGGCCTCAAGGATTTTCACATTTCCGTTCTCGTCTTTGCATTCGATTTTGTCTCCTTCGGAAGCGTTCATGAGCCAGGCATTAAGCGCAGAGATTTCACGTCCCGTTAATTTTTCCGGTTTTCCTCTGAAGCCTCGATGAATTACAGCCTCAAGCCGAAAATTCCGATAATAGCCGTCGCCGCAAAAAAGCCTCCGCGTAATCGTGATGAAACTTTCTTTACTCTTAATCGCCTGTTCAAGTCTGGAAATTTCAGCGTGGTCCTCAGGATGACAAAGTTCATTAAGCTGGTCTAAAGTCTTCGGACATGTCGAGGCATCAAAGCGCAGAAGGCTTAACGCTTCGTGGGAAAAATAAATCTCTCTAGACGGGAAATTTACGGTTATTCCTGGATTTGATGAGGCTGTGAAATTTTCGCGTTCCCAGTCAGAGAGTTTCAGCATGATAAATCAACTTTCGACATGATAAAAAATTCCGTTCTTGCTCAGAAAAATTCAACATGAGAAATTTACGTCTTTCACCGTCAAGATTTCAGGAAAAACATACGGTAAACTTGATGCGATGAAATTTTCCCGTTTCCAGTCAGAGAGTTTTAACATGATAAAAATTTTCATTTCGGCGATAAAGTTTTATATAATTTTGTATGCTAATAATATCATGAAAAAGGAGTGTTCAAAAATTTCCAGATCTAATAATTTAACATGGGGCGGAGTTGACTGCCGAAAATTAGCCGAAGAGTTCGGAACTCCACTTTACGTTTACGACGCTGGAATAATCAAATCAAGATGTCGTGAACTTCGCGAGACGTTTTTAGAGCGCTGGCCGAACACGAGAATACGTTATGCGGGTAAAGCATTTTTGACGCGAGCGATTGCAAAATTGATTGAACGTGAGGGATTAGGGCTTGATGTCGTCTCAATGGGAGAGTTATACGCGGCTTTGAGTGTGAATTTTCCTGTTGAACGAATAGAGATGAACGGCAACGCAAAAAGTTATGAGGAGATTTCTTACGCCGTAAGCTCCAAAGTCGGCAGAATTATTGTTGACCATCCTGACGAGTTGAAAGTTATCGAGGAGTGCGCGAAAAAGTTCGGAGTTGTGCAGAAAATTATGATTAGGGTAACGCCGGGCGTTGATGCTCACACTCACGCTTATATCTCTACAGGACACACGGATAGCAAGTTCGGACTTCCATTAGACGGGCCAATGCTGACTGACGCGATTAATTACGCTATGAAGAGTGAATTTATTGACTTGAGGGGATTGCATTTTCACGTCGGCTCACAGTTATTCGACACTGACGATTATTTGAAGTCGCTCGCAAAAATTCTTGAACTCATGAAGAAGCTCAAAGATGAGATGAACTTCACGACGCATGAGCTTAATATCGGCGGAGGCTTCGGAGCTGTCATTAATCCTTCAATTCCCGCAATGCGTGCTGAGTTCTACACCGACAAAATCATGAACGCTTTAATCAATGGCTGTCAAATTTACGGTCTTGAAGTTCCCTGCGCAATTTTTGAGCCGGGCCGCTGGGTAATCTCTGAAGCATGCTTAACTCTTTACCGCGTCGAGAATATTAAAGAGCTTCCGGGAATTACGTATATTGCCGTCAATGGAGGAATGGCCGATAATCCCCGCTTTGCATTATACAACGCCGAGTATGACGCTGTAGCAATCGCTAATCCTAAGGGGAAAATCTATAACCGTGAGGGAAATACGAAAGTCTCAGTTGTCGGCAAATGCTGTGAGAGTGGAGATATTTTGATTGACAACGCCAAACTCCCATTATTGAAAGCCGGAGACATCATCGGACTTTACAACTCAGGAGCTTACACCTTCAGCATGTCCAGCAATTACAACTATCTTCAGAGGCCCGCAGTCGTTTTCGTCGAGAACGGAGAAGCTAAACTTGTTGTTGAACGTCAAAGTTTGGAGGACTTAATCAGAGGACAATATGATTATTAGGCTCGTAATCGTCTTCGTCGAAAATGGAGAAGCCGCGAAGATAAAATCAGCATAAAAATAGAACGTGTTATATTTTGGAGGCTGGGAAAAAATTTTCATGTTTAATCCAGTCTCTAATATTATTCCCTGAATTCGCCGATATTTTCATCAGGATAGTATTACGAAACAGGAGGTTTAATACATCATGGCATCAATGAGTATCAACGGTGTAGTTTCCGGCATGGACTGGGAAAGCATGATTGATGAGATCATTACTGCCGCCGCAAAACCCGCACAAGTCCAAGTCAACAAGAAGACGAATTTGCAGAACAAAAAGAGCCTCTTTGAAGAAATGAAGGTTATGATGAACAGTCTGCAATCTTCATTGACGACACTCAAACTCCCGTCAACTTACACGGCAAAAGAGATTGAGATTGAGAATTTAGACGGAGGCTCGTACAAGAAAATTCTGACGGCTACGGTTAATGCTGATGCTGAAGTCAGCGTTCATGATATTAATGTCAAGCAGATTGCTACGGCTCAAACTGTACGCTCTCGGCAGATGACGGGTTCGACAATTTCAAGCTATGTCGGCGGAAAAGATAAAGTTATGACGATTACCGCAGGAGGCCAGACTATTGACGTTGACGTGAAAGCCTCAGACAGTCTGCAATCCCTGAAGTCCAGAATTAACAACGTCATAAAATCCCTCGATAATCCCATGAATTTAACGGCTTCGGTCGTCGATAACAAACTCGTGCTTAAAAGCGACAGCACAGGATTAGGCCAGACGAAAATTGAAGGGACTGTTAGGGGCGGTTACAGTTCAAGCGGAGTTACCAGCTTAAAGGGATTAATCACGAATGCGGACTCCGGCGCAACGGCGGATATTTCCGTAACGAAAGATAATTACGACAATCTCAAGATTTCAAGCGGAAGCACGACTTATACACGCGGAACTGATTACGTTATCGTGAATAACAATGAAATTCGCTGGAAACAGTACGAGGACACCGACAACGAAATAAAACTCGGCAAAAGCATCAACAGCATGAAATACACGATGAACTCAAATGATGTCTACACTGTTACAGGAACTCAGGGGACAAGTGAAGCTGACCTCTCAGCATTAAATATAATTGACAACGGAACTTTGAGCTCACGAGTGAAGATTAAGGACGATAACGGAGTTGAATATACATACGGCCAGGACTTTACGATTGAGGACGGAAAAGTTGTATGGCTTGATGCTCCTGCTGAGACGAAAGAACCTGACACTTACACGGTGAATTACAGCAAGACTGAAGCGTTGACATCAACAATCAGCGGCACAAAAGCTAGTTCAACCGGAGGCCCGGCTTCTTTCACTGTGAATTACACAAAGACGATTGCAAACGAAAATTTCACGGACACCCTGAACTACAATAATGCCACGACAATACCAGGATTAGGCATGTCCACGTTTGAAGGCTATGACGGCGTAGAAATTGTTACGTCAAATGCAAGCGGCCGTGATGTAAGATACGTAAAATTCGATGACCCCAGCGAAGTATCATTAACTTTCACACCTTCGGACGGCGGTGATGCAACAAGCTACACTTACGGGCCTCAAGTTGTTTTGCGTGAAAGCGGCTCAGCAACTTCGGAAACGGCTTATCTTGTATGGTCCCGCGACAGCGTTTACACTAACATTCAGGGCGGAAGCGTAACCAGTACAGCGATGCCGACAGCAGGAAGCAATCAATCTTCAGCAGGAACTTACACGTTCACTTACAAACATAAATACACGTCTCAAAACGGAGTTTCTCAAGAAGTCCTTAATGCGGCAGGTTCTGACCTCACGAATATAAGTATCACTGACGCGAGCGGAAAAACTTATACGAACGGAACGGATTTCACAATTTCATCTGACGGAACAATCAACTGGGCAACAAGCGCACCTTCAGCAGATGATGAGATAAGTGATACTAAATTTGATGACTTTGCGGCGAATTACAGGGAATATTACAGCCTTGATGATGACGCTGACCTCCCGACAATAACGCTGACTGACGGCGAAGGAGTTATGAGAACGTATATTGACCCTGCCGATACTTCGCTGTTCACGATGACGAACACGACAACCGGCGAAACTTACGAATACGGGAAAGATTACGTTATTCGCGTCAATGACAATGGCGATGGTTATGTTTTCTCGTGGGCAATCTCGTCTGATAAGAACGGCGACGGTTATAGAAATATTCTTGATGCTAATGCTTCTGTGATTGCTTATGCCAGAGAAAAAGGCTTCACAACTTACGGAATGAAGGCATCTCCCACTTCTGCTGAGGAATATAATTTTACGTTCAGCGGTGAAGTTACGAAGACTGACTCCGGAACCGTAAACAAAACCGACGCTGACGACGATAAAACGCTCGCTAATGTCCTGAAAAACGTAACGGTTGATAGTGAGGATTACGACGATGATACTATACTCAGCATCACCGACGGAACTACGACTTACGTAATGGGAACTGATTACAAGATTGACAGTTCGGGAAAAATTGTTTGGCTCAATCAGAGTGATGAAGCCCCGACATCATACACAGCAACATATTCTAATCCATCAATCACTGTTACAGGCTCAAACGCAAACGCAAGATCTTATAACCTTACAACAGCCCAGAACGGTTTCCCGAAATATACGGACTTTCAGGCGTTGTATAAAGCAACAAAGGGTACTGATGTTCCAACAGTAACAGCCTCAGGATTAGTATATATAGCTGATGAGGATTTCTTTTCTGTCGAGGGTTACGAATACGGCAAAGATTTTGTTGTTATCAGAGGCGGCGGCGGACTAGTTTCAACTATAGGGGATTACAGCCTCGTTATTGCTTGGGCACCTGACGGAATAGTGAGGAATTATCCCAATCAAACGATGTCTGATATTACATCACATTCAAATCCCTATACCGTTTCGATGCAGTCAATAATTTCCGACGAAATCAGCACGGACAGCACAGAAAAGCTCACGGATATTCTTGGTCTGACGAGTTTATCCGACATGTCAAAAGTTGTTATCACAGCCGGAGGAAATATATATCAATATAATTCTACAGCAACTACGGTTAATGACTTGGCCGAAGATGAATATTTTCTTGATGACGGCGTTGTGAAATTGGGAGTTCCTGACTACACAACCCCTAAACGTCCAACAGGAAGCTATACTCTGACTTATGAGGCTTTCGATGACCTCACAGCTTCAGATACTTATGCGGGAGCTTCTCAGCAGGATATTGCTATAACTGTCGATTCGGGTTACGGCGATATTGGAGGAAATCAATTAAGCTATGAGCAAATTTTAGAGAACACGGGATTATCAAGCTCATCAAGCAATGCCAACTTCGCAAAATATTTCTCGCTCGTTGACGAGGACGGCAATACTTACACGTACGGGACTGATTACAAGATAATTCAGGGGTCAACGTACGGAACAACAAGCAGTCATTACGCGGCTGTAAGCTGGCTTGACGACGGAACAACTCCAACGACCGGCAAGACTTTTACGCTAACTTACACCGGCAGTGAGACAATGGAACTCACCGATGCAATAACCCGTTCTGCTCAGGACACAATAACTTCAACGTCAACAGTCATGCCCACATACGGAACGTTTATCAGCGCCGACGCAATCAGAATTACTGACGGCAAGAATAATTATTATCTGGGTCAGGACTTCACGATTGACATTGACGCTTACACATATAGAAACGGAAGCGTTGTTCTTGACGAGAATAATAATTTCGTTGGCAATGCAGTAATCAAATGGAACACAGCAACCGTAGGCGAGCCGAATTTCCGGACAAGATTTGAAGACGCAAGCTCAGTGATAATTACGGCCTCCGACGGAACAACTTACTCTCTCGAAAACGAAGACTTTGACGTGTTCTCTTACGGCGACGGTTACGCGATAATTAACTGGGCCGACGATGTTACTCCGGATAGTTCGCTGACTTACACGGTAACGGCTGTTAAAGACGGAATTACTAAGACTTACGACCTCAACAGCGATTTACAGAGAATGACCCAGAGAGCCGCATGGTTCGAAGATGAACATTCTGACAGCTACGATATTATCGTTACGACTAACGACAACACAAATATCACTTTCACGGGGAATTACAACAATGATGAGCTTGAAATTCTGCCGACAGGTTTACCGGATATTTCGGACTTTGACGACGGAACAGTAACGATTACTCAGGGCACGAAAACTTTTTATGACGGCGTTGACTTCACAATCGAAGAGGACGACGACGGAAATGCTGTAGTTCAGTGGATTACGGACAGTGAAGGCGGCTACGAATGGTATTATCCGAACTCCGGCATAAACTCAACTTACACGATTAATCTCACTAGTTCAGACGGAACAGTAAAAACTTACTTAGCCACTCGCAACTACAAAGAAACGCTTGACATGAGCGATTACGGCTTCACGTCTTACAACGGGAATATCAGCGTGAAAACGACCGATGAAGACGGCAATGAAGTTTACGTTGATGCTTCGACTACGGAAGTTGCAAGGGACGCGAGCGGAAACATAATTTATCAGCAGGAGAGAAAATCCCGGCAGGTTCCGGATTTGGACGAGGACGGAGATTATCAGTTTGACTTGAGCGGGAATATCCTTTACAAGACGGAATATTATTACGAGAATAAACTTGACGAAAACGGTAATCCCATTCCCGTAATGGTCTCGTCCGGAAATAATGCGCTCGCTGATGCCTACTCCTTCAACGTTACAACAGGAAAAACCGGCGGCGAAAATACACTGTTCAACTTCAACTGGCTCACACCGTCAAGAACTTCAAGAACAGGACTTCCAGCATACGGCGATGAACTCAATATTAATTATGAATACGACGCTAACACGTTCTCTTTGAGCGGCACGGATGACGTTCTTGATGATTTAGGCCTCGACGAGTCTTACTGGTATAACTCGGACGGAACGGAGAACAACGCGTATTACACGGGAGCTCACAACGCGATATTTGACCTTGACGGAGCCGAAATTGAACGCGACACTAACGACATCGGCGAAAGTTACGGCAATGAAGTTGCGAACTTGAAGGGAGTAACTCTTCACCTTAAAGGGCCCGGAAGCGTCTCACTTGATATTTTCCATGATGCCGAGAAAGCCGTCGAATCAATCAACACTTTCAAGGACAATTACAATGACCTCATGAGCTGGATGAATACGCGAATGACTGAAAGCCAAGTTGACGAGGACACAGCCGCAACGGTTGATAGCGACGATTTCAGAATGAGATGGGGACTTCTTCACGGCAATTCATTATTACGCAACACGAAAAGCCAGATGCGAAGTATTACGTCTCAGAACTTCACTTTCTCGTTCAACGAGCGCAAAAGTTCGCAGGAAATTTACGGAACTATGGCCAATAACGGCTTGAGGTCCGACGCGACTTTGAGGCTCCGCATAGGGTCAACTTATTCTGACTTGACAATTTCGCCGTATTACACTCTTCAGCAGATTGTTGACATGATTAACGACAGCACTAATCCCGCAATGAGAAATATGTATTACGACGAAGAAGGCAAACTCAGAGACCAGCCATTGCTTAAAGCCTCAATTGTTGATGACAAACTCGTGATTAACTCGACTTCCAACGACACAATCACAGTCTCAGGTTCTGCCGCGTTGAATGCCCTCAAGATGAATTACACTTACAAGGGAGTTTATCAGCTCGGATTAGGCGTGAATGCTTCGGCTGAATTAGGCTCATCATCAACTGTTGACTTCACGAAGGTTGAGAGCGGGGAGCTTGAGTTTAACGAGAGTAAATTCATGGAGGCCCTTGAAGATAATCCCGACGAGGTTCAAGAGTTAATGAGGATGTTCGCCAACCAAATGGACAGCTGGTGTAAATCGATGCTCTCAAGCGCGACGGAGGGCAACGCAAAAGGAACGTTAACCCGCCAGATTGATGATATTGACACGCAGATACAATCGATTGACGAGTATTTAGAGAAGTATCAAGACAGATTAGACCGTCAGGAAGAGAGTTTGCGTTCAAAATTCTCGGCGGCTGAAAGTCAGATTGCTAAACTCTCGCAGCAGGCCAATTCAATAGCTTCAATACTGAACATGTTAAACGGCAACAACTCCGGAAGCTCAAACTACACGGCTCAGACTTGATGCATGCCAGCGCTTGACGCGATAATAATCTTTCTTGCGCTGTCAATATCTCCGGTTTTAATCACGCGAGAATTTACATCATGAAGCGTTTCGGGACTTCCGCCGGTGTCATAGCTGAGTACGGGAGTTCCGCACGCTTCGGCTTCGAGATTAACAGTCGGGTAATTGTCCTCGTAAGTCGGGTTAAAGAAAACGTCGGCGGCAGTGTAAATTTCAGCGAGTTCACGTTGATTGTTCGTTCGTGAGATTGCAAGTATATTCTTGGGAAGAGTTTTTATCTGCTCAGGTTTTAAGCCGACAAGGAAGATTGCGAATTTTTCGGGGTCAAGCATTTTTGAGAGCTTCACGAAGTCTTCAAGTCCCTTGCGTTTATCCCAGACGCTGGCGACACCTAAGACTATAAATTTCCCTGTGAGATTATATTTTTCGCGGAAGTCCGACGGCGACGGCTTGAAAATGTTCGTGTCAATCTTATTATTCCTGACCTCAACGGGATATTCCTTCAGAAAACTTTGCTTGACGAGTTCAGCTAACCACTGGGACGGCGTAATTATCCTCATGTCATGAACTCCGGTAAAAATTCTGCGCTTAGCCTCGTAATTCTCATAGCTTCCATCGTGAAAACTCTTAGGGTAAGAATTTTTCTGCGGGCAATTCTCACAGTGAACACGCCACTTTTCGCATTTTGCCATTGTAAAGAACGCGCAGTGTCCGGTAAAACTCCAGCAGTCATGGAGTGTCCAGAAAACTTTTAGATTATCGCGGGACTTTATCCAGTCGAATAATAACTCAATATTGATATAATATCCGTGAATGTTATGAAGCCATAAGAAACTGGGATTATAAGAATTGGCCCAGCGTAAGAATTTTCGGGTTGCATGTTTCGAGTAAAAGCCGTGCCTATCCGTTAAGCGCGTCAAGAGAGCATGAGCGTAAACATCGAACTTTGAGCCGATTTGAACCGCAAAGCGTCTATATTTCTCCGGGACAAATGAGCTTCGACCGTAAGCGATTTTAACCTCGTGGCCTTCGCGTTCGTAATCTTCGGCCAATTCACACGTAATTTTTCCGGTGCTTCCTGTTCCGCAGACTTCATTTATGAATAATACTCGCATGAAATTTCATCCTTTCTGCATTTCGACTTGAGCGGGTGGGGCAAGGACACCTAATGTGTCGTTGCGCGTAGCCGGAGGGTGGGAGCGAAAGCCGAACTGCTACAATATAGTGTGTGTAATTTCTTATAGCTACAATATAGTATGCGTAATTTCTTGTAGTTGCAATAGAGTACATGAGCTTTCTCTATATATGTATGTAAACAATTTCATAAGAATACTTTACAAGTTTTGAAAAATTATAGCTTACGTGTAAAATAAATCATTCAGAAAACTTTTACTATTTCAGGAGTGATAGTTAAGATTATGATAGCTTTAATAAAGTTAAGTCCTGTCCTCGTTCTCGGCGTATTAATGAGGCTTGGGCTTGATATTCTCCTCGCGGCACCTCTCGCGCTCGTTTACGCAATTCTCGTAGGCATGATTACTTCACACATCCGCTTCAATGACCTCATGGACGCAGCACTTGAAAACTTGAAGCATATTCTCGTTGTCTTCCTGATTTTGCAATTGGCCTATGCCGTCGCAACATGTTTCATGGAGACCGGAGTCGCGGCAGAGATTATCAGCATAGCTCTTTCACTGGGATTAACCGCAAAACTCGTAGCCGTTACAGCCCTAATCGTTACCGCAATTTTGTCAATCGCAACAGGAACTTCATGGGGAACTTTCGCGGCCTGTGCACCGATTTTCTTATGGCTCAATCACATTGTCGGCGGAAGCGTCGTTCTCACAATCTCAGCAATCGCTGGCGGTTCATGCTTCGGAGATAACATCGGCTTAATCTCAGATACAACCGTCGTCAGCTCAAGCCTTCAGGGAGTTCAAATCGTCGACAGAGTTAGACATCAAGGCGTATGGTCGTTCTTATGTCTGGTCGCAGGAGCCTTTGCGTTTTACTTTGCGGCTGTGAATATGGGACTTCCTGACACAATCGGCAACGCTAACGAAGCAATCGCCCAAATCCCCGCGTCAGTCTGGGAAGCCCTCGAAGAAAAACGTCCTGCCGCCGTTACTTTGCTTAAACAAGTTCAGGCCGGAGGCTTGTCATGGTATATGATAATCCCGTTAATCGTGGTATTAGTTCTCGCTGGAATGGGAACGAACACGCTTATTTGCTTAGGTGCCGGAATTTTAGGCTCGTTAATCTGCGGAATGTGTGCCGGAACAGTTACTGACTTGATGAAATTTCTTGAGATGGTCCAGTCAAGTTTTGCCGATGCCGGAAGCTGGGTTATCGTAATGATGCTCTGGATTGGAGCCTTCGGAGGTGTCATGCGGAGAATGAACGCTTTTGACGCAATCGCAACTCTCGTAATGAAATGCGTTCACCGTGTCAGAGGCTTAATGTTCGCTAACGCTTTGTTATGCCTGGTCGGTAATGCCGCACTCGCTGACGAAATGGCCCAAATCGTTACAATGAGCCCGATAATTAAAGAGTTGACGGATAAAAACGTTAAGGGCGACGAAAAAGCCATGTACAAACTCGCGCTTAGAAACGCAACATTCGCCGACGCTATGGGAGTTTTCGGCTCACAGTTAATCCCTTGGCACGTCTATTTAGCTTTCTTCGTGGGAATTACTTATGCCGTTTACCCCGTCGCCGAAGGAACCGTTAGCATAATCGATATTATCATGCATAATTACCTCGCATGGATAGCCGTACTCTCAATGCTGATATTAACCGTTACAGGACTTGACAGATTTATCCCGTTGTTCCGTCTTCCGTCTGAGCCTGAAGTTCAGTTGATAAAAGAGTAAATCTTTCAGTCTGATATAATCTTAGCAGGGCTTAATTTTCGGCTCTGCTTTTATTTTACCCTGATGCATGGAGAATGAATAATGGCAAAAGTAAAAATCTGCGGAATTTCCCACGAAGTTGAGATCGGAATTATGAACGAGCTTCGGCCTGATTACGTCGGCTTTGTGTTCTATACTAAGAGTAAAAGATTTATCGCCCCTGAACATGCAGGAATGTTGAAATCAAAATTAAATCGAGCGATTAAAACCGTCGGTGTCTTTGTGAACGCGTCTATTGAGAACGTAGCTTTATGTGTTGAGACAGCCTCGCTTGACCTCGTTCAATTGCATGGCGACGAGACCAGCGAATACATAGCTTCCCTTCGTGAATACATTCACTGTCCCATAATAAAAGCCTTCAAAGTTTCGCGGGCAATCGACATTGAACGTGCAATGTATTCTCCGGCTGATTATGTCATGCTCGACAGCGGGGCAGGTTCTGGAAAAACTTTTGACTGGTCATTAATCGGAGCGACGAAACGCAAATATTTCTTGGCCGGAGGATTGACACCTGAAAACGTAGAACAGGCACTAGAGATTTCGCCACAGCCTTATGCTTTGGACGTGAGCACAGGAGTTGAGCTTAACAGGCTTAAAGATTATCGCAAAGTCATGAAGTTTATTTTAGCCGTCAGAAATTTCAAGAAGAAACCCGTAAAATTCTAAGTCATGTTATATATTTTCACTGCCGGAGTTTTATGGGGAACAATCGGAATTTTCGTAAAATTATTAGCTTCACTCGGAGCAGACGGAAATTTAACGAGTTTTCTGCGTATGTTATCTGCGTTCGTAATAATGTCAACTCTCGCATTAATCAAACATGGCCGTAATTTCTTTATTCATGTTCACGACAAGGAGATTATAATTCCCTGCGCTTTGCTTGGACTTGTAAGTCATGGATTATTCAACATTTTTTACACGGCTTCGATAAAAATTAACGGAATGGCTATTGCTTGTGTATTGATGTATACGGCTCCAGTTTTCACGGCTCTTGCGTCAAAATTACTCTTTCACGAGAAATTCACGGGCCTCAAAATCTCAGCTTTAATCATAAACATTCTCGGCTGTGTTTTAACCGTAACAGGCGGAAATATCTTCAACAACGACAACTTATCATTAATCGGAATACTCGCGGGCATCGGCTCAGGTTTCGGCTATGGAATGGCGGCAATCTTCGGGAAATCTGCGGGCGAGAAAACTGACGCGTTAATCATCAGTGCATATAGCTACTTTTTCGCGATGATATTTTTGCTGATATTCAGAACTCCTGACATTAATTTTGCATTGGCCAATCCGAAAATTTTATTGATGGGAATATTATACGGCTTAATTCCTACGTCTCTTGCATATTTGGTGTATTATAATGGACTGCAAAAAATTCACGACACAAGCAGAGTTCCTGTGATTGCGTCGATTGAACCGGTTGCGGCCGTGTTAATCGGGATGCTGATATATAATGAAGAAATTGGATTTGCGAATTTTATCGGAGTTGCAGTTGTGCTTGTTTCGATTATTATAATGGTAAGAGCGAAATAAAAAATTTATATACAGGTGATTGATAACATGTCTAAAATTGCAGTAGCGGTGTTCAACCGTAAAGGCGGAGTAGGCAAGACAACCATAGCGGTAATCCTTGCTCAGATCGCGTTAATCAGACGTAACAAAGTTTTAGCAATTGACCTTGACCCTTCCCGAAATTTTTCTGATGCATTAGGTTTCCTGAAAAATTATTTCAACGAGTCTCTCCGGATTAAAGATACTCTCGAAGATGACGATGCTGGAGCTTCCGAAGAATGGATTGTTATTGACTGTCCGCCGAGTTTAAGTGATGCCTCGAAGAATGCTATTGATTTTGCTGATATTGTCGTAGTTCCCGTAAGGCCGGATTTCTTCTCGTTATCTAACTTGGGCGTAATGTACCAGACTGCTGAAAAATTCGGCAAGGAAAAAGCACAATTGCCGCTCGTGAAAGTCGGTTATGATAATTCGGTGATGACGAAAATAGCCAATCAATTAATCTCCGAGCGTGATTATCCTGTTGCTGAGGACTTGCCTTTGCATAAACACATTCCGTATAACATCACGTCAGGGCGAATTTGGTCAACTGGATTAATGGCGCGTTCAAGACAGCCGTTTGAGAGATTATACGAGAAGATTATTAAAGCCGTCGACAAATTGAACGAGGGAGTATTTGACATTAACGAGGTCTGGACTGACAGAAAAGAGGACGAGACGAACGATGAAAACGTTTAAGGGACTGGAAAATATACATTCAGTAATAGACAAGCATATTGCGGAATGGAGAAAAGAACAGGGAGAGCCGCCGGCTGAGCCTGAGAGCATAAGCATTGAAGAGAGAGTTAAACGCCATTTGATTGAGCCTGAGCCTATTAAGCCTGACTTGAAGCCGAGAGATCCGAACAGGTTTATCAACGCCGAAGTTTCACATGAAGAGCCGACCGCTCAACACGAAGAGGCTCACGAAGAACAACCCGACAATGAGCCTGAAATTATCTCGGTCATAAAGCAAAAGGAAGACGAACATCATTCATGGCTTTACAACGAGGTCTTGAAGGCGATAAAAGATGCCGCCGGTGATGGACGTAACACTAAAGTTATCGCCGTAATCGTTCCTGTTGTCCAGAATGCTAAGGAGTTCGAGAATTTGCCGGTGAATGAGACTATAACTTTGTCGCCAGTCGAGGAAGAAACCGGAGAACTCGCGAGCGAAGAGCCGACGGATATAAATATTCCTGAAAGTGAGCCTGAAACTCCGGAAGAACCTGCCGAACCTGAACAGCCGGAGCCTGAACCAGTCCCCGAAGAGCCAGCGCCAGAGCCAGAACCCGAACCAGAACCGGAAGTGCCAGCGTCAGAACCTGAACCCGAAACTTCAGAGCCTGAACCAGAACCAGAAATCCCGGAGGTTGAACCAGAACTCGAAGAGCCAACGCCGGAGCCTGAAGAACCCCCCGAAGTCATTATCGAAGAGAACGAGGAGCCTTCGGACACTATTACTGAGGAAATTACGGAAGAACTCCCGGAACCTGAAGAGGCCGAGACTGTTGAAGATATTATCCCGGAAGGCCAGGACGAACCTGACGAGGAAGAAGCCGAAGCGTTCAGACAAATGGAAGAAAGTCTTGATGAAAGCCTGCGTGAAAAAGCCGAAGAGTTAGCTCAGATTGAGCCTGATGAAGACGAAGAAGAGCCTGAAGCCGTCGTTATGCCGGAAACTTTAGACGAAGACGAGGCCGGAGATTTAATTCCTGCTGACGACGAGGAAGAAGAAGTTTCTGAGGGAGAACCTTTAGATTTTACGGAAATAATCCCAGTTGACGAGGAAGAAACAGAAATAGAGATACAGCCTGACCCGGACGAGGAAAAATAAAAAAGTTATCCTCCGTGTGTGATTATTCATGCGGAGGAGTTCTTTTTACGCGCTCATAGATTGCAAGCCATTCTTCACACGTCAAATCTTCGGCCCGCATTTTCGCGTATTCTCCCAAAGTTGAAGCGTCAATGAAGCCGCGAAAATTATTCAGCAAAGTTTTTCGTCTGTGTGAAAATCCCTTGTGTAAAATCTCGCTCCATAAGGGATTATTAACGAGTTCAAAATTTTCTGTCAACTTAATCTCAACGAGTGCCGAGTCAACTTCAGGAATTGGCCGGAAACATTCACGCGAGACGTTTTTAACAATCTCAGCTCGTCCCATCGCCTCAATCGTAACTCCCAAAGGATAACGCGCTTTAGTGTCGGGCTTGGCTGTAAGTCTCAGGGCGGCTTCTTTCTGCAACATGAAGAGCATATATCTCACGTCGTAACGCAATAACTTCCAGATTAAAGGTGTCGTGATGTTATACGGGATATTAGCGATGATTTTATCAGGGAACGGCTTTAACGTTTCATAATCAAATTTTACGGCATCTCCCCAGTGAATAATCAACTTTTGCTCACTCAAAGCTAATTCCTCAAGTTCCGGCTTCAATCTCTCGTCAAGCTCTATAACATGAAGACATTTGACATTCTGAGCTAACAGCGCACGCGTCAAAACACCATGACCCGGACCAATTTCAAGCACACAGTCATTCTCACAAGCTCCTGAACGAGAGATTATCTGAGCGAGTATGTTTTTATCGACTAAAAAATTTTGTCCAAAACGTTTTAATGCTTTCATGATTAAGCGCACAAGCCCCCGAACTCGCGAGAATATTTATTTGACCGAAACGCTTGAACGCCGTCATGATTACACAAACACGTTCGAGAATATTTATTTTGGTCCAAACGCTTCATGAATTGCCCGCAAGAACTGTTCTGTTTCCGCCTGAAGTCTTCGCTAGAGTCAATGCATCATATGCCGCTCCGATAAACTCACTCGTGCTTACATAGCCGCCATCTGTCAAGTCCGAAACTCCTGCGCTGAGTTCAATTCCGTCCGAGTTTTCCCGTATATCATCGGCAATAACGACCGCCCTTGCTCCAGAACAGTAAGCAAGAATTAATAACTCGTCGCCCTGCCATCGTGAAATTACGCACTTCATTTTATCCTTGAGAAAACTTTTGATGTTGTTCACGACGTTTCTTATTGTGCGAGTTCCTGACATGTAGCCTTTATTCTTGTTAAAGCCGGTGAACTTGTCAATGTTAATCATGATTAAGCTCATTTGTCCCGAAGACTTGATAACCCGGCCAATCTCGCTTGAAATTATCTGCTCAATTCCCCTGCGATTAAGAATTCCCGTTGAAGCATCAAACGTTAATAATCGCCTCAGCTGGTCATGAGTTCGCACATAATCCGTAATATCCTCAAACGTAAGCATTGTGCAGTCCTTAGCGTTCCAGGTTATTGGGCTTGCGTGAATTTTCATCCGTCTAAGATTACCTTTTTCAGCAGTAATTTCATCGTTCAGCTCATCATCAAGATACGTCATAGCGACTTCATCATAGAAATTCTCACTAATATTAATATCATACATGAGGCACTCAAAATTTCCCGTCCGTCTGAGAATTATATTGACAACGTCAGCTTCAACTTCAGGCTTGATTAGCTCGAATATATTTTTGCCCTGAAGCTCACTTCTAACGCACGAGGCCAGATATTTATTAGCGGCAAGAAACATCCCGTGTGTGTCAACAACTCCTGCCCTGAACGGTACAGCTTCGAGTATGTCAGGATTGCTTATGATTACGGGAGCGCTGGTGTTTTCTGCGTCTTGTCTGTCAACCTGAAGAAGTTTTATGACGACACCGGCAATTTTATCTGGCTCAATTCTCAGCGGAGATGTTACGACTTCCCAGTTCTTAGGCTGTCCGGCAACCTCGAACGCGTCAATTTTTCCAAGTCCAGCCGAAGTTAAAGCCCCGTGTAAAATCTTGTCAAGCTCCGTAATCAACGGGGGATAAGTCCCGCCTTCCTCGCATTGATGGCCGAAAATTCTTGCGGCTACAACTTTGTAACCATGAGTTGCGTAAATTAATTTACCCTGAAGATTTACGACACAGCAAAGAAGTCCGGGACAATTATCCAGTACTTTGCTCCATATACTCATTTATTTATCAGCGTAACCGTTCGGATGGGACTTGTGCCATTTCCAAGCCGTAGCAATAATATCTTCCATTTTGGTAATTTCCGGCTTCCAGTGAAGAATTTCATGAGCTTTTGTGCTGTCAGCTACGAGACGTGCGGGGTCGCCTGGTCTTCTTGTGCCGATTTCGAGCGGGATTGCATGACCTGTAACTTTTCGTGCCGCGTCAATCATCTCCATAACTGAATAACCGTCGCCGCTGCCAAGATTGAAAATGCTGCTTTCTCCGCCGTTGCGTAAGTATTCCAGAGCTAAGATATGCGCTCTCGCTAAGTCCTCGACGTGAATATAATCGCGTATACAAGTTCCGTCTTTGGTTGGGTAATCGTCGCCGTAAACCGTAATTTTCTCGCGCTTGCCTAATGGAACTTGCAAAATCAACGGGATTAAATGAGTTTCCGGATGATGGTCTTCACCGATTGTGCCGTCATGCCATGCTCCAGCTACGTTGAAATATCTTAACGAGACATAGCGAATATCATAACGTTTACTTACCCAGTTCATCATTTTTTCCATAATTCTCTTGCTCTCGCCATATGGATTTGTCGGGATTGTCTCGTCAGTTTCGAGAATGGGAATGCGTTTAGGCTCACCGTAAGTTGCCGCCGTTGACGAGAAAATTATGCGCATGATGTTATGCCTCTGCATTGCTTCAAGAAGGGTAATCATTCCGCCGACGTTGTTGTTAAAGTATTTCAGGGGCTTATCGACGCTCTCGCCTACAAGTGAATACGCGCAGAAGTGTACGACCGCTTCAATTTTGTTCTCGGTGAAAATCTTATCGAGGACTTCAGCGTTGCGAATATCGCCCTCGTAAAACTTTATGCCCTCAGGAATTGACGCTTTATGTCCGGTTTCTAAGTTGTCAACGATGATTACATCTTCGCCGTGAGCCTTGAATGCCCTGACGTTGTGTGAGCCGATATATCCTGCTCCTCCGCAAATTAATACTGACATGTTTACTTATTTCCTCCTGTAAATTAATTTCTCGGTCTGTTCGGAATTGGATCAAAGCGTATATCTCCGATTTCTAACTCCATATCAAAGCTGCTTCTCTTTCGTCCGACGTGCATTTTCTCAGGTTTGCCGACTTCTGCGGGCTTGACTGAATCGTAAATACTTACCCTTCCGCTTTTAGTTGGAGCGTGTAAATCCGGCTGATTAACTCCGTGCCTGTTCAGAATTTCGCGCGCGGCTTGAGCTGTAAAATCCGGATTAGCCATCCACCATGAATTTTGGCCGGGAACGTTGAAGAAGATTTTTCCGTCTCCCTCCGAAGCTGAGAATTTCATCGGAACAAGTTTATTTTTCACGACATCAGCAATCTTCATCCAGGCGTAATCTCCGCTCATCCATTCGCGACCTTCGGGACTTTCCAGAATACCGAGCTCAGCAGCATGTGAACGCAAATAGCTTCTTGCTGTTGATGTTTTTCCGACTTCGATACCTGCCCAGATTGAGTTTTTGACGCGGTATAACTGCATATTTTTCGGAGTATTCGTGAAGAATTTTCCTAACTGGTTAATATCCGGCTTCACGTTTTCATTCATATCAACAGCCGCCGCAACCGAATACAAGCCGCCGATAATTTTATGAAGCTCGCTGTCCTGCTCAACATTGGCATAAACGCAAGAACTCATTGATACAATTAAAATCATAACAAGCAAAAGTTTACGCATGAAATTTATTTACTCCTTTTCATTGATAAATATCCCGTTAGCTTCAAGCTATCATGTTCATTGATTACTGAATAATAATATCCCATTAGCTTCAAGCAGTGTATAAATATTTTTCGGCATTGTTCCATCAGTCAGCTTATCACTCGGCATAATCACGAATACGCGCTCTTGTCCCGGCCATAA
>JAFTCP010000094.1 GCA_017454625.1 Synergistaceae bacterium
CCGTCATTAATATACGTCAGAAAATACGGGCTTGTTAAAATATCGTCTTCAACTATAACAAGTCTTCCGAACTCGTTTGCAACTTGAGTAATACCTTCAACAATATTTACTCCACAACCGTGATTTGTCTCGCGTTCAATAATCTCAACCGAAGCGAAACCATCAGTATGTGATTTATCCTTGAGATATTCCCTGACCTCTTGAACTCCTTGAACGGCTTTCTCATTAGCGGGGCCGTCTGAGAAGATGAATAATTTGCTTTGAGGTGCAAGATAATTTTTACGGAGTGCCTCTAATGACCGTTTGACATGATCGGGGCGGTTATAAACGAAATAAGCAATTGGAGCAACAGGACTTTGCGACATGAATAATTTCTCCCTTCTTTAATCAATAAATCGAGCTAATTATACAATGAAGCCTCAAGGACACGTTTAACGTTAGCTTTGCATTCGTCAAATTTTTCGCCAGGATGAGCCTCGTAAATCTTTTCGCCGTCAACAAACATACTCGGAACTCGGTAATAATCATATTGGCTTGAGATTTCCTGATGTAAATTTTCTTCAACCCAGTCAAATTTAACGCTTGAATATCTCTCATCTTCACTCGTTAATTCTCTCAGAGCCTCGCGAGCCTGTTTGCAATACGGACAGCCTTCAAGATAAAACGCTAAAACTTTCTTTGATGACATAAATTTTTTCTCCTTTCTTCTACAGTTCGGCTTGAGCGGGGCGGGGCAAGGACACCTAATGTGTCGTTGCGTGTAGCCGGAGGGTGGGAGCGAAAGCTGAACTGCTATAACGCAAAAATTATCCTCGCGAATATCACTTTAATTTTTCTGCAAGTATATTTTCACTGATAGTATATAATAATTCTCACAAAATTTTTCAGACTGAGAGGTTATCACTCGTGCGCAGGTCAATCAAGGCTCGTTCTTCGTTCCTTTTGATGATAGACATTCAGGAGCGGTTATTACCGGCCATTTATAATAAAGATGAAATTCTGACAAACTCCGTGCGTATTCTCACAGCTGCCCGCCAGCTTTCCGTGCCCTCAATCATAACCGAACAATACCCAAAAGGAATTGGCCAGACAGTCCCGGAACTCAAGGAATTAATCCCGGAAGGTACTAACATAATCGCCAAAACTGAATTTTCATGTTGTGAAGCTCATGATTTCAGCGACGCATTCTTAAATCTCAACTTCAATTCCGGCACAAAGGATACAGCAATATTATTCGGCGTTGAAAGTCATATTTGCGTTTTGGCGACGGCGATAGACCTTCAGGAAAAATACAATCTCAACGTCGTAATCGCGGCCGATGCTTGCGGAAGTCGAACAGAACAAAATCACAAACTCGCTCTCGACGCAATGCGTTCAATCGGATGTCTGGTTGTCCCGACTGAAACCGTAATTTATCACATGCTCGAAAAGGCCGGAACTCCTGACTTCAAAGCTCTTCTGCCATTGTTCAAGTAAATTATCTTGCGCAAGAAGAAGAAATCATCGCGGGGCAGACCGGCTTTATTGTTCGTAGTTCTGCTTTGCTATATATATTTCAGGGGAATTGGAGATCACGGCCTCATTGACACGCTCGAAGGAGTAAACGCTTCAGTCTCTCTGCATATGTTCGCGGCTGGGAATTATTTTACGCCTAAAATTGGTGAAGCTCTTACGGCTGGTTCAACACTCGGTACATGGTGGCTTGAAGCTCTCGCGCTAAAATTTTTCGGCTGGGGTGAATTTGCTGTACGTTTCTGGTCGGCAGTCTCAGGCTTGGGAATGATATTAGCTTCAGCTTTAGCCGCTCATGTCTCACGTGAGGACGCTCACCGTAAATCCTGGTTCTCCGCTTCAATCTGTGCAGGAATGACAGCTTGCTTCGTAGTCTCGCAATTGGCCTCCGAACACGCAATCTTCGCATGCTTGACGGCTTTCACAATGGCCGGAGTAGTTCGTGCGCGCAACAATAAACGCTGGCTTGTAATCTCGCATATCGCTTCAACTTTAGCTTTCATCACACACGGAGCGGGCGGATTATTCCTCTCATGGTTCGCTGTGATTGTTTACTGTGTCATGTCTAATGACTGGGATTTACTGAGGGATTTTTTCACGTGGCCTTCCGGAATTATTATCACGATCGTATTTTGCGGATTTTACTTTATTCTGCTCGCGTTGATTAATCCGTCAATAATTCACTTTATGCGTTGTCAAAGTCATAATTACACTTTCGGCGGAACGACAGGATTAATAATCTTCGCTTTCATGAGCTTTGTTCCGTTTCACGGCTTTATAATCCGAGCAATTTATGAAGTTTTCCCCCGTAAAATTCCTGCCGAGAAATCTCCGGAGTTCCTGATGCTGATTTGGGCGTTGACTTTCGGAACTGCCGCAGTTGCTTCGGGTGATATTCTCATGCTGGCTTCGTGCGTCCCCGCTTTGTCGGCAATCGTCGGGAGAAAGTTAGATTTTTGGCTCTCTCAGAA
>JAFTCP010000095.1 GCA_017454625.1 Synergistaceae bacterium
CAGCGCAAGGAAAAGTTATTGCGTTTACGTTCTGAAGAAGGCTACGATCCCTATATCAACGAGACTTGGGACAGACAGGACACACTCGAATCAATTCGTGAACGTTTTGATTATCTCGAAGCTGAACAGGTAGCTGAAGATGTTACGATTAAGACGGCCGGAAGAATTATGACGATTAGGCGGCAGGGAAAAGCTGCTTTTGCTGACTTGGCCGATGAGACATCAAGAATGCAATTGTATTTTCAGTTTAACGCGGTCGGCGAGAAAAATTACGAGTTCTTCAAAAAGTGGGTTGACACAGGCGACTGGATCGGAATAATCGGAAATCCTTGCAGGACAAAACGCGGTGAGCTCACAATCTTAGTCAAGGATTATAAATTACTCAGCAAGGCAATTCGTCCTTTACCGGAAAAATGGCACGGACTTACTGACACGGAATTACGTTATCGCAAGCGTTACATGGACTTAATCGCTAATCCCGAAGTCCGCGAAGTTTTCAGGAAGCGTTCAAAAATTATCTCGTCATTCCGTGAAACTCTCGAATCACACGGAACTCTTGAAGTCGAAACGCCGATTTTGTCAGTCCTGGCTGGAGGAGCAAACGCCCGGCCCTTCAAGACGTTTCATAACGCGCTCGGACTTGATATGTTCATGAGGATTGCCGTAGAACTTTATCTTAAGCGTTTAGTCGTCGGAATGATGGGAAGAGTTTACGAGATTGGCCGTAACTTCAGGAATGAAGGAATTGACACCATGCATAACCCGGAATTTACGATGATGGAAGTATACTGGCCTTATGCGAATTACGTTGACATGATGAACTTAGCCGAAGAGTTAATCAGGAATGCGGCGACAGCCATCGGGACGCTCGAAATTGAATGGAACGGGATTAAATTAGACCTGTCGAAACCGTTCAAGAAAATCACAATGAGGGAAGCCGTCAAAGAGTACGCCGGAGTTGACTTTGATACGATAACTTCAGACGAACAGGCCCGGCAAATTGCGCGTGATAAGGGATTAGGAGCGGAGATAACAGGACATGAAAGCAAATTCGCCGTGTTAAATCTCATGTTTGAGGCATTCTGTGAGGAGAAATTAATTGAGCCTACATTCATGCTTGGACATCCTACGGAAATTTCGCCGCTATCAAAGCGAGACCCTGAGAACCCGGATTACACACACAGATTTGAACTCTTCATGTTCGGTAAGGAAGTTGCTAATGCGTTCAGCGAGTTAAATGACCCGTTAGACCAGCGCGAACGTTTTGAGGACCAGGCACGAAAGAAAGCAGAGGGCGACGATGAAGCTCACGTTTTCGACGAGGATTTTATCAACGCGATCGAAGCCGGACTTCCCCCAACTGGCGGAATGGGCATCGGAATGGACAGAATAGTAATGTTCTTGACGGGAGCACGCTCAATCAGAGACGTAATTTTGTTCCCGACAATGAAGCCGAAAGCGTAAAAATTTTCAGCCCGCACGAGAAAACTTAATGAGAGAACTTGTGCGGGTTTTGTGTTATTATGACAGACGCAAAATTTATAGATAACTGGACACAACATGAATATATTTGAAGCCCGAATGAATGAGCTTTATGAACTCGTAAAGCATCATGCAGAATTATATTATGATAAAGATGCTCCGGAAATTCCAGATTCGGAGTATGACGCACTTGTTCGTGAGCTTAACGAGCTTGAGAGGGATTATCCGGAGTTTTCGCGCAAAGATTTTCTCACGCATAAAGTCGGCGGTTCTCCCAGTGAGTTATTCGCGAAGGTTGAACACAAAATCCCTATGCTCTCGCTTGATAACGTCTTCAATCCTGATGAGCTCACTAATTTTTTCACGAGAATAAATTTATCCGGCCCGTTTACGTGTGAGATGAAGATTGACGGGCTTGCTGTGTCGCTGATTTATCAAGACGGCGTTTTTGTTCAGGGAGCTACGCGAGGAAACGGGAATATCGGCGAGGATGTTACGGAAAATTTATTGCTGATTGACGCTGTGCCCAAGAAATTAATAAATCCTCCGGCTGGACGTGTCGAAGTTCGCGGAGAAGTCTTGATGACGCTAGAACGTTTCAAAGCGATTAATGCTCGTCAGGAGGAACGAGGCGGAAAACTTTTTGCCAACCCAAGAAATGCCGCCGCCGGAACTCTGAGACAGAAAGACGGGAAAATTTTAGCTGAACGCGGACTTGATATATTTCTTTATTATCTGGTTGATGCTGAGAAATTCGGAGTTACGCGGCAGAGTGAGGCTTTAACGTGGCTCAAAGAAAAAGGATTACCCATTCAAGAAGCATGGAGCCTGTGTGAAAATCTTGACGACGCGAAAAACTTTATCTCTCACTGGCATGATGAACGCTACAAGTTAAATTACGTTACTGACGGTGTAGTAATAAAGCTCGACGATTTAACCCAATGGCCTAATATCGGCTCAACTTCACATGCTCCAAGATGGGCCGTTGCGTATAAATATCCTCCTGAGGAAGCGCGGACAAAATTACTCGACATAAAAATTTCCGTTGGAAGAACCGGAGTTTTAACGCCCGTAGCAATTCTTGAACCTGTTAGGCTTGCAGGAACTCAGGTATCACGTGCGAGCCTTCATAATGTCGATGAAATTTCCCGTAAAGATATTCGCGTCGGTGATGTCGTTATCGTTCGGAAGGCGGCAGAGATTATTCCGGAAATTGTTAATGTTGACGTTTCAGCGCGAACAGGTCAGGAGAAAATTTTCATGATGCCCGCGAATTGTCCGGCCTGTAACTCCGAAATCGTGAGACTTCCAGAAGAAGCCGCGTATCGCTGTCCTAATCGTGCGTCGTGTCCTGCCCAGTTGAAAGAGGGATTGAGATATTTTGCCGCGCGTGATGGAATGAACATTAAAGGCTTGGGAAAAAGTTTAGCTGAAAAGTTGATTGCTTCCGGGAAAATTAAGACGCTGAGCGATATTTACACGTTGAGCCTTGAAGACTGGATGACGCTTGACAAAATCGGTGAGAAATCCGCGCAGAATATTTTAGCTGAACTCGAAGCCTCAAAGTCTCGTCCATTCGTGAATTTGTTGACGGCACTGGGAATTTTAGGCGTTGGGAAAAATGCGGCAAGTTTACTTGTTGACGAGTTCGGGAATATCGACAATCTCAAAGCGGCTTCGATTGATGAAATTTCGGAAATTGAGGGAATTGGCCCGGTCATCGCGCGTTCAGTTCATGAATTTTTCGGTAATCAGGCCAATTTGAAATTGATTGAAGATTTTCGCTCACTCGGCTTCTCAATGGGAAGTGAGAATGTTACGCTGAAAGAGAAAAATACTCTCGACGGAAAAATTTTTGTCTTCACAGGCTCATTATCGACGATGACACGAGACGAAGCGGGCGAGAAAGTTAAAGCACTCGGCGGGAAAGTTTCATCAAGTATCAGCAAGAAAACAACCTATCTCATCGCTGGGGACAAGACAGGTTCAAAACTTCAGAAAGCCGAAGAATTAGGCGTAAAAATTTTGACGGAGCAGGAGTTTCTCGACATGATAAGCTAAGCCAAGTTGTAAAGCGTTTGAATGTCTGCTATTGTCTGCGGAATTTTCCCATTTAAATCACTGACAACAGAACGATAATTTGTTTTTCCACGTTTGCTGGGATGATCGATTGCGGCTATTGCTTCATATCTTTTTCCGAGTTTGGACGTAAACCTTCCATCGCTGATAACGTCTCCGCTCTTGAGATTTTCCCTAGTGATTATGTTGAAGGTGTCTATAGTTTTTTCGCCGACCAGGAAGAGTAAATCAGCTCCGCAATGTTTAATAATAGGGGCCGTGAAATTTTCCCAGAAATATTTTAACCTTTCCTCATCTTGAGCACCTTCACCGTTTTTTGACCCCCAGAAAATTATCTCAGCACTCAAGACTGAACGCATTAATCTTTGTGTATGTTCTCTGCTTTGCTCTGTTGAGCCTATGAGAAGGTTCATCATGTCGACGAGTAACTCATTCCAGAATTTTATCGGCTTTGAACCTTTTTGACACGTTAAAATTTTATTATTTCTGTCAAATTGTTTCTTCTCCCATATATATATTTTCCCGCTATCGTCAATGTAAGTATCAATAAGCCTGTCTCTCAAATACTTGTAAATTTTTTTAACATCTTGAATTACATTTATCTTTTGAATACCGTCATATTCTATTGTGTAATTTCCTGTATAATCTCCGCTGTCTTCCTTACGAAGTCCGCACCAAGTGAATAAATTTTTGTCAGGATGCCAGCGCGGAAAAACACAGCCTTGAGTTATTCCGGGATTAAAGCTCAGGAACAAGACAGGAGCCTTCAGAATATCACCATGCCAGGCACTGCCGATTTGAAAGCCTTCACGTTTGAATAATTCTGCATCTGAAGCACATACATCTCCGCTGTTTAATTGATAATCCACGAAATCCCAGCATGCTTCAGTTAAGCGCCGTAATGTTTCCCCTTTATAGTTCGCAAAGGAGTATCTACAATCTCTTTCGTAATCCTCTCTGCTTTTCTTTGCACGCTCTAATTTTTCTATCAAATCGGATATAGTGATTTCGCCTATTTTCTGTGATGATGGAAATTTCCACAGGTCCTTAATAAAATTATCCAATTCGGAAAAAATCGGGCTGGGCTTTATAAAGTCTTGATGTTTATATGCGTCTATAATCGCATCACTGAGTGTTGAGGTAACTTCATCAGTATAATTAATCTCAGCAGGCCAGCAGGTTATTTTCCTGAAGAGTTCTGCTAACTCCGGTTTTTTCTCGCGTAATTTTTCCCAAGTTGTTTTTTCGTCGTCCCAATTAGGCATAGAAAATTCACGTCATTATAGTCTATTTTTAGCTATTATACCTATTAATATTAATTATGTCATGAAACCCCGAATATTTAAGCGATGTTGTGAACTTCGCTGTCATGAAGTCCCCAAGTTGTGTTGTGAATTTCGTACGATACTTGATAAATGTTAAGTTCCATAGAGAATTATAGACTTAAGCGATGTTGTAAACTTCGTATGATGCTCGATGTCATAAAGTCCCTATAGATTTAAGCATGTTATGAACTTCCTGCGATGCTTTGTCATGAAGCCCCCAATAAAGAATTGTTAAGCTCGAAGTAAAAATCATTCCAAATAAATTTGCTGTAATCTTTATATTCATGATGATATTATATTACTTATTCCACGATAATTTACAGATTCCCAGAAAGGAGAATTTTCACTTACATGGAACAGAGAAAAATTAAGCGCATCGGAGTATTAACGAGCGGAGGAGACTCACCGGGAATGAACGCGGCTGTTCGTGCTGTAGCGAGGACGGCTATGTTTTACGGGATTGAGTGTGTCGGCATTCGTCGCGGCTGGCAGGGCTTAATCAACAGCGACTTTATCATTCTTAACGGCGACATGACCCGGCATATTCTCGGAAGAGGCGGCACAATCTTATACACGGCCAGAAGCGAAGAGTTCATGACCGAAAAGGGACGCGAAAAAGCCGTATCAACCTGCAAGATGCTCGGACTTGACGGAGTTGTTGCAATTGGCGGCGATGGAACTTTTAAGGGCGCACTTGAGCTTTCACGTTTGGGAGTTCCTGTTATGGGAATTCCCGCGACGATCGATAATGACATCGGCTGTTCGAATTACACAATCGGCTTTGACAGCGCTTGTAACACGGCGATTGACTGCATAGACAAACTACGCGACACAATGCAGTCTCACGAAAGGTGTTCAGTCGTCGAAGTCATGGGAAGACACGCGGGCTTTCTCGCTCTTTACGTTGGAATTGCTGTAGGTGCTACGTCGGTGCTTGTGCCTGAACATGAACTTGACTTCCAGAAAGATGTTGTTGAACAGATACAGAACGCAAGATTAGCCGGAGCTACGCATTTTATGGTCGTCGTTGCTGAAGGAGCAGGAAGCGCAATTGACATCGGCGAAAGAATACACGAGGCATTAGGATTAGATCCTCGCGTTACCGTTTTGGGACACATTCAGCGTGGAGGAGCACCAACCGGACGAGACCGTGAGACTGCTACGAGAATGGGATATTACGCTGTGAAGGCTTTTGCTGAAGGACGAACAGGAAGCATCATCTGCACTCGTGAGGGCGGAATTGTCGAAGTCCCAATCGAAGAGGCTTTAGCGATGCAGAAACATTTGCAGATGGACCGTTACGAAATTTTACGTGCAATCGCTTCTGTCGGACATTAAGCATGCAAAAATTAACCGGGTCATAACGATTGGCCCGGCCTTAATAATTATTCTACGGATTGCAGCCTTGATATAATTGATGTCCCTTGTAAATTTCTGTTTTGTTCTGCGAGTTCTGCGAGGCTCAACCCGTACATGTTGTATGTATTCGTCGCTCCGGCATCAAGAAGCACGGTAATTACATCAGCGCGGCATATCTGGACGGCCCGGCATAAAATAGAAGCTGCGTTGCCTTTGTGATTTACGTCGGCTCCTTTGTCGATTAAATATTTGATGATGAGAGCTTTTTCCTGTGAGAAATTCGGAATGTGAGTTATCGCGAAGTCAAGCATGCTGTCAGAACCGAATATTCTTGTCGGATCAAGTCTTCCTGAGGTTACGGCTTCTTGAACTGTATTAAGCGTGGCGTTCTGGAAAAATCTTTGAAGCTCAAGCGGGCGGTTTAAGTCGTGAGTTGTTGTTCGTCTATAAGCTGAATAAACTGGAGAAGTTACGAAGAAGAAGAATAACGCTAATAAAACGAGAGAAATTTTGCGCATTACCATTCCTCCTGGAAATATTAAATTACTCCTGACGTGAGCAAGAATTATGTGAAAAGTTGTGCCCCCCCCCCCTTACGGTATTTATACGCACTTGGGGTAAGGAATTTTACGGACGCTAAGAAATTTTTCAAGATATTTTATTCGTCTCCCTGTCAAAAAAATATGCCCCTCATGATAAACCTGAAGGGCAAAAATTGTAAACGTCTTTTCACGTAGGCAATTTGACTTTCACGAAGGTTAAATGACATTCATGCAGAACATTCGTGATATGTTAATCCTCATGAAGTGCTCTCACATTGTTAGCAAAGTCCGTGTGCGTCATACTCTCAGCGTAATTAATCCTCGTGAAGGACATGTGCGCATCGTTTGCAAAGTCCGTGTTCGTTCGGATGATCGTCATACTTCCAGCATCTCGGGCATTTCGTACCTGACACAAAACCTCCGGCCAATTCATAACCCGTCTCGTCGTCCTTGAATGTTCGCGATAAGGTCAACTCATCAACCCATTCAAACTTTGACACGATAAGAATATCAGCGAGCTCATCAATCGTAAATTTCTCGGCCAAATTCGAGAGTTCCGGCGATTTCTTGACTTGCACGTGAGCTTCAAGAGAAGTCCCGATTGTCTTGTCAGCGCGTAAAGTTTCGAGCATACGGCTTGCGGCTCCCTTGAAGTTGACGGCTTCGGTCCATAAGGAATTAAGTTCATCGTTGAGCTTCGTTTTGTCCTGCTCCGGGAAGTCCGAAAGAAATACGCTCTCAGGTAAAGTTCCGTCAATCGTCCTCATCTCCTGCCAAATTTCTTCGGCTGTGAAGCTGAGTAAAGGCGCTAACATTCTCGTCAAGCATGAAAGAATTTCCCACATAGCCGTCTGTGCGCTTCGACGCGTGAGAGAGTTCACATCTTCAACATATAACCTGTCCTTGCTGATGTCCAGATAAAACGCGCTCAATTCGTTTACGCAGAACGTGTGAATTAATGAAACTGGCACATTGAACTCGTAATCCTCAAACGCTTTGCGAACTCTTGATATTATCCTGTGTAACCTGTCAAGAATCCATTTGTCCATTGATAATAACTCTTCATACGGCACGGCGTTAGCTTCTGGGTTGAAGTCGTGCAAGTTGCCGAGTAAAAATCTTGCTGTGTTGCGAATGCGGCGATATGTTTCGGATAACGTCTTCAAAATGTCCTTCGAGATCCTCACGTCGTTTCTGTAATCCGACGAAGCTACCCACAATCTCACAATGTCAGCGCCGAACTCGTTAATGACTTCAAGGGGAGCTACTGTATTTCCAATTGACTTTGACATTTTGCGGCCTTTTCCGTCAAGAGTGAAACCGTGAGTTAAAACCTGTCTATATGGAGCATGTCCCTTGATTGCTACAGCCGTCAATAATGAAGACTGGAACCATCCGCGATGCTGGTCGCTGCCTTCGAGATACATATCACACGGCCAATTCAACCCGAATTTCTCGTTCAAGACTGACATATGAGACACTCCGGAGTCAAACCAAACGTCTAAAATGTTCGTGTCCTTCTCGACGTTGTGAGAATGGCATTTATCACAGCATGCCTTATCTCCGAATAACTCATCAAGGCTTTCACGCCACCAAATACTTGTGCCATCATCAGAAACTTTGACTTTCTCGGCGAGCATTCGGATACGGTCAGGCGTTAATGTGAAACTTCCGCAGTCCTTACAGTGAATTGCCGGAACAGGAATTCCCCAAACTCTTTGGCGCGAAATGCACCAGTCCGAACGTGAACTGACCATGTTAAAAATTCTGTCGCGTCCCCAGTCCGGTATCCATTTTACTTCTTCGTCGATTACGCGTAATGCTTCATCTCTGAACTCCTTAACGTTGATGAACCATTGATCCGTTGCGCGGAAGATTACGGGGCGTTTGCATCTCCAGCAATGCGGGTAACTGTGAAGGATTTTCCCGAAGCCTAATAATCTTCCTTTTTCCTTGATGAGCTCGATTGCTTTTTTGCCGCCGTCGTCTAAGCTCATTCCTCCGACAATGGACATCTCGCGCTCAAATTTTCCTGCATGGTCAACTGAGCTGTAAACTTTCAGGCCGTAACGTACTCCGGTCTCGTAGTCTTCAACGCCGTGTCCTGGTGAGGTGTGTACGCATCCTGTTCCTGTTTCGAGTTCGACGTAATCAGCGAGCACAACAAGTAATTCATGCTCATAGAACGGATGAAGAGGCTTCAAGTTCTCAAGTTCTGCACCTTTTACAATTTTTAACGCTTCGCCGAAGTTCAAGCCGGTATTCTCACTCACTGACTTTTTCAGGCCCTCAGCAAGAATGTAAATTTTCCCGTCAACCTCGTAAAATCCGTAATCATATCTCGGATGAACAGCAACGGCCGCGCTTGATGGAAGCGTCCAAGGGGTTGTTGTCCAAATCACAATATTTACGTCTTTACCTGCGAACTCCGGGAATTTCTCAGCAATTTTCGGCATTGGATAAGCGACGTAAACCGAAGGGCTTTCCTCGTCCCAATATTCAATTTCTCCGGCGGCTAAAGCTGTCTGGCAATCGGTGCACCAGTAAACCGGCTTCAATCCGCGATAAATTAATCCCTTCTCGACCATATCAGCGAAAGCGTGAAGCTCTAAGTGCTCAAATTCCGGATCAAGCGTTATGTATGGATGATCCCACTCGCCTAAAACTCCAAGCCTCTTGAACTCCTCACGCTGAACATCAAGATAATGTAACGCCGTCTCCTTGCATTTTGCCCTGAGTTCGACGGGGTCAATTCCAGTTCCCAATTTTGAAAGTTTTGCGTCTCGAAGTGAACGTAACTCAATCGGCAGTCCGTGAGTGTCCCAGCCCGGAACATAAGGAGTGTAGCGTCCTGTCATAGTCTTTGATTTCACGATAAAATCTTTCAGTATCTTGTTGAACGCCGTACCAATATGAATATCTCCGTTCGCGTAAGGCGGGCCGTCGTGGAGTTCAAAGCGCTCCGGTGAATGTTCGCGGGCGTGTAATGCTTTGTGATAGATGTCCTGTTTGTGCCAGAAATCGAGAAAGCCCGGTTCACGTTTAGCTAAGTTCGCGCGCATTGGGAAATTAGTAACGGGTAAATTTAGGGTATCTTTGTAATCTTTGTTGTCCATGTAAAATTTTCTAAAGCCTCC
>JAFTCP010000096.1 GCA_017454625.1 Synergistaceae bacterium
TAAATTGTATAGTATTGAGACACAATTGATACGAAACTGAAAAAAAATTGATACAAAATTGATAGTAGGTTGAGACGACACAAACGAAAAAGTGTGATAAACTCCTACAATCACAAAAGAGTAAACGAGCTCCGAGCGAAAGAAGTTCGGGGCTTTTTGTTATGGAGAGAAGGTGAAGAGAGTGGGAAAATTTCCGAAGGGAGTATCCGGAAATCCTGGCGGTCGTTCAAAGATGAACCCCGAAGTTAAAGAGATATTGAAAGCTGCAAGTCCCGACGCGGCCCGAACGCTAGTAGAACTCCTGAACAGCGAAAAAGAAAGTATAAGGCTGACAGCGGCCCAAGACATACTTGATAGAACGCAGGGTAAAGCAATTCAGACTGAGGCGGTGCAAATCAGCGGGATGTTGGATGTAGGTTCACAGGTGAGAAAAATCTTATTGGAGCACATGAATGACGGACGACGAACTGAAGGCAGTAATTGAGAAAGAGGAGCGCGCATTAAGTTCCCTCGTAGGATTTCGAGAAGAATATATTCCCAGCCAAGACGACGTAACACCTGCAAAATTTCACGAAGAGTGGAGCGAAATATTGTTAAACGGTACCGGCCACTTTGCAATTGAAGCATTCCGAGAGAGCGCGAAAACACAAATAGTAATCCGAGCAAACTTACTCCATGCTTTAACATATCCGCAAGAAAAACGGAGCTACTTGATAATAATCTGCGCAACACAGAGAACGGCGAGCAAAAAATTATTAGAAGTCTCGCGAGAATATTTAGCCTCTCCAAAGCTGAACGGATTAGCGGCGAGTATCACGGAAAATTCCGGCTTGGCGTTTGAGGTGAAATATCATAACGGCTTGAGCGTGAGAATTGAGGCATACGGCAAGGGGGCGGCGGTACGAGGTCTTTCGTGGGGCTCAAAACGTCCTGACTTAGTGATAATTGATGACCCGCAGGATGAAGAGGACGCACGAAGTGAGACGGTAACAGCCGGAGATTGGGATTGGTTCTTGAGCGACGTATATTTTCTCGGACAAACGAGCCGAATATTTCTAATAGGAAATAACTTAGGCGAGCGATGCATAATTGAACAAGTTATGAAAAGCCCAGAAAGTTTAAAGTTCACGACACGCCGTATTCCGATATTAACGCCAGACGGACAAAGTGCGTGGCCCTCAAAGTGGCCGTTAAGCGCGATAGAGAAAGAGCGAGAGAAATTTTCACTCTTGGGGAAAACGGATTTGTGGTACCGAAACAAGATGTGCGAATGTATCAGCCCGTCAAGTCAGAAATTCAAACGTGAGTATTTTAGATATTACGACCGAACGCCATCACTCCAAGATATGAACATATACACGACAGTAGACCTTGCAATTTCTCAAAAAGTGAACGCGGATTACTCAGCGATTGTAACGGTTGGGGTGAATAGCGCGGGGCATTGGCTAGTTCTTGATGTTGAATACGGACGCTATGACCCGACGACGACAATAGACGCGATATTTTCAGCAGTTCGGAAGTGGAAGCCGCTAACAGTTGGAATTGAAGTTGTTGCGTATCAGGCTGCCTTACAACACTTTCTAGAAAAGGAGATGCCGAGACGAGGAATATTTTTCCGAATAACGCCGCTTAAAGCTGAGAAGCGAAAAGAGATACGAATTGACGCGATACAACCGAGATTTGCGCTAGGCACAGTTTGGTTTAAGAGAAATGCGGGCTGGCTAGAGAAGATTGAAAGTGAATTACTCTCATATCCGCATGGAGCACATGATGACGTAATTGACGCGCTAGCCTACATGGAGCAGTTATCGACAACGCCATACGAGTATAAAAATTACGGAGAGGAAGGAGGGTTAAATGAGGAATGGAACCCAATAGCGGGGCAAATGTAGACATTCAAAGGATAAAAAAGGCAGTTTTGCATGACATACAGCGAGCGAATGATTTTTACACTTCCAAAATTGAGCCGAAATTAAGATTACGACATCAAATATACGAAGCTGACCGGCAATATTACAAGTCAAGGTTCAAGCACACGAGCAGTCAGAGTGATTTTGTTAGCTTTGACTTTTGGAGCATGGTACAGTGGGCAATCCCATTAGTGATGAACTCATTCTTTGGCGGCGATGATGCAATAGTCATTGTTGGAAGAAGTGAAGAGGATGTGCCGCGTGCGGAAGTCTTGAAAGAGTTAGTAAACTTTCAGCTGATGACGCAGAACAGGGGATTTTTAGTGTTATGGGATTGGTTCAGTGATGCGTTTCAATACAATCTTGGTGCTGTAAAAATTTGGTGGGAACGAGTAGAGGACTGGCAGGAAGAAAAGTTCGAATACGCCGATGTATCGCGATTAATGATGCTGCAATCGGATGAATGGTGCGAGATAATGTACGCAAATGGTCCTGACATGTTCGGGATGTATCAGGTATATTATCGAATAGGCAGGTTAAAGAGCAACAAGCCGATAATTGAGCCAGTGAGAGTTACAGATTTGCGATGGTCGCCAGAAGCAAAAAGTCTGAGTGAAGCGAATTTTGTAGCACATAAACAAGCTGTAAGTGCGGACCATCTGAGACGACAAGCACGTAACGGAATATATGACCCACGCGCGGTAGAGAAAGCAATTAGCAATGAAGGGAACGGCGGAGTAATTTACGGGACGTTTGAGACAGAATTAAATGATGAACTCGACCAGCGACCGAATGAAGATGACAACGCACGGGCACTTTATGAACTCTATGAATGCTACGTGAAACTGGACATTAACGGGGACGGATTACTTGAGGACGCAATAGTTTCTGTAGTTGGAGATGAATTACTGAGGGTAACGGAAAATCCATACGGCCGAGTACCGATATTCACGCTATCACCAGTTCGAGACCCGTTCAAAGTTTTGGCAGATGTTTCACTGAGTGAGATTGTCGGAGAAGTCCAGACGATAAAGACGGCTTTGATGCGTCAGCTCTTAATTAATACGGTGAACTTGAACAATGCCCGCTGGTTTATTAATCCTAATGGCGTTGACCTGAAAGACTTACAGGAAAACCGGCAATACATCAAGACGAAGAATGACCCACGAACAATAGCGATGCCATTTCCGCAGAATGGATTAGCGCCCTGGACGATGAATTTGTTTGAATACCTCGAAGGGGCATTAGAGCAATGGACGGGCCGAACACGTTACAATCAGGGCACAGACAGCTCAAGCCTGAACAAGACTGCGACGGGAATTAGTTTACTCCAACAGGCGAGCGCACAGAGAATTGATTACATCGTGAGGGTATTTGCCGAGACCGGCGTAGGAGATGTATTAAGATTTCTCGTAGAGCTGAACCAGAGATACATAGACCAACCGCAAGTGATAAGGTTGAAAAATCAGATGTTGCAAATTTCTCCTGATGACCTGAAAGGCGAGTTTGATATTGACGTGAACACAGAGGCCGGAATTGGCAAGCGCAAACAGACGATAGAAAACTTGCAATTCTATTTGGGGTACTTAGCACAAACGGGAATGCAATTCGGAGCAGTAACGCCTGGAGAATGGGCGAAAGCAGCGCAGAAGTTAATGCTTGAGAGTGGCATTAGAGACCCGCAGAATTATATACTTGACCCAGAGGTAGTGAAACAGCAATTCTTCATGGCGTTAAATCAGCAGATACAAAATCAGGCGGCGCAAGAGGCAGAACAACAAGCGCAAGCGATGATGAACGGAGGAGCGCAGTAATGGGAAGAGTGTTAAAAGTCCCTCCTGGCCGAGCGATAGAAGAAATTCTTATCAAGAGTAAGAAGATGACGAAGAAGGAAATATCGCATAGGTTAGGGTTAACAATAAAGGATGTAGACAGCCTAATCAACGGAGAAAAGGAGATAACGCATGAGTTAGCAATGAAACTCGAAGCAGTATTAGGAATATCGGCGGAATATTGGGAAGCGCGAGAGAAGATGTATCGAGAATACATAAAAAAGTTA
>JAFTCP010000097.1 GCA_017454625.1 Synergistaceae bacterium
CTGGTCTGGTCTGGTCTGGTCAATTATGGTGGCCATTTTCGTTTTTGTCAAGTCCTTTCTACGTAATTTTTGTTGATATTATAGCATAAAAAATTCTCCCCCGATTTTACTCAGGAGAGAACAAAAGTTTTATATCTTGAACGTTAAACGTTGAGACCTTCAGCCCACTTCTTTAACTCTTCGACTGAAACACGGCGATTAAAAACTTTACCTTCACGAATTTTTGCTCCCGGCGCGCTTGATTGAAGTCCAGCAACGGCACCTCCGAAGCCTGAACCTCCGGACGTTGCGAATAAAATTATCGTCTTGCCGGAAAAATCATAGCTCTCTAAGAATGTGTTAATTATCGTAGGAGCGACATACCACCAAATCGGGAAGCCCAAGAATACAACATCAACCCCGTCAAGTTTTGCGTTTTTGTCGGCGAGTTCGGGGCGTGAAGTTTTATCCTTCATTTCGACGCTTGAACGTGAGCTTGAATTATTCCAGTTCAAATCTGCGCTCGTGTATGCAACTTTCGGCTTAATCTCGTATAAGTCAGCGTTGACAGCTTCGGCCAATTTCTTAGCGACACTTCCGGTTACTCCGCTTGCTGAGAAATATGCAACTAATTTTTTGCTCATGATTTACATACTCTCCTTGAGAATGTTAATGACTTCTTCGCGCGTCAATTGCTTATAGCCGCCGCCGAGTAAAAATGTTCCGTCAGCAATTCCCTCGAACATGTCTTCAGTTACGCCGAGTTCCTTTAAGCTCATAACGACACCGATATATTTCATCCAGGCTTCAAGATGTTTAAGGCCTTCTTTTGCGAGTTCTGCATCATCTTTTCCGGCAGGATTTACTCCCCAGACGTTGACGGCGAAACGTGCGAATTTCTTTATCCCGTAATTCATAATTGTTCGATAATAAGCGAGTGAGACGGCCGATAAAGTCATTCCGTGAGTGGCGTTCGTGTAAGCTCCGACGGATTGACCGATCATGTGAACTTCCCAGTCGGTTGATTTTCCCTTTGCAATGAGCGTGTTCAATGCCCAAGTTGCTGTCCACATGATATTGCTGCGGGCTTCGTAATTCGTGTGATCTTTGACGGCAACTTTTGAGCTTGCAATTAACGACCTCATTAATCCCTCAGCGATGTAATCCGAAGTGTTGTCGTCATCGTTCGAGAAATACTGCTCCATGATGTGGCTCATGATGTCGAAGAAGCCTGCGACCATTTGATACTGCGGGACTGAGAACGTGTATTCAGGGTTAAGGATTGAGAATTTCGGGAAAACGTTATCGCCGAAGACGTGGCCAATCTTCAATTTTTGAGCGTGGTTAGTGATTACACTTCCGCCGTTCATTTCGCTTCCTGTTCCGACCATCGTTAAGACGCATCCGACGGGGATAATTTTGCATTCTGGCTCTTCCATCTTGAGAAAATATTTGTCCCAAGCATCGCCTTCGTAATATGCCGAAACTGATACGGCCTTTGAGTAATCGCAGACTGAACCGCCGCCGACAGCAAGAATTAAATCGACGTTGTTATCCTTTGCGAGTTTTGCTCCCTCGTATAATTTCTCGACAGTCGGGTTCGACATTACGCCGGGAAGTTCGATTATGTTTTTGCCGTTAGCCTTGAGAATGTTAACGATTTGGTCGTAAAGGCCGCTTTTTTTGATTGAGCCGCCGCCGTAAGTCAATAAAATATTCGGGCCGTAATTCGCAAGTTCCGTGTTAAGTCCGTCTAAAGCGTTTTTGCCGAAATATAAGCGTGTTGGGTTTGAATATGTAAAATCTCCAAGCATGAATAAATTTCTCTCCTTCTTAATAAGTGTGTGAAATATGACGTGAATATTAAACATTAAACTTTGCTTGAGGTCAAACGTGAAAATAGAACGTGTTATATTTTGATGATGAATTTTTCTCGAACGCGTTTTATATAATTTTTCCTGTTAAAACATCGCTTGAGGCTGAACGTTAATATTCTCATAAATAAATTTATTAATGTTCCTTCATAATTTTCGGGGTGCCGTGAACAAAGTCTAGTTATATTCTCAGAATAATTTATCACAATCCTTTGCACTTTCTAATAATCCGAACACAACCAAATTTTTTAACAACCCCCAAACTTTCTAACAATCCCCA